>JBAVJB010000090.1:0-8760 GCA_049687495.1 Salinimicrobium sp.
CAAATGGCTGATGTCCCCGCTTTTCCCGAGGGTGTAAACATGAGGATGCTCCACGAACAGCAGGTAATTAGAAGTGTCTTCGGAAGCATCTTCCCGCCTGTTCTTTATTTTAGTATCAAGGATCTGCCTGAAGAGTTCCTCCTGGTAATCCCAGGTCTCTTTGTAGTCCTTTAATCCCAGTTCCTGAAATTGTATCTTTTTATTCAAATCTTATTTTATTCCTGTTATTTTATCCGCGTAAACATTTACAAGTTTATGCGTCTCACTATACCGCCTGATTTCATTCCAATGCTTCGCAATAAAATCATGAAAATCCTTTAGTCTCGAGTTACCGGTTTTGAAATGAATCACTCTTGGTGGAGGTGAAACTGCAATGATCCGGTCAGAGAAAACAGCATCTTTTGTAATAATCTTAAGATCATTTAATTCTGAATACTTCCATACTTGAGAGTCAGACCAGGTGGGATCAATTGCTGCTACATGTAAAAAATCTACTCCAGACCAAAATCTGAACTTCACTGGAAGATTGGCATCAACAAGAAATTTAGCCATTCAATTCTTTGACTTCAAAATTGTTGTCCATCACCGAGGAAGCGAACTTAAGGCAGGCATTAATGTCTTCAGGCTCAAGAAATGGATATTGTTCCAGAATTTCTTCTTTGGCGTCCCCCGCTCCCAAATACTCCAAAATCGTTTGCACCGTCATCCTGGTACCTCTTACAGTCGGCTTGCCTCCACATAGGTCGGGATCAATTGTTATTCTTTCCAATAAATTTTCCATACCACTAAAGATAAAGTAATTACCCAAAAAACAACTACCTCCTATTCAATATGATCAATGCGGCGATCACGCCGGGGATCCAACCTAATAGGGTAAGGATCAAAACGATCAACACAGAGCCGCAACCCTTGTCCAGCACTGCCAGGGGCGGAAATAATATCGACAGTAAAACTCTCCAGATGCTCATAATCGTCTACAAAGATACCAATTTCTAAGCCAGAGAAAAAGCCCGGCGAGACCGCTAAAAAACAATTGATTGGTTATGCTATAGTCTGTATCTTTGCAAGTCGAAATTTGAAATAAAAAACATGCATTTATCTGAACAGGAAATAATTCGCCGCGAGAAACTTGAATCTCTGCGGAAACTGAATATAGACCCTTATCCGGCAGCACTTTTTCCGGTTGACCATACCGCAGCTGAAATAAAGAAGAACTTTGAGGAGAACAAGAAGGTGGTGATCGCCGGCCGCCTGATGTCCAGAAGGATCCAGGGAAAAGCTTCTTTTGCCGAAATTCAGGATTCCACAGGAAGGATTCAGGTATATTTTAATCGTGACGAGATCTGCCCGGGAGAAGATAAAAGCAAATACAACGACGTTTATAAAAAACTACTCGACATTGGAGACTTCATTGGTATTGAAGGGGAACTTTTCAAGACGCAGGTAGGTGAAATGACCGTTAAAGTGGAAGATTACAAGCTGTTGAGCAAATCGCTGAAGCCCCTTCCGCTTCCAAAGACCGATAAAGAAGGTAAAACTTTTGACGAATTCAACGATCCTGAGCTGCGTTACCGCCAGCGTTATGCAGACCTGGTAGTAAACCCTAAAGTGAAGGAGATCTTTGTGAAGAGAACAAAACTCTTCAACGCGATGCGTACCTTCTTCAACGAAAGAGGTTATTTTGAGGTTGAGACCCCTATTTTGCAGTCTATTCCCGGCGGTGCAGCGGCAAGGCCGTTTATCACACACCACAATGCCCTTGACATTCCGCTTTACCTGAGGATCGCCAATGAGCTCTATCTAAAAAGGCTAATCGTAGGCGGATTTGACGGAGTGTATGAGTTCTCCAAAAACTTCAGAAATGAGGGAATGGATCGTACTCACAACCCTGAGTTCACAGCCATGGAGATCTATGTAGCTTATAAAGACTACAACTGGATGATGGAGTTTGTAGAGCAGCTGCTGGAGTATTGTGCGCTTGCAGTGAACGGCACCACCAAAGCCACCTACGGAAAACACGAAGTAGACTTTAAGGCGCCTTACGCCCGCGTGACCATGACCGATGCGATCAAGAAATTCACCGGTTTCGATATCACAGGCAAGTCTGAAAAAGAACTTTTTGAGGCTGCTAAAGGAATGGGCATCGAGGTAGATGACACCATGGGTAAAGGAAAACTCATCGATGAGATCTTTGGAGAAAAATGTGAGGGCAATTTTATTCAGCCAACTTACATTACAGATTATCCTAAAGAAATGAGCCCGCTTTGTAAGGAACACCGTGAAAATCCGGAGTTGACAGAGCGTTTTGAGTTGATGGTCTGCGGAAAAGAGATCGCCAACGCTTATTCTGAATTGAACGATCCTATCGACCAGAGAGCCCGTTTTGAAGAGCAACTCGAACTGTCTGAAAAAGGGGATGACGAAGCGATGTTTATCGACAACGACTTCTTAAGATCTTTGGAATACGGAATGCCTCCAACATCGGGATTGGGGATTGGGATGGACAGGTTGATCATGTTCCTTACCAACAAACAATCTATTCAGGAAGTACTGTTCTTCCCGCAAATGAAACCGGAGAAGAAAGCGCCTACCCCACAGCCGGAAGATTTCCTAAAGCTGGGAGTTCCGCAGGAATGGGTAGATACGGTGATGCACGAGTACTGGTCTGTAGCAAAATTGAAGGAGCAAAAACCAACTCAGGTGCACCAGAAACTCAACGGACTTAGAAAAAAGAACAAACTACCTATCGCAGCCCTACAGCTGGACGAGGTAGAAAAGTGGTTCTAAAAAGTCATTTTTGACAGGTATATAAAGCCACGGCAGCTACGGCAGCCGTGGCTTTTTTTTGCTTCAGCTTCAAAAACGTTAAAATTTTTAAACCTTTTGCCGCTGTTGCTGTCCAAGCATTGCAGACTGCAACCCCTTGTCATTAAACAACTTTGTGTTAGGTACACAGCTATTGTTTTTTTACATTGGGCTTCTTTTAACCAAAATTTCACATTACATGAACAACCGATTACTGTATCGGCTGGCAATTGTTTGTTTTTCTTTCTCTTTGACGAGTTGTGCTGTCTTTCAGCCAGAGAAGAACAAGAAAGCAGCCGTAACTACCGCCAAAACTTCCGCAAAGGACAAGAACGGCATCAAAGACTACGACAAGGTAATTACCAAAAAAGCAAAATCAGATCAGGGTCTTTTCACCGTACACCGGGTAGAGGACGATTATTACTTCGAAATACCGGACAGCCTTTTCAACCGCGAGATGTTGATGGTTACCCGTATCGCCCAAACCGCTTCCGGAATTGGATTTGGAGGTGGAAAGCAGGACACCCAGGTATTGCGTTGGGAGAAGAAGAACAAGAACGTTTATCTGCGAGTGGTTTCCCACGAGATCTACGCAGCCGATTCCCTTCCTATTCATGAGGCGGTTGTGAATTCCAACTTTGAGCCTATCCTCTTTTCTTTTGACATTGCAGCCTTTCACAAAGATTCTGTGAATGATGCCACAGTGATCAAGGTAAACGACCTTTTTGAAAAAGATGTACAGGCGCTTGGTTTTCCTGAAAGCAGGAGAAAGAACTACAAGATCACCCGCCTGGACGCGGACCGCTCGTATATCGACACCATCAGGAGTTATCCTAAAAACATTGAAGTTCGTCACGTAAAGACTTACAACGCGGGCAATCCTCCATCCAACGAAAGCACTGCTTCTATCTCAGTTAAGATGAGCAACTCGATGATCCTTCTTCCGAAGGAACCAATGAAAAGACGTTACGCCGATGAGCGCGTAGGCTGGTTCTCAAGAGGACAAACCGACTACGGATTAGACGCTCAGCAAAGTAAAACCGTGCGTTACCTTGACCGTTGGAGACTTGAGGTGAAGGACGAGGACATGGAGAAGTTCAAAAATGGGGAACTGGTTGAACCAAAGGAGCAGATCGTTTATTATATCGACCGTGCCACTCCTAAAAAATGGGTGCCTTATATCAAGCAGGGGATCGAAGACTGGCAGGTTGCTTTTGAAGCCGCAGGTTTCAAAAATGCCATTATCGCCAAAGAAGCACCAACTCCTGAAGAAGATCCGGATTGGAGCCCTGAAGACGTGCGCTATTCTGTAGTGCGTTATCTTGCTTCTCCTATTCCAAATGCAAATGGACCTCACGTAAGCGATCCGCGTTCAGGAGAGATCCTGGAATCAGATATCAACTGGTACCACAATGTGATGAGCCTTTTGAGAAACTGGTTCTTTGTACAAACTGCCGCCATCAATGACGATGCACGTGGGGTTGAATTTAAGGATGAGATCATGGGCCGTTTGATCAGGTTCGTATCTTCTCACGAAGTTGGGCACACCCTTGGATTGCCTCACAACATGGGAAGTTCTGTTGCTTATTCCGTAGAATCTTTGAGAGATCCTGAATTCACCGCTAAATATGGTACTGCGCCTTCTATCATGGACTATGCGCGTTTTAATTATATCGCACAGCCTGAAGATGGAGATGTGGCTCTAATGCCAAACATTGGACCTTATGACAAGTACGCTATTGAATGGGGTTACCGCCCACTTCCGGATAAGACCGCGAAAGAAGAAAAGAAGATCCTTGATCAATGGATCCTTAAGCATGCCGGCGACCCCGTCTATAGATTCGGAGCTCAGCAAAGCGGGGTGATCGATCCTACTTCTCAAACCGAAGATCTTGGTGACGATTCAATGCGCGCGAGCATGTATGGAATCAAGAACCTGAAGCGCATCGTTCCTAACCTTATCGAGTGGACAGCCGAGGAAGGAAAAGACTACGAAGACCTGGAGACCATGTACGGGCAGGTGCTGGCACAGTACAACCGCTACATGGGCCATGTGACTGCCAATATTGGTGGAGTCGTGAAGACGACAAAAACTTACGACCAGGAAGGAGCCGTTTTTGCTCATGTTTCAAATGACAAGCAGGAAAGAGCAATGGAATTCCTTCAGAATCAATTGTTCGAAACTCCTGAATGGTTGATCGACCAGGACATCTTCAACAAGATCGAGTTCGACGGAAACGTAGAGCGTGTAAGAAGCACGCAGGAACGTACTTTAAACAATCTTCTTGACTTCGGAAGAATGGCCAGATTGATAGAAAACGAAGAAGTTAACGGCAGTAAAGCTTACGGACTTCTCGATATGATGACCGACCTAAGAAGCGGCATCTGGAGCGAGCTTCGCAGCGGAAAGTCAATTGACACTTACCGAAGAAACCTGCAGCGCGCTTACATTGATCGTATGGAACACTTAATGACTGAAGAACAACCTGAGATCCCGGCGAGATACCGTTCCTGGATCACCCGTTCTAACGTAGATGTTGCACAGAGTGACATTCGCCCGGTGGTTCGTGGAGAGCTGAAAAGACTTCAGAGAGATCTAAGGAACTCCATTGGCAGAAGCCGTGATACCATGACCAGGTATCACCTGCAGGATGCATTGGAAAGAGTGAATCTAATCCTTGATCCTAACAGCTAATTGTTTTTCTAACTATAGCAAAAAGCCGGTTGAAAATTTCAACCGGCTTTTTTATTATACCACCCAAAACCTGATGACCCATCCTGCCACCAGCCAGGCATAACAAATAAAGGCCAGGTATTTCATAATGCGCTCCACCAGTTCACTTTTTGGCGCCATTTCTTTCATGTGCTTCACATCTTTCCTCTTAAAAAAGCCTAAATAAATGAGGATTCCGGAGAAAATAAGAAAACCGAGGTTCAGAAAGAAAGTGTAGTCGATCTTGAAGTGATCTGAAGACAGGATCTTCACGTTCTTTGGATCGGGTAAAAGGCTCATGAG
The DNA here is from genome assembly GCA_049687495.1 of Salinimicrobium sp. Classification (GTDB taxonomy): domain Bacteria; phylum Bacteroidota; class Bacteroidia; order Flavobacteriales; family Flavobacteriaceae; genus Salinimicrobium. The sequence continues at coordinate 5,822 of JBAVJB010000090.1, forward strand.
GTCAAACGAGTAGTGCAGCAACAGCGAAGCACCAATAAGGGAAGTGAACAACAGAAAGAGGATGAAAAATGACATTTTCCAGCCGTAATATTTCGCATTGATCCGCAGAACAGGAAATACTACCAGGTCACTGAAGATAAAAGCCATCACCCCGGCAAAGCTCACTCCTTTCCCGAAAAGCAAAGCCGCGAGTGGTATATTTCCCATTGACCCAATAAACGTAAGAAAAGCTGCTATCGGCCCCACGATCACATGCTCAAAAATGGTAAAAAAGCCCAATTCTCCCGCTTCGGGACCGCTATTGATGAACAGCGTTTGAAAAAACGAGTCAGGAACGAAGGCCGCAACAATTCCGGCGATGGTGAAGCCAATGGTAACATCTTTCCACACCATCTTCCACTCCATCACGTACTGTTTGGCCACCTTTGCCCAGGCAGTTTCAGATTTTATACGATCTTTCCAGTCTTTGTCGGGATCGCCTTCATCATCTTTATCTCCCTTTAACCGCTCCCGCGCCTTTTTGATTAACTTCTTCGGATTAAAGATCCTGACCAGTAACCAGGAGATCAGGATCAACATTAAGCCGCCCACATATTCCCCGACGACAAACTGCCAGCCGAGAAAGATGGCGATAATGATCCCCAGCTCGATCACCAGGTTGGTTGAAGCCAGTAGAAATGCTATAGACGGAATAAAACCTGCGCCTTTTTTGAAGAGACTTTTGGTGGAAGCCAATGCAGAAAAACTACAGGAACTACTTATAAAGCCAAAAAAGGTGCCTAGCAGCACCCCTTTAGAATCTTTATCACCCATAGTTCTTTCCATTTTTTTCTCAGTCACGAACACCTGAATCCCGCTACTAATGATGTAGCCCAGAATGAACGCCCATAGCGCCATCCAAAAAAATCCAGTGCTTGTGTAAGCGGCTTCTCCCCAGCTCTTCAAAAATTCCTGCATAAAATTCTTTTAATTTAACACCTCTCAAAAATGTCATTTTTGACTAGTCAATTTTCGCTGTTCTTAACCTCAGCGCATTGGCAATTACAGAGACCGAACTAAAGCTCATCGCCAGCGCCGCGATCATTGGTGACAGCAAGAGTCCAAAGAAAGGGTATAGTACTCCGGCCGCGATTGGCACTCCCAGCGTATTATAAATAAGCGCGAAGAACAGGTTCTGTTTGATATTGCCCATCACCTTTTTGCTCAGGTTGCGGGCCTTCACCACCCCGTGCAGATCTCCTTTTACAAGCGTGATCTCGGCACTTTCAATGGCAACATCGGTTCCGGTTCCCATGGCGATTCCTATATCGGCTTTTGCAAGCGCGGGCGCATCATTGATCCCGTCCCCGGCCATGGCAACTTTTTTGCCCTGCTTTTGCAGTTTCTCTACCTCTTCCAGCTTGTTCTGCGGAAGCATTCCGGCTTTAAAACCTGAAAGATGCAACTCAGAAGCCACTGCTTTTGCGGTATTCTCATTATCGCCCGTAAGCATAATGACCTCCACGCCATCATCGACCAATTCTTTGATCGCCTGTTTACTGGTTTTCTTGATGGGGTCGGTGATCGTCACATATCCGGCCACTTTATGATTGATAGCAACATAGGATACAGTTTTTCCCTGCTCCTGTTCCTGCTTCACTTTTTGCTGAAGCTCTTCGGAAACATTCACATCCAACTGCTGCATCAGTTTTTCATTCCCGATGGCCACTTCTTTTCCTGAAGCCATTCCGGTCACTCCTTTTCCGGTGACAGCAATAAAATCTGAAGCTTCAAAAAGGGTAATTTTACGCTCCTTTGCATAATTCACTGTAGCACTGGCCAGCGGGTGTTCACTTTGTGAATTCACCGATGCCAGAAATTTGATCACTTCCTCTTCGGAAAAATCTGCATTGGCGACCACTTTTTCTACTGAAGGTTTTCCTTCAGTAATAGTTCCTGTTTTGTCAATAATGAGCGCGTCGATCTGGTTCATTTGCTCCAAAGATTGCGCGTTCTTGATCAACACTCCGTTCTGCGCACCTTTACCCACTCCTACCATGACCGACATTGGCGTGGCAAGGCCAAGCGCACACGGACAGGCAATGATCAAAACGGCAATGGCGTTGATAAGCGCATATACATACTGCGGTTCAGGGCCATAGATTGCCCAAATGACAAAGGTGATGATGGAAATACCAACTACTACCGGTACGAAATATCCGGAGATCCTGTCGGCAAGTTTTTGAATGGGCGCCTGGGAACGGCTGGCGTCGTTGACCATCTTGATGATCTGCGCCAACAGGGTCTCATTTCCAACTTTTTCAGCAACCATAGTAAAGCTGCGGTTGCCGTTGATAGTTCCTGAAGTTACCATATCGCCCTCCACTTTTTCTACCGGAATTGGTTCCCCGGTGATCATGGATTCGTCGATGTTAGTCTCTCCTTTTTGAATGCTTCCGTCAACCGGGATCTTTTCTCCGGGTTTTACCCGAAGTATGTCGCCCACCTCGATTTTATCGGTATCTATAACTTTTTCTTCGCCGTCTACTACAATAGTGGCTTTGTTGGGAGCCAGCTTCAGCAGTTCTTTAATAGCCGAATTGGTACGGCTGTGGGCTCGCGCTTCCAGTACCTGCCCCATCAATACCAGCGTAAGGATCACTGTGGCTGCCTCAAAATAAACATGCACCGTTCCCGCCGGAGTCTTAAATTGCGCCGGAAAGAAATCCGGAAATACCATTCCGAAGACACTAAAGGTCCACGCCACCCCTGCACCTATCCCAATGAGGGTAAACATGTTCAAGTTCCAGGATTTTATGGATCGCCAGGCGCGCTCAAAGAACATCCAGGTCGCGTAGAACACCACCGGCAGTGACAGGCCAAACTGCACCCAGTTCCATGCCTTGAGCTCCATCAGCTCAAAAAGCGGATTTTTGGAGATCATTTCAGACATGGCAATG
>JBAVJB010000091.1:0-2052 GCA_049687495.1 Salinimicrobium sp.
CCTCACTATCTTTCCACCAGAAGCTGCAGCCATATTGATCGGTATTCATTCCGAGGTGTTCTTTGTACCATTTTTTGGCCGCATCAGGATCTTTAGATTTAAAGAAAAAGCCTCCAAGGCCGGTAACTCGTTTTTTCATAGTTTCTAAGTTTGTTGTTAAGTAAAGATATAAAAAGGAGAATACGGGAATTAAAGAAGAGGATCAAAAAATGACATTTTTGAGTACCTCCAAAACAACGAGCCTTCAGAAATAAGGGATTACGGTGATAATGCTCTCAGGAATTTAGTGTAGCCGGTTCAGGTAGCATCCTTTAAAGAAGGGTGTCAAAAAGGCCTTTTTGACACCACATTTTTCATTACCTTTAAATAGAAGATCCTAAGATCTTTTTGACTTCTCCAAATCGCCTTCTGTCCCTCATCTTAATTGCGAATCTATTCAAAAGGAAGATGAAAGTAGCAGTATTCAGTACAAAGTCATATGACAGGGAGTTCTTTGACCGTGCCAACAAAACTGCCGGGCACGAGCTTTCATATTTGGACATACCATTGAATAAGAACACCGCAAATCTCACGGAAGCTTTTGAAGCCGTATGCGTCTTTGTCAACGATAAACTGGATCAGGAAACCGTAGGAATACTCTCCGGAAACGGAGTAAAACTTATTGCCTTACGCTGCGCCGGTTTCAATAATGTGGATCTTGAGGCTGCACAACAGAAGAATATTAAAGTGGTAAGAGTGCCTTCCTATTCTCCACAGGCTGTAGCCGAGCTCGCAGTAGCTCTTATCCTTACGTTAAACCGCAAAACCCATAAAGCGTATAACCGGGTGCGGGAGAACAATTTTTCGCTGGATAAATTAACCGGATTCAACCTTTACGGAAAGTCCGTCGGAGTGATAGGCACGGGAAAGATAGGCGCTGCTTTTTGCAGGATCATGCTTGGGTTTGGCTGTAAAGTGATAGCCTATGATAAATTCGAATCTGCAAAATTGAAAAAAGCCGGAGTAGAATATAAGCCCTTCTTCACTCTTCTACAGCAGGCAGATGTCATATCACTTCATTGTCCGCTTACCCCCGAAACCCATCATCTTATTGACAAGAAGGCGTTCTCTCAAATCAAGCCGGGAGCAATGCTTATAAATACCAGTAGAGGTGCTGTCATAGATACCCAGGCTGCAGTAAAATTCTTGAAAAACGGAAAATTGGGATACCTGGGAATAGACGTTTATGAGCAGGAGGAAAAGATCTTCTTTAAAGACCTTTCAGAAAGCATAATTCCCGATGATCTTATCGCCCGATTAATGACCTTCCCTAATGTTTTGATCACGGCACACCAGGGATTTTTCACCAAAGAAGCTTTAGAAGATATTGCTAAGACCACCCTCCAAAATATTTCTGATTTCGAAAAAGGAAAACCTTTAGAAAATGAGGTGAAACTGTAAAAGAAAAAGCTTATTCTGAAGCACTTCCAAACTCGTTAATAATCTTCGATGCTATAGTATCTGCCAATTTCCTGTGAGATTCTACGGTCCAACCCGCCACATGTGGACTTAGCAACACGTTATCCATAATCAGTAACTCCTGCAGCGCCTTTGGCATTTCTTCTTTGTTGCTGAAGAGCTCTTCAAAAGAGCTTTTTTCATACTCTAGGACATCGAGACCAGCACCCAAAATCTTTTTTTGTCGAAGTGCCTCTACCAGGTCTTCAGTAACCACGCTTTTGCCACGAGCCGTGTTGATCAGCCAAAAAGGCTTTTTAAAGGCATTGATAAAATCTGAATCTACCATGCGATTTGTAAGCGGAGTCCAGGGCGTATGCAAACTTAAACCGTCAGCTTTCTGCTGCAGTTCCTTAAGTGAAACCTGTCGCGCATTTTCATCTCCCACGCCTTCCAGAATATCATGGCACAATACTTCGCAGTCAAATCCCTTCAGTTTTTTTGCGAAGGCTTTACCCATGTTTCCGTAGCCGATGATTCCCACGGTCTTGCCTTCCAGCTCTACTCCCCGGTTTTCTTCCCGCAGCCAATGCCCTTCCCTCACCTGCCGGTCTG
>JBAVJB010000092.1:0-10321 GCA_049687495.1 Salinimicrobium sp.
GTTACCGGCCTTGGAGGCTTTTTCTTTAAATCTAAAGATCCTGATGCGGCCAAAAAATGGTACAAAGAACACCTCGGAATGAATACCGATCAATATGGCTGCAGCTTCTGGTGGAAAGATAGTGAGGGCAAAGACTGCATTACGCAGTGGAGCCCAATGAAAGAGGATACCGATTATTTTGAACCTTCAAAAAAGCAGTTCATGATGAACTTTAGGGTAGAGAACCTGGAAGAACTGCTAAAGGCCCTCAAAAAAGAAGGTGTAGAGGTAGTAGGGGAAATGCAGACTTATGACTATGGTAAGTTCGGTTGGATCCTCGATCCTGAAGGTAACAAAATTGAACTTTGGGAACCGGTGGATAAGGCTTTTTTATAACGGAAAAGAGAATTCCTACCGGGCGTACTTTTATTCCTCCCGAAGCAGCGTACCTTTGCCTGCTCTAAAAAGGTAGTTTTGAAGGATTTTTATTTCTTCCTGAAAGGGAATTTCAGGAAAGTCAGTTTTGGATGGTTGCTCACGTTCTTATCCGGGTTTGGCCAGACCTTTTTGATCTCGCTGTACGTTCCGGAAATCCTGCGTTCTTTTCAGATTTCCGAAGGAACCTTTGGAGCTCTTTATGCCGGCTGTACCATTACTGCCTCCTTCATCATGTTATCTGTTGGACATACGGTAGATCATAAACCGGCGAAGAAAGTCACCGCCTTTGTGGTAGTTGGACTGGCAATTTCCAGTATTCTTTTAGGATTATCAACCAACCTCATTCTCCTTGCCCTGGCTATTACCGGCCTGCGCCTTACGGGACAGGGATTGCTTACCCATATTAGTATGACCATTATGTCTAAGCAATTTGTGGCCGACAGGGGAAAGGCGTTGAGTTTTTCTTCACTTGGATTCTCGGTAGGGGAGGCCATATTTCCCGTGATCATCGCTTCACTAATAGCCTGGTTTGACTGGAGAGTTGCAGCTTTTGCCAGTGGCGCCTTTTTATTGCTCTACCTGCTAAGGTTGAAATATACTAATCTTGAAGTCTTTGACGAGAAACTTTCCACCACCGGAAGACCCTCTTTCTGGTCCTTATTGGGAAATTATAAAAGCATTGTGTTTGACAGGAAGTTTGGAGTAATGGTGCCGGCCAGTTTTATTCTGAGTTTTTCGGCTACCGCAATAATTTTTTATCAGTATGTTTTTGTTGAGAACAAAGGCTGGTCTGTTCAGTTATATGCCACTTTCTTCACTGTGTATGCGATAACCCGCTTTCTGTTTTCACTTTTCGGGGGAGTTTGGGTGGATAAGTTCACTGCCCGGAAAATGTTCAGGTATTACCTGATCCCTTTTGGACTTGGACTTCTGCCGCTGGCTCTTATGAATAGCATTACCGGAGCCCTGGTTTTCCTTGTCATGATGGGGGTGACGGTTGGAATGTCCGGAACTGTAAAGACCGCACTGCTGGCCGAAATCTATGGTACCGAAAACCTGGGAGCCATCCGCAGTGTGTTCACCATGTTCATGGTAATCAGCACCGCGCTGGGGCCATTGGTCGTAGGACTGTTGATAGATGCGGGAGTTTCTTTTGAAAATATTATGTTGGGAATTTTTGCCGCCACTCTGCTCACCATTCTCAATTCCCAGCGAATAAGATCTTATTGATAACTCACGCAGGGGTGTCAATGATCTTTTGCACCCTGCCCACTTCCCCGGTTTCCAGCCGCACCTTAATTCCGTGAGGGTGGACGGGAGATTTTGTGAGAATATCAGCTACAGTTCCTTCGGTCAGCCGGCCGCTGCGTTGATCCTGTTTCTGCACAATGGCTACGCGGCTTCCCGGAGAAAGGTCTTTTCGGGTGGGTTTCATGATCTATTATTTAAATGGCCAGAATGGCTCTATCTACTTTTAACCTTGACTCTCGATTAAAGTTCTGGCTTTTTCAAAATCCTCTTGCTTTACTTTCAGACGTACAGTGCTTGGAGTTCCTCCAAAGAATCCGCCGATATTTCCTGATTGGTGGTCATTTTGAATAATGGAGGAAATATTTTCACTCTCCAGAAGGTCTTGTATTCTGAGTAACTCAATTTCGGAGCCGGAATAGAAATCTACATAAGTGTTTGATCCGTTCATCTTTTAAGAATTAAAATGATTTCCATTATTTCATATCTGAACCAATGTCTATTTTCTAACGTCTAAATCCAGGTTCTAAAAGCTATCCTTTACTCAACTCTATCATCGCCGATTTGATAGGCTCTTCGCCTTCAATGGCTTCAAAGGTCATATTCTGCACCAGCGGATCTGCCAGGGACATGATCAAAAGAAAGGCGACATCGTCCCGCGGAATTTCACCTGCATTTTCCAGCTTGTGCGCGAGTTCCACCTTTCCGGTTCCCATGTCATCTGAAAGCCTGCCCGGGCGAATGATCGTATAGTTCAATCCGCTTTCACGAAGGTGTTCGTCTGCCGCAGCCTTTGCTTTGAGGTAATGTTCCAGCTTTGGGTGACTGGCGGGCTCATCTACTCCCATTGCACTTAGCATGATGAACTTTTTAACCTTTGCCTTCTTAGCGGCATCTATGATCTTTATGGCGCCTTTTTCGTCAACTTCTGTAGTCTTTTCAGGGCCGGTATCGCCTCCGGAACCTGCCGCAAAAATTACTTTTTTGACACCCTTCATCACTCCGGAAAAATCCTCCTGCTCAAGATCGGCAAGGATAGATTTTACCTCCATATCATCAAAGATCTCCTGCTGTTCCTTTTTCCGCACCATGGCGACAGGTTCAAAGCTTTGCGAATTGTTGAGAATCTCTATAATGCGTTTTCCGGTGCTTCCTGTGGCACCTACGATCAAAATCTTTTCCATATTCTTCGGTTTTTTGGGAATATAAGCATCACAGCAGGTATCAAGCAACTGTGAGCGGAAAAATTCAGCTTAGAAATGACATTTTTGAATGGTTATTTTTCCTTCCGCCTCATCTCGGTCACCTTCTTCTCAAGTTCCTGCTGAAACTCTTCCATCACCGGTTTCACGGTGCTTTCGGGAAGATCGGCTATCCTGATGTACATCAGCCCGTCCACGGCATCGTTGAATAAAGGATCCACGTTAAAGGCCACCACCTTCGCGTTCTGCTTGATGTACTTCTTGATGAGCACAGGCAGGCGCAGGCTTCCCGGTTCAACTTCATCAATGATCTTGTCGAACTTATTGAGGTCACTTTGAGTCTCGTCAAAGACGAAGTCCTTGTCACCGTCCTTCAGCTTTACCTTGAATTCCTTCTTCGGCCTCACATACTGCGCCACGTAGGGATCGTAGTAATGTGAGCGCATGAATTCGATCATCAGTGATTTTGAGAAATTGGAGAATTTATTGCTAATGCTCACCCCGCCAATAAGGTATTTGTGCATAGGGAAACGCAAAGTACAGTGCACGATCCCCTTCCACAGCAGGAAAAGCGGCATTGGGCGCTGCTGGTATTCTTTGATGATAAAAGCCCGGCCCATTTCAATGGATTCGCTCATCATCTTGTGAAGCTCAGGCTCGAACCTGAACAGGTCCTGCAGGTAAAAACCGTTGATGCCGTACTTCTCGTAGATCTCGGAACCCATTCCCATCCGGTAAGCTCCGGCTATTCTGTTTGCATCATTGTCCCACAGGAACATGTGGTAATAATAATCGTCGAATTTGTCAAGATCTGTAGACATGTTTGTGCCTTCGCCAATGGCGCGAAAGGTGATCTCACGAAGCCTTCCTATTTCCTTCAGGATATTCGGAATGATCTCTTTCTTCGCCAGGAACACCTCGTAATTCTTGCTTTCCAGCAGGCGTTTGTCCATCTTTCGGCAAGTCTCGACCTCCTCCATCATGAGCTCGTTGCAGGTTGCGTCAACGATCTTCTTCGGTGGTTTCGGAATTTTAATGTTCTTCGGAATACCTTTGAAAAATGGCTTTTTTTCGAAGGCATTAGCCAGCATGTAGGTCTTCCGACGTAAAAATGCTGTTAAAGCTTCAGTAGTAGGGATCTCCTGTATGTCGTCTCCCGAAATCGCATTTCCAATTCTCACCTTGATCTTTCGCTTCTTCTGCGACAGCATTTCGCTGGGCAGTTTGGCGGTCCTCAAAATATCGCTCACCGAAGCCAGGCGATAGAAAAATGTTGAATTTTTTGCGTGAAAATAAACCGGTATCACCGGCACTTTCGCCTTTTGTATCAACTTCATCGCTGCCGGATCCCAGGGTCGGTCAACGATCCTTTTTTCCTCACGATAGGTCGATACCTCACCGGCAGGAAAGATCCCGAGCGGCTTCCCGTCACGCAGGTGCATAATAGCATCCTTAATGCCCTTCATGCTGGATTGTGCCTCCTTGTGTTCTTCAAAAGGATTCACAGGCATGATGTATGGCTGCAGCGGTTCAATACGTTGCAGCAGGAAATTGGCGATCACCTTATAATCCGGCCGCTGGGCGAGCAACAGCTTCATAAGTATCATCCCGTCTATGCCGCCCAGCGGGTGGTTAGAGATGGTGATAAAAGCCCCGGTTTTAGGGATGCGCTTAAGGTCTTCTTCGGGAATTTCGAAGTCGATCTCAAAGAGGTTGAGGATAGAATCGACGAATTGAGAAGCAGGAAGGTTTTTCCGCTTTTCGTATTCTTTGTTGATCACCGAGAGTTTGGTAGTCTTTAAAACGACCCATCCCATTGAGGTGCCAAGAAACCCGAACTTGTCCAGGTTCATTACTTTGGCAACTTCCTTTGCACTTACAATTCCCATTCGTTATTTTTTGTCCTTCTTAAGATGTTGCCACTATTTGTACCGTCTCGCGGGTGATCTGCTTCAGCAGGATCTTCTTTTCTTTTTCCAGTGCCGTGATCGCTGCTTCATCAAAATGCCTGATGGTATACAGGGAAACTCCGGTGTTATAAGTGACCCTGAAAGTAGCCTTAAGTTGGTTGATTAACTTTTCTAAGTTATTAAATTTATTGTCAACGCAAACCGAGAAACTGATTGCGGAATTCTGTATTAGGTCTACTTTAATCTGATATTTATGGAAAAGACTGAAGATGTAGCTGATGTTTTCCTCCATGATGAATGAAAAATCCAGAGAGGAAAGTGAAATGAGCACCTGGTTCTTTTTGACAATGAAACAGGGGATCTTCGGAAGTATGGCCTGCCCTTTTTTTACTGCTGTTCCTTCTTCGGAAAGATTCACGAACGATCTCACGTACAACGGAATTTCCTTTCGCTGTAACGGCTGCAAAGTCTTTGGGTGGATGACCGAAGCCCCGTAAAATGCGAGTTCTATGGCTTCTTCATAAGAGATCTGTTCCAGCAGCCTAGGATTCTCAAACACTCGTGGATCTGCATTCAGCACGCCGGGTACATCTTTCCAGATTGTAACGCTGTCGGCATTGAGGCAATAGGCAAAAATTCCGGCAGTATAATCACTTCCTTCACGGCCCAGCGTGGTAGAGAAATTGTTCTCATCGGCTCCAATAAAACCCTGAGTAATAGTAAGGGAATTCTGCTGTACGTTCGCCAGGATCTTCTCCTGGGTTTCATCCCACTTCACCTGTGCATCTCTGTAGGTGCTGTCTGTACGCACACAGCTGCGGGCGTCCAGCCAGTTGTTCTTTACGCCGTTATTATCCAGGTAGGCGCTAACAATAGTAGTGGAAAGCAATTCTCCATAAATGACCACCTGGTCATAGACAAAGTCGTACATCGAGGAGCGGTTGTGCTGTAAAAACACCTCCAGTTCTCCGAAATATTTTTTTACCTTCTGAAATATCGCGCTTTCTTTTTTGTCAAACAGGTCGTTGAGGATCTCCAGATGATACTCTTTTACAGGTTGCAGGCTGTCGTTATAGCTGCCGGTGTTGAGATATTCATTCACCACTTCTTCAAGCGCATTGGTGGTTTTTCCCATTGCCGAGATCACCACCAGTTTTTCACGGTTGCCGCTATTTTGCAGCACCCGCAGCACATTTTTAACTCCTTCGGCATCTTTTACAGATGCGCCACCAAATTTGAAGACTTTCATGCCGTGGTAGCTACATATTTTTTAATACCATCCTCATCCATCTGCACCGTGTACCAGCCTTTAAGAATGGTCGCCCCGCTGCGTTCGTAAAAGTTAATGGCATGCTCATTCCAATCAAGGACGACCCATTCCACTCTTTTCAAGCCCTGCTCTTCGGCGTAATTGATGACAGTTTTATATAAAGCGTTGCCCAAGCCGGTGCCGCGCTTTTCTTCCCTTACTATAAGGTCTTCCAAATGCAAGGTACGGCCTTTCCAGGTAGAGAAGCGGTAGTATACCAGGGCCATCCCCTCGATCTTGTCGTCTACCTCGGCTACAAAGGCCTCAAAAAGGGGATTTTCACCAAAGCCTTCCTGTTCTAAAGTCTTTACAGTAGTCACTACGGCTTCCGGCTCTTTTTCAAATTCTGCCAGCTCTCTAATGAGCTCCATTACGGCCGGCATGTCTTCTTTCTTCGCTTTTCTTATTGAAAAATCCATAGGTTCTGTTTGAAGCAAAAGTATAATTTGATTTTTATATAAATTTTACGAAAACGTTATAGTTGCTTAATTTTATTTGATTTAGTTTTGTTCAGGAAGAAATATTAACACTTCAAATGATCCAGAAAAATCAAACTTTAGGGGAATTTATCATTGAAAATCAGTCGGAATTTGCCTACTCCTCGGGCGAGCTTTCAAGGCTCATCAATTCCATCAGGTTGGCTGCAAAAGTGGTCAACCATGAAGTGAACAAAGCTGGGCTGGTAGACATTACCGGCGCGGTGGGCGAGACCAATGTACAGGGAGAAGACCAGCAAAAACTGGACGTATATGCCAATGAGAAATTTATTCAGACCCTAACTAATCGGCAGATCGTCTGCGGAATCGCTTCCGAAGAAATGGAAGATTTTATCACCATTGCCGGTAAGAACAGTGACCACCAGAACAAATACGTGGTGCTGATGGATCCCCTGGACGGTAGCTCCAATATTGATGTCAATGTTTCCGTAGGGACAATTTTTTCCATCTACAGGCGGGTGACTCCTGTAGGAACACCTGTGCAGCTGGAAGATTTTCTGCAGCCCGGCAACAAGCAGGTCGCCGCAGGTTATGTGGTTTACGGAACCTCAACCATGCTGGTTTACACCACAGGACACGGCGTGAATGGGTTTACCCTTAACCCGGCCCTGGGTTCCTGGTACCTGTCGCATCCTTGTATGAGGTATCCTGAAAAGGGAAATATTTACTCTGTCAATGAAGGAAATTACGTGCATTTTCCGCAGGGGGTGAAAGACTATATTAAGTATTGCCAGGAAGAAAAAGGGGACCGGCCTTACACTTCAAGATATATTGGATCATTGGTATCTGACTTCCACCGAAACATGATAAAAGGCGGGATCTATTTTTATCCTACCAGCTCAAAAGCGCCAAATGGAAAGCTAAGGTTGCTGTACGAATGTAACCCCATGGCTTATATTGCTGAACAGGCGGGCGGTAAGGCCAGCGACGGTTTCAGCAGGATCATGGACATAGAGCCAAGTGAGCTGCACCAGCGAGTGCCTTTCTTTTGCGGTAGCCGTGAAATGGTAGAAAAAGCAGAAGAATTTATGGCCAGGTCCAAAGAATAACCAAATAAACAACCCACAAAAAAGAAGGGACTCAAAAAGTCCCTTTTTTAATGCCTTATTTGGGAGCTTCTATTCTTTGTTTAACAGGTAAACATAGTCTTCAAAGCTTATTTGTCCGCTAAAGATCTGTATTGATCTTTTGATGATGCCTTCGGAAACTTCTTCGGAAAAGCCAAGACCAATAGCGTATTTTCTCAGCATTTCCTCTTCCTCTTCCTCGATCTCATGATCGGCAAAAATGATCTTAAGAAGGTCGTGCAGCCGTTCCAGTCTTCCTTCCACGCTGTTGTTGGGATGTATGGGAAAAGCGGTTGGATTTTTAAGCACCTTGTCATATTCGTCCTCATGTATGTCCAGCTTGGCTGCAAATCGCCTTAGCTGTGCCTCTTCGCGTTCATTGATCGCGCCGTCTGCAGCAGCCAGGTTAACTATTGCGGCAAAATGCCCTAGATTTCTAAGATGTTCTCCGGTTCCAAATAGATCTGAAAATGACATAAAATGAGTTTGTTTTTCCTCAAAGATAAGTAATCCATAAAAAGTCTTTTAGTTTTTTACTAATCTTTAGGATATGCATTTCCTTCAGTAGTCTTGGCCCGAAATTTTAAATTATTCCTAATGCCAAAGCCGTCCTGCATAAAAAATCCTAACTTGAAGATATGCCGTCAAAAATTAACAAACCCCTGCTTTGTTTCAACGACAAAGGTATATTCTGCGAACAGGCCGGCGTGTACCTGGACCCCTGGAAACCTGTGGACAAGGCCATTATCACCCACGGCCACGCAGACCATTCCCGCTGGGGCCATAAAAAGTACATTACTCATCATACGAACGTTCCCATAATAAAACACAGGCTGGGAGATATTGAGGTTTCCGGGGTAGATTATGGGGAAAGCTTTAGCATCAATAATGTCAAATTTTCGCTTCATCCTGCCGGGCATATCATAGGTTCTTCACAGGTGCGGGTGGAATATAAGGGTGAAGTTTGGGTTTTTTCGGGAGACTATAAAACCCAGGATGACGGTATCTCGGTGCCTTATGAACCTGTAAAATGTGATGCTTTAATAACCGAATGTACCTTTGGACTTCCGGCTTTTAAATGGCTGCCACAGCAGCAGGTGATGAGCGATATCAATAATTGGTGGCAGGAGAACCAAAAAGAAGGAAAAACATCTGTCCTGTTTGGGTATTCCCTGGGGAAGGCCCAGCGGCTGCTGCACGGGCTGGATCCTTCAATAGGCAAAATATTTACTCATGGGGCTATAGAAAACATGACCGAAGTGCTGCGGCCATTCGCGAATTTTCCCGGAACCACACGAGTAACCAGGGAGTTGAAGAAAGAAGAGCTCAAAGGCGGAATGGTACTCGCCCCGCCAAGTGCCCACGGCAGCACCTGGATAAGGAAAATGGTGCCTTATGAAACGGCTATGGCCAGTGGCTGGATGGCCTTTAGAGGCGCCCGCCGGCGGCGTGCTGTCGATCGCGGCTTTGTGCTTTCAGACCATTGTGACTGGCAGGGCCTGTTGTCATCCATTAAGGCTACCGGCTGTGAGCGGGTGGTTTGTACCCATGGCTATTCAGAGATCTTTTGCCGGTTCCTGAATGAACAGGGCTACGACGCCCGCACAGCTGAAACTCAGTATGAAGGAGAATTGGCAGAAATGGAAGCGAAGAAGGAAGCCGGGGACGACGAGGAATAAGTGCCCGGTGTTCAGAGCTAAGCGGGCAGGCATTTATTACCTGAAATCGAGGAACAAGGAACGATAAACTATTAACTATTTCCAAATAACGATAATCTAAAAATGAAGGAATTTGCGGCCCTTATTCGTGAGCTGGATACTACCAATAAGACCAATGTCAAGGTAGAGGCGCTCACCCGTTATTTTCGGGAAGCGGCAGGAAAAGATAAGGTTTGGGCCATTGCTATTCTTTCGCACCGCCGCCCGCCCCGGCCGGTAAATACCACTTTGCTTCGGGTTTTTGCTGCGGAATTAGCGAAAATTCCGCTTTGGCTGTTCGAGGAATCATACCACATCGTAGGCGATCTTGCCGAAACCATTGCGCTCGTCATTCCGCCTTCCGAAGAGAACAGTGAAAAAAGCCTTTCCCAGTTCGTGGGAGAGATGATCGAGCTAAAATCAGCTTCCGAAGAGGAAAAAAAGGAATACCTGCACAACAACTGGCTTTCTTTGAACTATTACGAGCGTTTTGTATTTACCAAATTGATCACCGGCAGCTTCAGAATCGGGGTGAGCCAGAAATTGATGACCCGGGCCCTTTCCAAAGCGACCGGGATCGATGAAGATATTTTGGCGTATAAACTTATGGGTAACTGGGATCCTGAAAAAGTGAGTTTTGAGAAGCTTGTTTTGGAGGAGAACGAGGAGGATTTTTTATCTAAACCTTATCCTTTCTACCTGGCCTATGCCATTGAAAATGAACCCGGAGACCTGGGAGATCCCGAAGAATGGAGTGCAGAACACAAATGGGATGGCATTAGGGCGCAGGTGATCATTCGAAACGGGGAGGTGTTCGTCTGGAGCCGGGGAGAAGAACTGGTGACGGATAAATATCCCGAATTTTCCGCTTTTTCGGAAGCTATTCCCAACGGCACTGTGATAGACGGGGAGATTCTGGCATTTCCGGAAGGTGAGATAGGAACGTTTAACGACCTGCAAACAAGGATTGGCCG
>JBAVJB010000093.1:0-23230 GCA_049687495.1 Salinimicrobium sp.
AAAATGCGGTAATGCGTTACACCGATGTGTGGAACGACCTTACCGAAAAAATGGGTTACTGGGTGGATATGGATGATCCATACATCACCTATAAGCCGAAATACATGGAGACGGTGTGGTGGCTGCTGTCGCAGATCTACAAAAAAGGCCTTATCTACAAGGGCTACACCATTCAGCCGTATTCTCCAAAGGCCGGAACTGGTTTGAGTTCTCACGAGCTTAACCAGCCGGGAACTTACCAGGACGTTACCGATACCACGGTGACCGCCATGTTCAAGGCTAAAACAGAAACACTTCCGGATTTTCTAAAAAATCTAAATGGGGAGTTGTTCTTTATCGCGTGGACGACCACGCCATGGACTTTGCCGTCAAACACTGCTTTGACTGTTGGGCCCAAGATCCAGTACGTTAGCGTAAGGACTTACAACCAATACACTTTTGAGCCTATCACCGTAGTGGTGGCCAAAGATCTTGCCGAAGCACAATTCGACAAGAAGTTCAAAAAAGTGGATTCTGAAGCTGCTTTAGCCGAATACAAAGAAGGTGACAAGAAAATCCCATTTTTGATAGGAGAGTCTTTCTTCGGAAGGGATCTTGAAAATATAAAATACGAGCAGTTGCTGCCTTATGCGCAGCCTTACGAGCATCCGGAAAATGCCTTCAGAGTGATCCTGGGAGACTTCGTTACTACTGAAGACGGTACGGGTATCGTACATACCGCTCCTACTTTTGGGGCAGATGATGCACTTGTGGCAAAACAGGCCACTCCTGAAGTGCCGCCGCTGCTGGTAAAAGATGACAATGATAATCTTGTGCCGCTGGTTGACCTGCAAGGGAAATTCAGGCCAGAGATGGGAGAATTTGGAGGTAAGTATGTTAAGAACGAATATTACAACGAAGGAGAAGCGCCCGAAAAATCTGTTGACGTCGAGCTGGCGATCAAGCTGAAAGAGGAGAACCGCGCATTTAAGGTTGAAAAATACGTTCACAGCTATCCAAACTGCTGGAGAACAGATAAACCAATTTTGTACTATCCGCTGGATTCCTGGTTCATCAAGGTGACCGAGGTAAAAGACAGGATGTACGAGCTTAACCAGAAGATCAACTGGAAACCAAAATCAACCGGGGAAGGCCGTTTTGGCAACTGGCTGGCCAATGCCAACGACTGGAACCTTTCCAGGTCAAGATACTGGGGAATACCGCTACCTATCTGGAGAACAGAAGACGGTAAGGAAGAGATCATTATTGGATCTGTTGAAGAGCTGAAGCAGGAGATGAAGAAATCGGTAGAGGCCGGTTTTATGAAAGATGATCTTTTTGCAGAATTTGAAGTAGGTAACCTCAGCGATGAGAACTACGACAAGGTTGACCTGCACAAGAACGTGGTAGACCAGATCACTTTGGTTTCAGATTCAGGAAAGCCAATGAAGCGTGAAGCCGATCTTATCGATGTTTGGTTTGACTCTGGATCTATGCCTTATGCGCAATGGCATTACCCGTTCGAGAACAGCGAAAAAGTAGAAAAAGTTTGGCGTAAAGCCGATTTTATAGCAGAGGGTGTTGACCAGACCAGGGGCTGGTTCTATACTTTGCACGCCATTGCCACGATGACCTTTGATGATGTGGCTTATAAAAATGTTGTTTCCAACGGACTTGTACTGGATAAGAACGGGCAAAAAATGTCTAAAAGGCTAGGCAACGCCGTAGATCCTTTTGAGACCCTCGCGGCCTTTGGCCCCGACGCTACCCGCTGGTACATGATCTCGAATGCTAACCCATGGGACAACCTCAAATTTGACATTGAAGGTATTTCGGAAGTGCGACGCAAGTTCTTCGGTACTTTGTACAACACCTACTCCTTCTTTAGTCTATATGCTAATATTGACAACTTCACCTATTCCGAAGCTGATGTGCCTTTGGCAGAGCGGCCCGAAATAGACAGGTGGATACTTTCTGAACTGCATACGCTTATTGAAAATGTTGACAGGTTCTATGCAGAATATGAGCCCACCAAGGCCACACGTGCCATTTCAGAATTTGTGCAGGAGAATCTGAGCAACTGGTATGTGCGCCTGTGCCGCAGGAGGTTCTGGAAAGGAGAATACGGTCCCGATAAGATCTCTGCTTACCAAACGCTTTATACCTGCCTTGAGACAGTAGCGAAACTGGGAGCTCCGGTAGCACCTTTCTTCATGGACAGGCTGTACAGAGACCTTAACGCGGCTACTCAAAAAGAAGATTTTGAGTCGGTACATATTTCGCATTTTCCGAAGTCCAATTCAGGATATATCGACAAGCAGCTGGAGCGTCAAATGCAAAAGGCGCAGACGATCTCCTCTTTGGTACTCTCTTTAAGGAAAAAAGAGATGATCAAGGTGCGTCAACCACTGCAAAGAGTGATGATACCGGTGCTTGATGAGCAGCAAAAACGCGAAATCGAGGCAGTGGCTGAGTTAATAAAATCTGAAGTTAATGTTAAAGAGCTGGAACTCATTGATGACGCTTCCGGAATTCTTGTTAAGCAAATAAAACCTAATTTCAAGGTGTTAGGCCCGCGTTTTGGGAAAGACATGAAATTGATTTCCCAAAAAATCCATTCTTTCACTTCTGAAGATATTCAGAAAATCGAGAAGGACGGAGAGCTGGCGGTTAACATTAACGGGAAAATGATTACATTGGGACTTGAAGAGGTCGAGATCACTTCTCAGGATATTGAAGGATGGCTGGTCGCCAATTCCGGAAATATCACGGTTGCTTTGGATATTACCATTTCCGAAGAACTTAAGAGGGAAGGAATTGCGAGGGAACTGGTAAACAGGATCCAAAATATTCGCAAAGACTCGGGCTTTGAGGTGACCGATAAGATTGATGTGACCCTACAAAAGGACGGAACCGTCGAGAAGGCCGTTCAGCAAAATATTGAATATATAAAAACCGAAACTTTAACTGCTAACCTCGACTTAGCAGAAGAAGTGAACAACGGCTTGGAAGTTTCTTTTGATGAAGTGACCACACGGTTGTTGATTAAAAAACATTAAGGAACTATGTCAACAGAAGTAAAAGAACGTTACAGCGACGCAGAGCTGGCTGAGTTCAAGGAGTTGATACTGGCCAAGATCGAAAAGGCCAAAGAGCAACTGGAGCTTTACAAAAGCGCTTACATGAATGACGGGAACAACGGTACAGATGATACCTCGCCGACTTTCAAAGCTTTTGAAGAAGGAAGTGAAACCATGAGCAAAGAAGCTAATTCGCAGCTGGCGATTAGACAGGAGAAATTCATTCGTGACCTTAGGAACGCTTTGGTGCGAATTGAGAGCAAAACCTACGGCATTTGCCGCGTAACCGGCAAATTGATCGCAAAAGAGCGCCTAAAATTGGTGCCTCATGCCACTCTAAGCATTGAGGCTAAGAACATGCAGCGCTAATTAATTCTAAAAATGTTGTAAACGCTCCTGCCTTTTAGGTTTGGAGCGTTTTTTGTTTGGTTTAGCACCTATGAAAAATGTCATTTTTGCCTGCCTTTTATTTTTCTCCTTCAATGCCTTTGCTCAAAAAGAAGTAAGCAAGGTTTTAGATGCGGGAAACCTTAATAAAATTGTGCTCTCGAGCGACGAGATCTTTAGAATAACAATAGAGACGGCCCCTGTGCATTCCATTAGCATTAAATCACAGGCAGACGGCGAATATTTTAACGACATCAGCCTGGATTCTGAAGTCAAAGGAAAAACTCTGTTTTTAAAATCGCTTTTCCCCGAGGCGTTGCAGGACGGCTTTGACAAATTAAGCGCCCATAAAGTGTTCGCTATGGAGATCAAGATGCAGATCCCTGAAGATATGAACGTGGAGATCAATTCCAACCTGGCCTCTGTCTTCCTCGAAGGCGAATATGAGAATGTGCTGGTGCAGCTTAAACAGGGTTCTTTTTATTCTGAAGAGTTTAGCGGCAACGCTGTGATCAACACCTACGACGGCAATATAGAAATGACGACCAGCAATGCTTTGGTTGATGCTGAAACCCGCCACGGGACGGTCAAAATTCCGCATGCGGCCCGGGGAACTCATAAAATAAAGCTAACTAGCATCAACGGCGATATTGAGGTCTCCGAAACTAAATAATATTAGTATTTTTGAACCTGTTCAAACAAAACCAATGTCCTTAAAGAAAGCTTCTGCCCTCATAGTTCTGATCTTGATCATCGATCAGGTCTCAAAAATCTATATCAAAACACATTTTGCCCTTGGGGAGGAGATAAGGGTATTCGACTGGTTCAGGATACTTTTTGTAGAAAACGAAGGAATGGCCTGGGGTGCCAAAATTCCCGGGGAATACGGCAAGCTTATTCTTACCAGCTTCAGGCTGGTCGCAATCGTTGGTATTGGTTACTGGCTTTATGATTCGGTTAGAAAGAACGGCTCTCCCGCCCTTATAACGGCTATTTCGCTGATCTTTGCCGGTGCCTTTGGAAATATTATAGACTCTGTTTTTTACGGCGAGATCTTCAATCACAGCTATAACCAGGTGGCCAGTCTTTTTCCTGAAGGAGGCGGCTACGGAACCATTTTACATGGGAAAGTAGTGGATATGCTTTATTTTCCACTTTGGTCAGGTTATTTACCCGGTTGGGTGCCAATGTACGGCGGCCAGTATTTCACCTTTTTTGAGCCTGTTTTCAACATTGCAGATTCGGCTATCACCATTGGCGTCGCCTTGTTGATCATCTTCAATAAGAAAGCCTTTCCGCAGGAAAAGAAGGAGAAGAAAGAAGCAGCAGCAGTCTAGGCCACGTCGCGGTCGAAGATCTTTTCAAATTTCTTAAGCTCAATAGGCTTAATAAGATAATCTGTCACCATATTAAATGACTTGGCGCGCTCCAGGTCTCGAGGATCTATAGAAGAGCTCACCACGTAAAGCGTGATCTTTTTGTTGAAGTTATTCTTGATCTTGATGAATTCGCTTAGGAACTCCCAGCCATCCATCACGGGCATGTTGAGGTCCAGGAAAATAATATCTGGCAACCTGTCCTCGGTCATATTCTCCAGGATGGGCTTGAAATAATCAAGGGCTTCTTTGCCATTTTTGAAGATGATGAGGTTCTGGGAAAGTTTCTTGATCTCGATGATCTTTTTTACGAGGTTCACGTAGATCTTATCGTCATCAATAATACAGGCCAACTCGATTGGATGCTCCATTGTGCTAAAATTTAATTTTGAAGGTGGTCCCTACATTTACCGTACTCGTCACCGAGATGCTTCCTCCCATCGTCTCCACCTGATTCTTTGTTATGAACAGCCCAATGCCGTTAGCTTCCGGGTGCCGGTGAAAGGTCTTGTACATGCCGAACATCTTATCTCCGTGCTCGTCCAGATCAATACCCATCCCGTTGTCACTTAGATCGAGAACCGCCTCTCCATGTTCTTTATAAGTTTGGATGTAGATCACCGGCCTTCTGCCTTTATGCTTATATTTTATAGCATTGGTGATCAAATTTAGTAAAATACTCTCCAGATACTCAGAAATGTAATTTATTTCGTTCAACTTGTCGAATTCCGCGACGATCTCCGCATTTTCCCGCTTGATGAGCGAAGAAGTGGAAGCGATCACCACGTCAAGCGCATCTTTGAATTTTACCTGTTGCCGCTCTTTTTTAAGATCATTTTGCCTTGTTACCACCTCGTTGAGCTCATTAATGGCTGTCTCTAGATTTTCAGAAATATTTTCCACATTGAGGATGAGGTCAAGTTTGTCCTCCGGGCTTCGGGCTTCTTTCAGCAGTTGGGCCACGAGGCTCAAATTACTGCTGTGTGACCTTAGCTGGTGGGAAACTATATGTGCAAAATTAAAGAGCCTGGAATTCTGCGAAGCAATGATGTCAAGAGAGTTCTGCAGGTTGAGCTCATGGGTCTTTTGCTCGTCTATGTCCTGGTAAACGCCTCTAACACCTATGATCTGCTGGTCATTGTCGTAAACCGGTTTTCCTGTCGCTCTAACCCAGAATTCGCGGTTATGTAAAGACCGCATCTTGATCTCCACTTTAAAAGGAATACCGTATTTGCTGCATTTCTTGAACATATTTTCCACTTGTTCATGGCTTTCGGAAGCATAGAAGCGCAGTTTATCCTCTGGGTGTGGCTCATAATCCATGGGGCAGTCCAGGATCTTCTTGGTCACATTGTCCCAGTAGACGGCATTTGTATTTACATCGAGATACCAACCGCCTGTGGAGGTCATCTCTGCAGTTTCGCGGTAGTAAAAAAAGTTTTCTTCAATGGTGTATTGATCCCGCTTTGCCTGGTGAATATTGACGAAGAGCAGAACAGCGGCATCTGCAAGGCCTTTTTCGCGGCTTTTCAAATTGCGGCATTCAAACCAGCGGTATTTGCCGTTTTCCAGCTTTAGCCGAAGTTCTATCGAAAAAGGTTTGTTCCTGTTGGTGAGATCTTCAAAATGTTCCCTGAAATCATAGCGGTAATCCTTGTGCAGCACATGCTGCAGGAAGTACTCAAACTTGTCGTTGCCGGGATCGGGAGCGCCAATGAGGTGTTGAAAATGCTCGCTCCAGGAGACCTCTTTTGTTAACAGGTTGATCTTCCAGTAAGCAACATCAAAGTCTTCTAGAATACTGTTTAACTGGAGGTCATTGAGCATTTAATCTCTAATTGGTTGGATTAAAAGTAATTGAAAACGTTAAAGTTTACAAGTTTTTGAAATTATAAATTTTTTCAGGGGTCACACAAAAGTCCAGCGGCACATCTTCAGGGGTTATTTCGGGCAGGTTTTCTTCGGCTTTATAAAAGGAAAGGCCTACTTTTTTGACATTTTTGGAACATTCAGAAAGGAAGCGGTCGTAGAAACCTTGCCCGTAGCCAATGCGGTTCCCTTCTTTATCAAAGGCCAGCAGCGGAATAAAAACCACTTCAAGCTTTTCCGAAGGAATTTCAATTCCTTCAACAGGCTCGGGAATTCCCCAGCTATTTTTTTTGATCACAGTAGCATCGGTAAGCAGGTAGTTGTGCATTCTTCCGGAGTCAAAATCGGCCTTTGAAAGGACCACATTTTTGTCCTTTCCCTGGAGAATATGAAGGATCGTCTGCGTATCTACCTCTCTTTTTTCTGAAATGCTCAAGAAAAGATGATAATAGGAATACTCCCAAATGGGCAGCTGCAGCAGTTGATTGGCAATTTGCAGGCTTTTGTCTTCAATTTCTTCGGAAGAGAATTCCTCCCGCATTTTCTTGTATTTAAGACGCAGTTGCTTCTTGTTCATTGGAATCTTTTGAGGTGGAAATATGGAAAATGGCGTCTCCCTGGTAAACAATAGGAGATTCGTTCACATTAATGATGTAGCCCTCGTGTGGAGCCTTCACCTTGTGCCGAAGTTTTCCGTAGGGATCAGTGATTGTGGCTATATATTCGCCTTTTTCAACATGTTTGCCGAACGGGATCTTCACGTGCAACAAACCGCTGTATTTGGCACGCATCCAGGTGCTGTTCTCGATCACCACGGTTTCTGTGGCGGCATCGGGGACGTCGAATTTAGGCTTCAGCATTTCGAAATGGGCCAGAATACGCATTACTCCTTCTACTCCGTAACGGGCAATGATCTTGTTGCTGTCGTTGGATTTTCCGCCTTCGAATAGCAATACCGGTTTTCCCTGCTTGGCGCAGGTGTCGCGGTAAGATTTGGTGATGGTCTTCGAAACAATGGTAAAAGGGGCGTTAAAGATCTTTGCGTAACGCATATCGACCTCCTCGCCTTTATGTATCCTTATCTGCGGAGCATTGAACCTGCTGGCACCGCCGGTATGAAAGTCCATGCAAAAATCGGCTACAGGCAGAATTTTTTGAACGAACTGGTAAGCAAAACGACTGGCTAAACTGCCATTTTTGGAGCCCGGGAAAACACGGTTAAGGTCTCGACCATCGGGAAATTCCCGGGTCATGTTGAGGAAACCGAAGACATTCAAGATAGGAATGCAAATAATCGTTCCGCGTGCGGGTTTGTTGATCTCCTTTACGATGATCTGCCGCACCACTTCCACACCATTTAATTCGTCCCCGTGTATGCCTGCTGTGATGAGCACTACGGGGCCGGGTTTCTTGGCGCGTTCAATAATAATGGGAACATCAACGGCAGTAGTGGTGTAGAGTTTGGCCATATTGAAATTGATGGTCGCGCTCTTGCCGGGATGTATCTTCTTGCCTAAAATATCCAGCACATTGTGCTCGTCTATAAAAGCCATGAATTATATGTTTCTTTCAATGTAGCGGATGATGGTCTTTGCAATGTCCTTTCCGGTAGCGTGCTCTATGCCTTCAAGTCCGGGAGAGGAATTTACCTCGAGGATAAGCGGTCCACGGGAACTTTGCAGCATGTCAACACCGGCAACGCCAAGCCCCATGGCTTTAGCGGCCTTGATGGCGGCATTTTCCTCATCATCAGAAAGCTGGATCACCGTAGCTGTACCGCCGCGATGCAAATTACTTCGAAATTCTCCTTCCTTTCCTTGTCGTTTCATTGCTCCAACAACATGCCCGTCCACCACAAGCGCACGAATATCGGCACCGCCGGCTTCCTTGATGAATTCCTGCACGATCACCCTCGCCTGCAGGCCGTTAAAGGCTTCAATAACCGATTCGGCTGCGTTCTTGGTTTCGGCAAGTACAACTCCAAGTCCTTGTGTACCTTCCAAAAGTTTGATAATTAAGGGTGCTCCCCCAACATGATCTATAACTTCCCCCACGTCTTTTGAGTAGTTCGTAAATACGGTTTTTGGAAGCCCCAGCCTGGCTCTTGAAAGTACCTGAAGGCTTCGCAGCTTATCGCGGCTTCTTACCAGGGCCTGAGACTCGGTAGTGGAAAATACTCCCATCATCTCGAACTGGCGTACCACGGCCGTTCCGTAGAAAGTTACCGAAGCCCCGATCCTTGGGATCACCGCATCGGCATCTTCAATATGCCTTCCGCGGTAGTAGATGCTCGGGTGTTTTTTCTCGATGATCAAATCACATTTTAGAGGATCGATCACTTCAATGTTGTGGTGACGCTTTTTGGCGGCTTCAATAAGCCTTTGGGTGGAATACAGGTTTGAATTCCTGGAAAGTATTTTAATGTTCATTCTCTTGTTTGTTCTTGTAGGATAGATCAGATAACTCGGTATCTACGATATATTTTTTCGTGATGAATTTGCGGCCTAAAAGTACGGGAAATCTCATTTCCTGCCGCGCAGAAAGCGAAAGGGAAATTTTATGGGTTTTATCAAAAATTCTGATACGGGTCTGGATCTGGTAACGCTTTTGTACCACCCCGTTGCTGCTTTTTACAAAAACGATGTCGAAGTCAGAAAAACGATATTCCCTGCCGTTGTACAGCGGGTGTTCCTCATCGAGAAAGGTGCATCTTAAAACCCCTTTTTCTTCCACGATATGGTCACAATGAATGGAAGAGGTATAGGCACCGGTGTCCACTTTAATGGCTATATCTTCAAGGTGTAGGTCGGGGAAATCTGCTTTGTCAAACCTTCCGATCGTTATTTTTTCCATGTGTGCAAGGTACTAAAAGGAGATTTTCTAAATCTTAACAATTTCTGAAATTATAGGGTCTTGAAAATAAGGTTTTTAGAGGGTGTTTCTTCGGAAGGTTTTGCTGTTTCGGCTGTAAAAGATAAGCTTCAGCTGAAGCTGCAGCAGCTGCAGTCATTTCTCTTCCGCAGTAATGATTCCTGCTATTTTATCTTTGCAGCAAATTTGAATTGGCAAAATTTTAACTTTTTAGAAACCTCAGGTTTCTACCTGCCGAAGATTATATTTTACCTTTGAAACAATGGAAAAAAGCAGTGTTGAGCTACAGTTGAAAACCCTTCCCGAAAGCCCGGGGGTGTATCAATACTTTGACAAGAACGGGAAGATCCTCTATGTGGGGAAGGCCAAGAACCTCAAAAAGAGGGTGACTTCTTATTTCACCAAGAACAACGATAGCCACCGAATTCGTGTGATGGTCAAAAAGATCCACGAAATAAGACATATCGTGGTGAATTCTGAGACCGATGCGCTACTGCTGGAAAACAACCTGATCAAAAAACATCAGCCTCGCTTTAACGTGATGCTGAAAGATGATAAAACCTATCCCTGGATCTGCATCAAAAATGAGCGTTTTCCGAGGGTTTTCGCTACGCGGAAGCTGGTGAAAGACGGCAGCGAATATTATGGCCCCTACACCAGTTTCAAGACCATTAATACCCTGCTTGAACTCATCAAGGGACTTTACCAGCTGCGTACCTGTAACTACGATCTTTCCGAAGAAAAAATAAGGAACGGCAAGTACAAAGTTTGCCTGGAATACCACTTGGGCAACTGCCTTGGCCCTTGTGAAGCTTACGAATCTGAAGCTGAATACCTCAAGAAGATCGAGGCGATACGGCAGATCGTAAAAGGGAATTTCAAGGATTCTTTGCAGCAGTTTAGGCAGCAAATGAAAGAATTTGCTGAAAACATGGAATTTGAGGAGGCGCAAAAGATCAAATTAAAGATAGACGTGCTGGAAAACTACCAGGCAAAGTCTACAGTGGTGAACCCGAAGATCAACAACGTTGATGTATTTTCCATTGTGAGCGACGAGGGCTACGGTTATGTCAATTTTTTGCAGATGTCTCACGGAGCGATTATAAGGTCGCACACCATTGAGATGAAAAAGAAATTGAACGAGAGCGATCGCGAGCTGCTGGAGCTGGGGATCACCGAGATTCGACAGCGTTTCAATTCACATACCCGCGAAATTTATGTTCCTTTTAAAGTAGATGTGGGCGAGGAGCTGAAGGTGACCGTACCAAAATTGGGGGACAAGAAGCAGATCGTGGAGCTCTCCACCCGTAATGCCAAATACTTTAGGCAGGAGCGCTTCAAGCAAATGAAGATAGTAGATCCCGACAGGCATGTGAACAGGATCATGGCCCAGATGAAGCAGGATCTGCGATTGCCGAAGGAACCACGTCATATAGAATGTTTCGACAATTCCAACATTCAGGGAAGTAATCCCGTAGCGGCCTGCGTGGTCTTCAAAGACGGGAAACCCAGCAAGAAAGATTACCGCAAATTCAATATTAAGACTGTTGAAGGGCCAAATGACTTTGCTTCTATGGAAGAAGTGGTCTTCCGCAGATACAGGCGATTGCTGGATGAAGGTGAAGAACTGCCGCAGCTCATCATTATTGATGGTGGGAAAGGCCAGCTTTCTTCAGCTTTAAAAGCGCTGGAAATGCTTGATCTGCGAGGTAAGATCGCGATCATTGGAATTGCAAAACGCCTGGAGGAGATTTTTTACCCGGGTGACTCTTTTCCTTTGTATCTTGATAAGAAATCTGAAACACTTAAGATCATTCAGCAGCTAAGAAACGAAGCGCACAGGTTTGGGATCACCTTCCACCGCAACAAGCGCAGCAGTACCGCCCTTAATACCGAACTGGAAGAAATACCCGGTATTGGCGAGAAAACAGTGGTGGAGCTGCTAAAGAATTTCAGGTCGGTTAAAAGAATTAAAGAAGCTTCCCGCGACAGCCTTGCCGGGGTAATTGGGCAATCAAAGGCCGGGATCATATACAATCACTATCACCCTCAAAAATGAGAAAATTCGCCTTTCTTCTGTTTTTCTTCTTCTTCCTGCAGGGATTTGCCCAGGAGGAGGAGCCAAGCGTGGGCCTGGTGTTGAGCGGGGGAGGGGCAAAAGGATTGGCGCACATTGGGGTGCTTAAGGTGCTGGAAGAGGCGGGGGTGGAGATCGATTATATTGGCGGCACCAGTATGGGTGCGATCATTGGGGCGCTCTATGCCTCGGGTTATTCCGCGAAACAGCTGGACAGCATTTTTCAAGAGACCAATTTCAACATCCTCATCCAGGATGAGCTGCCGCGAAGTGCCAAGACCTTTTACGAAAAGCGGGATGCCGAAAAATATGCCATTACACTGCCTTTTGATAATTTTAATGTCTCCTTTCCTTCGGCTTTGTCACGCGGGCAAAACATTTACAACCTGATGTCCAAACTCACGCTTCACCTAAAGGATAAAGAAGACTTCAGCAAATTGCCAATACCTTTCTTCGCGGTTGCCACCGATGTGGAGACGGGAGAAGAGGTTATTCTCGATAGCGGATACCTTCCGCAGGCGATCTCGGCCAGTGCAGCCATTCCCACGCTGTTCAGCCCGGTGCTGGTCAACGGCCGTTTGCTTACCGATGGAGGTGTAGCTAATAATTATCCCGTGGAGGAGCTTCGGAAAAGAGGTGCCGACATTGTGATTGGTGTTGATGTGCAGGATACGCTGGCCGAAAGGGAGGAGCTAAGATCTGTTTTTGAGATCCTTACGCAAATCAGCAATTTCAGGACGATTAAAGACATGCGCGGCAAGATCAAAAAGACCGATGTCTACATAGATCCCGATATTGCCCCTTTTGATGTCATGTCTTTTGATAAGGGAGAAGAGATCATCAAGAGCGGAGAAGTGGCGGCGAGGGAAAAGATGGATCAGTTGAAGGCTATTGCCGCAAAGCAACAGCATACAAAGGTTCCAAAAAGGCCAATTCCGGCCGTGGATTCTCTCTTCATTTCTGATGTGAGGATAGAAGGCAACACCTCTTATCCGCGGTCATATATCCTGGGAAAATTAAAGCTGAAGTATCCTGCGGCAGTCACTTATCAGGAATTAAACCTGGGCATAAATAACCTTTTTGCTACCCGAAATTTCAACCGCATCAATTACACTCTCACTCCCCTTAACGATGGCTTTGTGCTGGTGCTGCAGCTGGAGGAGAATGAAGGTAAAGCCTTCCTGCGCCTGGCGCTGCACTATGATGACGTTTATAAGAGCGGTGCACTGGTGAACCTCACCCGTAAAAGTTTGCTCTTCACCAATGATGTGGCTTCCCTGGATGTGGTGCTGGGGGACAACTTCAGGTACAATCTCAATTACTATATAGACAAGGGATTTTATTGGAGCGTTGGACTAAGGAGCCGCTACAACAGCTTCAGCAAGGGCGTTTCTTTTGATTTTGCACGCGAGAATGCCGAGCTGGAAGGTGCAGGCATTAATGAGCTGGAAATAGACTATGAAGATTTTACCAGCCAGTTCTACGTGGAGACGCTTTTTAAGCAGATCTTTTCCATAGGTGCGGGGCTGGAGCATAAATACCTCAATATTACCTCCAACACTGTTGGCAGAACTTCACCCGATGAGCCTTTGCGGGGTGTGTTTGACAGGAGCAGCTACTACAGCGCCTATAGCTTTTTGAAGCTGGACACTTTTGATTATAAGTATTTCCCTAACCACGGCCTTTTCTTTGACGGTGATTTTCACTGGTATATGCTATCGGAAAATTATCATGAATTCACCCCTTTTTCAATAGCAAAGGGAACGGTTGGCTATGTTTTTAGTCCCACGAGAAAGATCTCTGTAAGTCTTTCTTCGGAAGCGGGTTTTAGGATAGGCAGCAGCAGAAATAACATTTTTGACTTCTTCCTGGGCGGCTATGGAAATGACTTTATCAACAACTTTGTTCCTTTCTATGGCTATGATTATATAAGCCTTTCGGGAGACAGCTACATCAAAGGCCTTTTAGAGGTGGATTACGAATTTTACCCAAAGAACCACCTGGTGCTTAGCGGGAATTATGCCAATGTTGCCAACGAGCTCTATGGGACAGGGAGATGGTTTGCTGCGCCCAGCTACAGCGGATATGCCCTTGGTTATGGGCTCGACACTTTTTTAGGTCCCCTGGAGGTGAAATATTCCATCTCTCCCGAGCTCAAGGAAAGCCAGTGGTATTTCAGTTTGGGGTTCTGGTTTTAGCCCTACTTTAACTGAATTTCCGCTAAAAATTTTAGATATTTGTAGTTAATCGAAAAATGCGACATTTAGGTATTTTTTTAACTGTCGCAAACGATTTCACTTTATAAAAATCACAAAATGCCATTTTATCACAAACTCGGAAAAATTCCTCATAAACGGCATACGGTCTTTAAGAAGCCCGATGGCGGGTTGTACTATGAGCAGCTGTTCGGGACCATAGGTTTTGACGGGATGTATTCCAATATGTATCATGAGCACCGGCCAACGCAGGTGAAGGAGATCAAGGGCAGTTACGATGTGACGCCAAAGATCGCTACGGAAAAGAACATCCAGTCTTACCGGTTTAGAGGGTTTGAGATCAAACCGGAGCCGGATTACCTGAAAAGTCGAAAAGTAGTGCTCACAAATTCTGATGTGGATATTGCCCTGGCGGCACCACAGCAGTCGACCAATGACTACTTTTATAAAAATGCCGATTCAGATGAGCTGCTTTTTATACATAAAGGCAGCGGAAAATTGAGAACCCAACTGGGAAATCTTGATTTTAAGTATGGGGATTATCTTTTGATCCCTCGTGGTACCATTTATAAACTGGATTTTGACAACGAAGTGAACCGACTGTTCATCGTGGAGTCCAGAAGACCTGTTTACACGCCAAAGCGTTACAGGAACCATTTTGGGCAATTGCTGGAACATTCTCCTTTCTGTGAGCGGGACATTCGCCGCCCTTATGAATTGGAAACAAATGACGAAGAAGGAGATTTCCTTATTAAAGTCAAAAAGCAAGGCAGGATCTTTGACATGGTTTATGCCACACATCCTTTTGATGTGGTAGGTTATGACGGATATAACTATCCTTACGCCTTCTCTATTCACGATTTCGAGCCCATTACCGGAAGAATACACCAACCGCCACCGGTGCATCAAACTTTTGAGACAGATGCCTTCGTGGTTTGTTCTTTCTGTCCAAGACTTTATGATTATCATCCAGAAAGTATTCCGGCGCCATACAGCCACAGCAACATTGACAGTGATGAGGTGCTGTACTATGTAGATGGTGATTTTATGAGCCGTAACGATATTGAGGCCGGGCATATTTCGCTTCACCCGGCAGGAATCCCTCACGGGCCGCACCCGGGAGCTGTTGAGAGAAGTATAGGCCAGACCGAAACAGAAGAACTGGCTGTTATGGTAGATACCTTTAAACCACTAATGGTTACCGAGGATGCCAAGGCTATAGCAGACGAGCGTTACTTCCAGTCCTGGCTGGATCACTAGAAGAGGTCTCAAAAATGTCATTTTTGAGCAGTATTAAAATCGAATAAAAATCTTGAGAAGTTTTTCTTCGGAAGGGCTTCAGAATAAAAACAACTATTATGTCTTCAGAAAAAACAATGGATCTAAAAAAGACTGTACCACAGGCAGAAGATTTTCTGCCATTGCTGGGAACAGATTTTGTTGAACTATACGTGGGAAATGCCAAGCAGGCTGCATTTTATTATCAGCAGGCGTGGGGCTTTCAGCCCGTGGCTTACTCCGGTCTTGAAAGCGGAAGCAAAGACAGGGTTTCTTACGTGCTGCAGCAGGGAAAAATAAGACTGGTGCTTACTTCTCCTCTTGAACCGGGAGGTGAGATCAATGAGCATATCAATAAGCACGGCGACGGGGTTAAAGTTGTGGCTCTTTGGGTGGATGACGCCCGCAAGAGCTACGAGGAAACTACCAGCCGTGGTGCAAAATCCTATATGGAACCAAAGGAGCTGAAGGATGATAATGGCCACGTGGTAATGTCCGGGATCCATACTTATGGTGAAACAGTGCACGTTTTTGTCGAAAGAAAGAACTATTCCGGTCCTTTCCTGCCCGGCTACAAAGCGTACAATCCTAATTACAAGACCAAAGATGTTGGTTTGAAATACATCGACCACATGGTGGGTAATGTTGGCTGGAACGAAATGAACAAGTGGTGTGAATTTTACGCCAAAGTAATGGGCTTTGCTCAACTTGTTTCTTTTGATGATAAGGATATTTCTACCGACTATACTGCGCTTATGAGTAAAGTGATGAGCAACGGTAACGGAAGGATCAAATTTCCTATCAACGAACCTGCCGAAGGGAAAAAGAAATCCCAGATCGAAGAATATATCGATTTCTATAACGGCGCAGGGGTACAGCACATAGCCGTGGCTACCGATAATATTATTGAAACAGTGACCAATCTTCGTGACCGGGGAGTAGAATTCTTGTATGTTCCGGAGAATTATTATGATGATGTGCTGGACAGGGTAGGAGAGATAGATGAAGATCTTGAGCCTCTAAAAGAACTTGGAGTACTTATCGACCGTGATGATGAAGGTTACCTGTTACAGATCTTTACCAAGCCGGTTTTGGACCGTCCAACGATGTTCTTTGAGATCATTCAGCGTAAAGGAGCTCAATCTTTTGGAAAAGGTAATTTTAAAGCCCTTTTTGAAGCAATAGAAAGAGAGCAGAATTTGCGGGGTACTCTATAATTGAACTTTAAATTTGATAATTAAACCGGTAAAACTATTAAAAAAAACAATTGTTCTTTCCAAATAAGTTAAACTTCAAATATTGGTTGCGTGTAAAGTACAAATAGAAGACTTTTGCACCGCAATTTTGGAGTGGTTACCAGAATTGGGAAAAAAAGAACTTTTTTTCATAATTTAAGTTTTAGTTGGTTAATAAGATTAAAAACCCCGTCATTGATTTGACGGGGTTTTTGGTTTTAATACATTTGGAATAGAAATTGTAATTATCATGACCCAAAGAAGAGAAAACAGAATGAAAAAGATAATTACGATTTTAATTTCTTTTATAGCCTTAAATCTTTCGGCTCAATCTCAGCCACATCAGGCTTATGATACGGGAGAGTGGTTCAGGTTTCGCATCCACTACGGGATGTTCAATGCCAGTTTCGCTACCCTTGAAGTAAAGGAAGATCGCCTGAATAATCAGCCCGTTTATCATGTGGTTGGAAAAGGTAGATCTACAGGTCTTCTGCATCTTTTCTTTAAGGTAGACGATAATTACGAAACCTACATTCACAAATATAATGGAGCGCCCCTTAGGTTTATCAGGAAAATTGATGAAGGAGGTTACACCAAAGATATTCAGATAGATTTTGACCATGACACCAACACTGCCCTGGTGTTCAACAAAAAACACAACGAGAAAAAAGCTTTCACTGTTCAGGAAAATGTTCATGACATGCTCTCTTCCTTCTATTACCTGCGTAACAATTTAGATGTTGAAAATCTTGGAAAAGGAGAGATGATGACCCTCAATATGTTCTTTGATAATGAGAACCACGAGTTTAAGTTAAAGTTCCTGGGGAGGGAGGTCATAAAAACAAAAATGGGTAATATTGCAGCGCTTAAGTTCAAGCCTTATGTGTTGGCGGGAAGGGTTTTCAAGGAGAAGGAAAGCCTTACCATGTGGGTGAGTGACGATGATAATCGCATGCCTTTGAAGATCCAGGCCGATCTTGCAGTAGGATCCCTGGAAGCCGATATTGATGCTTTTAAAGGATTGAAGCACCCCTTAAATATTATAATGAAATAAAGATGGAGGGAATAAAACCCGAGATAGCCGAAAAGGTCAGGCAACTGGAAGAGAAATTTAAGAATTCCGGGCAGGATCTGGGGTCATATCTCGACGGTCTCCTTTACGACAGGTACATCACCTACTGGGACTACATCCACCTGGATACGCTGTTAAGCCTTCAAACTCCCAAAACACATTTTCCCGATGAAGAGATCTTCATTGGTTATCACCAGATCACCGAGCTGTATTTCAAGCTCATCATTCACGAGCAGAAGCAGATCGTCGAGGCCGAAGCTTTGAGCGTTGAGTTCTTTACTGAAAAGCTCAACAGGATTGTTCGTTACTTCAGGATACTTACAGATTCTTTTGATGTAATGATCCGCGGAATGGAACGAGAACAATTCCTGAAGTTTAGAATGGCGCTTTTACCTGCCAGTGGTTTTCAGTCGGCTCAGTTCCGGATGATCGAGATCTTTTCTACGCCCCTGGGAAATCTTGTGCATAACGAGATCAGGAAAAATTTCAGCAAAGAAAATTCCGTAGAAGAACTTTTTGAAAACATCTACTGGAAAAGAGGAGGGATCGACAAAGCGACGGGAGAAAAAACTTTAACACTCAAGCAATTTGAGAAGGAATATACCGGAAGGTTTCTGAGACTGGCTAATCGCCTGAAGGGAGGAACTATTCTTGAAAAATATCAGCAACTTTCGCCTGAAGAAAGGAGCAATAAAAATCTGGTCGAGGCGTTGCGTAAATTAGATGTATCGGTCAACGTGAATTGGTTACTGGTGCATATTGGTGCTGCCCAAAGATATTTAATGACAAGAAATAAAGCGGTAGCCGCTACAGGCGGTACCAACTGGAAAGAATTTCTGCCGCCAAGTTTTCAGCATATTTTCTTTTTTCCTGAACTGTGGAACGAAGAAGAAAAGAAGAACTGGGGCAAAACATGGGTTGAAGAGACGTTTAATGTTTAAAATAATTTAGAGTGAAAAAACTGAGTTACCTGCTACTGATGATGATGGCTTTGATTGCCTGCAATGATGATCCCAAAAAAGGAGATTTAGCCGATAACATCGAGAAAAAAGAAGTCAAAGCGCCTGCCATTATTAAAGAATTCGGGTTCACCCTGAACGATTATGAGGTGGTGAGAGATACGATCAAAGCCGGAGACAGCTTTGGAATTATCCTCGGCAGCCAGGGTGTGGATCCCGCAAAGATCTTCCAGATCGTTGAAAAAGTTCGCGATACCTTCAACCCCCGTAAAATTATACTTGGAAAACCTTACGTGATCCTTAGGGAACGCGATTCTGCTCATACTCCAAAAGCCTTTATTTACCAGAACGACCTGGTGAATTATACTGTTGTCAACCTTGGGGACAGCATCAATGCTTATACAGCCAAAAAAGCACTTACGATCAAAAAACGGGATGTTTCGGGCGTGATCAATTCGAGCCTTTCACAAACCATAGCCGAAGAAGGTTTAAGCAATCTGCTGGCGCATGAAATGAACAATATCTACCAGTGGAGCATCGATTTCTTCAGGCTTCAAAAAGGGGATAGATTTAAATTGGTCTATAATGAAAGATATATAGACGATACCATTTACGCCGGAATTGAAAACATTGAAGCTGCTGTTTTCTATCACGAGGACAAGCCTTACTACGCCTTCAATTTTAAAGCCGATTCCACTGCGGGCGAATTTGATTATTATGATGAAAAAGCCCGGCCTTTACAAAGCTTTTTCCTAAAGGCTCCGCTTAACTTCAGCAGGATCTCTTCCAGGTTCAGCCCCAGAAGATATCATCCTGTACAAAAAAGATGGAAAGCGCATAAGGGAACCGATTATGCTGCGCCTTACGGTACCCCGATCTGGAGTACTGCAAACGGAGTGGTCATCGCTTCTTCTTACACTGCCGGAAATGGGAATTATGTGAAGGTAAAACACAATGGCACCTATACAACTCAGTACCTGCATATGTCAAAAAGAGCTGTTAAAAAAGGACAGCACGTGAAACAGGGGGAGATCATTGGTTATGTGGGAAGTACAGGATTGGCCACAGGCCCTCATGTATGTTATCGTTTCTGGGTTAATGGAGTACAAGAAGATCCTTTCCGTCAAAACCTTCCTTCAGCCGAGCCTATTGATGACAAGTACGTGCCGGAATATTTTGCGGCCATTGAGCCTTTGAAAGAAGAGCTCGAAAAAATCAAGTTTAAAGAGATCTAAAAGGAAGATGAAGAATACCAACCCAACCAAAACCAATGCCTGGAAAAACCTGCAGGCTCATTATAAAGAGATAAAAGATCTTGACCTTAAAAAGGAGTTTCAAAACGACCCGCAAAGGGCAAAGGAATTTACCTTGCAGTGGCAGGATTTCTATGTTGACTATAGCAAAAACCTTATCAATAAGGAGACAAAGCAATTGCTTAATGAGCTTGCTGAAGAAACAGGCCTGAAAGAAGCGATAGGAGATTATTTTGGCGGAAAAGCCATTAACAAGACCGAAGGCCGTGCAGTTTTACACACAGCTTTGCGTGAGGAAAAGAGCACTACAGTTGAGGTTGATGGTGAGAATGTTATTCCTGAAGTTTTCGAGGTTAAACAGAAGATCAAAGAATTTAGTGAGGCCGTTATTGGGGGTTCCAAAAAGGGCTTTACAGGCAAGGCTTTTACCGATGTTGTGAACATCGGGATCGGCGGTTCAGATCTTGGCCCTGTAATGGTGACCGAGGCTTTGAAGCATTATACGAATCACCTTAAATTGCATTTCGTTTCCAATGTTGACGGCGATCACGTGCGGGAGGTGATCGAGGAGCTGAATCCTGAGACGACGCTTTTTGTTATTGTTTCTAAGTCTTTTTCTACCCAGGAGACCCTTTCAAATTCGACAACTATAAGAAGCTGGTTCTTGAAAAAAGCTCCGAAAGAAGCGGTTGCAAAACATTTTGTTGCGGTTTCCAGCAACGTACCAGCGGTTGAAGACTTCGGAATTGAAAAAGAAAACATTTTCCCCATGTGGGACTGGGTTGGTGGCCGATTCTCCCTTTGGAGTGCTGTAGGCTTGTCTATTGCCCTTTCCGTAGGTTACGATAATTTTGAAAGTCTGTTAGAAGGAGCTCACGAAATGGATGTGCATTTCAGGGAGACTGCCTTTGAAGACAATATCCCGGTGCAATTGGCGCTGCTCAGCGTTTGGTACAACAATTTTCACGGAGCCCAAACCCAAGCGATCATACCGTACACTCAATACCTGCACCGTTTTCCTGCTTACCTGCAACAGGCGATTATGGAGAGCAACGGGAAAGGCGTTGACAGGAACGGCGAAGCGGTAGACTATCAAACCGGAAACATCGTATGGGGAGAACCAGGTACAAACTCGCAGCATGCATTTTTCCAGTTGATCCACCAGGGAACCAAACTTATTCCGGCAGATTTTATAGGCTTCAAAAATTCCCTTTTTGGAGAGGAAGATCACCACAATAAATTGATGGCGAATTTCTTCGCGCAAACTGAAGCGCTACTTGCCGGAAAAACTTCCGAAGAGGTGCAAAAAGAACTGGAGGCAAAAAAGCTTTCCGCTTCAGAATTAAAAGAACTTTTGCCGTTCAAGGTGTTTAAAGGAAATAAACCAACTACCACTATATTAATTAATAAGCTTACTCCTAACAGCCTTGGAAAACTTATCGCCTTTTACGAGCACCAGATCTTTGTGCAGGGAGTGATCTGGAACGTCTACAGTTATGACCAGTGGGGAGTTGAACTTGGTAAACAGCTAGCGACCAATATTCTAAAGGAAATCGAAAAAAATGACGTTCAAAATCATGATTCCTCAACCGAAGAATTGTTAAAATTTTATCTTTCTTAGGTCAATAAGCTGAACAATAGCGCAATAAAACTCTTTTGAGCCCTTGTAATAAGGGCTCTTGTTGTTTTTAGAGGTTTATGATGGGCACTTAGCGCCGTTGGGGAAAATTCTTAACAATCAGTTAAAGTTATTTTTCAAAAAATGCGTTCTTTTGCATCGAACTTTTAAACACAAACTAACAAATTACACAATGAAGAGATTATTAGCATTAGCTTTGTTCTTTACAACATCGACCTTCTTTGCTCAGGGAGTGATTACCGGTACGGTGATCGACTCTCAGATGGATGCTCCCCTACCAGGTGCAAACGTCTCAGTGGTTGGTACTACTAAAGGTGGTATTACCGACTTCGGCGGAAAATTCAGTATTGAAGTAGACAAGGCATCA
This sequence comes from Salinimicrobium sp., assembly GCA_049687495.1. GTDB lineage: Bacteria > Bacteroidota > Bacteroidia > Flavobacteriales > Flavobacteriaceae > Salinimicrobium. The sequence goes on from JBAVJB010000093.1 coordinate 21,659, forward strand.
GGATTTATTGAAGTTACTTTCCTGGGCTTTGAACCAAAAAGAGTTGCTTTTGAGGTAACCGGTGGTAAAACCGTAGACCTTGGAAGAATCTTACTACAGCCGGACGCAGATGCTTTGGATGAAGTTGTTATCACAACCTACAACATCGCAATTGACCGTAAAACTCCGGTAGCTGTTTCAACTATTAAGTCTGAAGCAATTGAAACCAAACTTGGAAACCAGGAATTCCCTGAGATCCTAAAATCTACTCCGGGTGTTTACGCAACCAAAGGTGGTGGTGGTTTTGGTGACTCAGAGATCAGACTTCGTGGTTTTGAGTCAGAGAACATTGCTGTGATGATCAACGGTATTCCTGTAAACGACATGGAAAATGGTCGTGTATACTGGAGTAACTGGGCTGGTCTTTCAGATGTTACAAGATTTATGCAGGTACAACGTGGTTTGGGTGCTTCTAAAGTAGCCGTGCCTTCTATTGGTGGTACCATCAACATCGTTACAAGAACTACAGATGCTGAAGAAGGCGGAAGCGTTCTTTACTCTTTGGGTAACGACGGTTACGAAAAAGTGGGCGCAACTGTATCTACAGGAAAAATGGAAAATGGTTGGGCTGCAACAGTTTCTGGATCACGTACTACAGGTGACGGTTACATCGATGGAACAGAATTCTCTGGATTCTCTTACTTCCTTAACATCGCTAAAGAACTAGGCGAAGATCACGAACTATCTTTTACTGCATTCGGAGCTCAACAACAGCACGGTCAGCGTCAAAATGCTGAGACCATCGAAACTTACAGAATGAGCGAAAGCGGAACAAGATTCAGCAGAGACTGGGGATACCTTAATGGGCAAGTGCTTCACATTGAAGACAACTTCTACCACAAGCCACAGATCTCTTTGAACCACTATTGGGATATCAACGAGAAAACTCAACTTTCTACTGCAGCTTACGCATCTTTCGGTTCCGGAGGTGGAGGCGGATACGGTGGAGTTAACAAGTTTGGACTTGGAAACCCTAGTAACCCTTCTGAATACAGAGACGGTTACCTTCAGCCTGTAAATCTTGATATGATCGTTGACGAGAACGTTCAGCGTGGAGCGCTTGGTTCTGAAACTTTCCTTAGAGCTTCAAGAAACGACCATAACTGGTATGGAATTCTTTCAACACTTACTACCGAAGTAGCTTCAGATTTTGATGTTACTGGTGGTGTTGACTTAAGATACTACAAAGGTGAGCACTTTACAGAAGTTACAAACCTTTTGGGTGGGCAGTACGTTTTTGATGATTCAAACGTTAACAACCCTAACAATACCGCGCAGGTTGGAGATAAGATCTTCTACTACAACGACGGGCTTGTACTTTGGGAAGGTGTATTTGGACAGGTAGAATACTCTAAAAATGATCTTTCTGCTTTTGTTTCCTTAGCTGCTTCTAACACTTCTTATAAAAGAAAAGATTACTTCCTTTACGAAGATAACGATCCATACCAGGAAACTGACTGGGTAGATTTCTTTGGATACAGTGGAAAAGGTGGTGCTAACTCCAACCTTGATGACCACAACAACGTCTTTGCC
>JBAVJB010000094.1:0-37546 GCA_049687495.1 Salinimicrobium sp.
TATTCTCCTGCCCTACCATCTTAAAGGTAGAGCCTCCAACTCTCGAGGAACTGGACCTGGTGAATCCGCAGAGTACTGTTATTTCAGCGCTTCAGCTAAAGACACAAAAAAAAGAATATTTTCAGAAACTCGCTTCCAAAAGAATTACCGCCCTCGCCTTTGAATTTATCAAGGATGATGACGGCACCTATCCTGCCGTTAGGGCACTGAGCGAGATTGCGGGCACGGCTTCTATTTTGATCGCTTCAGAGATCATGAGCAACAATCCAGCGGGAAACGGCTTGATGTTCGGAAACATTAGCGGGGTACCTCCAATAGAAGTAGTTATCCTGGGCGCGGGAACAGTTGGTGAGTTTGCAGCAAGATCTGCCCTCGGCCTCGGTGCCAATATCAAGATCTTTGATAATTCCCTTACTAGATTACGCGCCGTGCAGGCTAACCTCAGCAGGCCTCTGCACACTTCTACCATTCAGCCCAAAAACCTTATCAAAGCCCTTAAAAGGTGCGATGTGGTCATTGGTGCGGTAAGAGGTAAAGACCGCAGCCCCATCCTGGTCTCAGAAACAATGGTCGAGAACATGAAAAAAGGCGCGGTGATCATAGATGTAAGTATAGATATGGGTGGCTGTTTTGAAAGCAGCGAAGTCACTACTCATGATAAACCCACTTTTGTTAAGCACGGGGTGGTGCATTATTGTGTTCCGAATATTCCGTCGCGCTATGCCCGCACTTCTTCCCTTTCAATAAGTAATATCTTCACCCCGTATCTGCTGCACATCGCAGAACAGGGCGGACTTGAAAATACACTCCGCTTTGACCGCGGTTTGCGAAATGGTTTGTACTTTTACCACGGCATTTTGACCAACAAATCTATTGCAGACTGGTTTGATCTCTCCTACCGGGACATCAACCTCCTAATTTTCTAAAATGAAATTGATCCATCGATTTGGATACTACCTTGGCGGGTTCGCCATGGGCTTAGTGATCCTGGCCTTCTTTTTAAGCGGAAAGAAAACTTCGTGTAATTATTTTCCCGATGCCCGCGTAATGCAGGATATCAGGCTTAAAGAACGGGCTTATTCTGATGCAGCCTGGGAAACTATCAGGAAAAACAATATTGACACTGCCCAGATCACGAACATTCTTCACCACGGAGACGTCGATTTCGGCCGAAGTGATACAGATATTGAGCCTTGTCATCTTTACCTGGTCACCGGCCGAACCGAATCTCATGAATTGGAACTTCTTTTTGAGAATTGCGACAGTATCGCTACCCTTCAAAAAGTAGATATTGTAGACTGATTTTTAAAGGATCTGCGCAGCGTGATCTTTGGTCTTGACCTTAGAGATCACATCTGATATCTTTCCGTCTTCATCAATGACAAAGGTCGTGCGGTGAATCCCGTCATATTCTTTGCCCATGAACTTTTTAGGTCCCCAAACGCCAAAGGCGTTGATCACCTCTTTATCCTCATCTGCCAATAGCGGAAAAGGCAACTCATACTTGTTCTTGAAATTTTGCTGCCTCTTCCCTGAATCGGCGCTTACTCCAAGGATTTCATAACCTTTCTCCTGAAAAGTTTTCCAATTGTCGCGCAGGTTACAGGCTTCGGCGGTACAACCCGGCGTGCTCGCCTTGGGATAAAAGAATACTACCAGTTTTTCACCTTTATAGTCACTCAGGGAATGGGTATTGCCATCCTGATCTTTTGCTGAAAATTCCGGGGCTTTATCGCCCGGTTGAAGTGTTGTCATAATTAGTACTTTTGCCATAAAGTTACATATTAATGACCAAGCAGGAAAAAGTTCAATTCGTTATAGACAAACTTCAGGAATTTTACCCCAACGTTCCTATTCCCTTAGACCACAAAGATCCCTACACGCTTCTCATAGCCGTTTTACTTTCGGCACAAAGCACAGATGTAAAGGTGAACCAGATCACTCCCCTGCTGTTTGAGCGGGCAGACAATCCTTATTCCATGGTGAAACTTTCCGTAGAAGAGATCAGGGAGATCATTAAACCTGTTGGACTGTCCCCAATGAAAGCAAAAGGCATCCACGGCCTTAGCGAAATCCTTATTGAAAAGTATGATGGCGAGGTACCGGCTGATATTGATGCGCTCGAAGAATTGCCTGCCGTTGGCCACAAGACCGCCAGCGTGGTAATGTCGCAGGCTTTTAATGTCCCGGCCTTTCCCGTAGATACCCATATTCACCGCCTCATGTATCGGTGGAACCTTTCAAACGGCAAAAATGTAGTGCAGACAGAGAAGGATGCAAAAAGGCTTTTTCCAAAGGTATTATGGAATGAGCTCCACCTGCAGATTATCTGGTATGGACGGGAATATTCCCCTGCCCGCGGCTGGAACCTGGAGAAAGATATTATTACAAAAACAATAGGAAGAAAAACCGTTCTTGAAGAGTATCAAAAAAGCAAAAAAAAGACCCGCGGCTAACGGGTCTTTCAAAGTTTAGTTGAGAAAACTTTCAAAATGCAATTTTTTATACTTGTTGACTCTCAATGCTTTAGAATAATTCAGCAGAAAATCAACAGTTTCCTTCTTAGGGGACATTTGTTTCACTTTTTCGGGTGAAGTGTAGGAGTAAAGTTTTGCCATTATTGCGTCTTTAAGATTCACATTGATAACGCAACAAAACTTTTAATATTGTATTAATTTGTTAAAACTAAATTATGCTTTTCAATGACTTTTCTTAGATTGATCAGCGCATACCTCATTCGGCCAAGAGCAGTATTGATACTCACCCCCGTTCTTTCGGAGATCTCCTTAAAACTCATGTCCTTATAGATCCTCATTACGAGCACCTCCAGCTGGTCTTCGGGCAGTTCTTTTATCAATTCCTTTACATCAGCTTCAATTTGATCTTTGATGATCTGCTTTTCGGCATTAAGGCCGGAATCACTTAGTACTGAAAAAATATTGAAATCGCCGCTATTCTCGAACTTGGGCATTCTTTTGTTCTTTCTAAAGTGATCAATAACAAGGTTGTGCGCGATACGCATCACCCAGGGTAGAAATTTTCCTTCTTCATTGTACTTCCCGCGTTTCAAGGTCCTAATGACCTTGATAAAGGTGTCCTGAAAGATATCTTCAGCAATATCTTTGTCAAAGACTTTAGAAAAAATAAAACTGTAAATTCGGTGTTGGTGTCGGTTGATCAGGACAGAAAGAGATTCTTCATCTCCCTCTATGTAGCTTTTTACCAAGAAAGCATCATTTGCCTCAATGTTTTCCATAAGAGTTACTTTTTGCCAGGTTGTTGGGGTGGACCTGCTGGTTAGTTATTCAAGTTCAAAAGTAACTTTATGCTATAGGCAAATAATTTTGGTTGTTCTGTAGAAGCAAATATAACAGGAAAATTTTCACATATACAAATAAAAGGTTAATTGTTTTAACAAATTAACGTTCAGCAGGTTGAACTTCTGAATCTTATGACCACTGAAGAAATCATAGTTTAAGTATCTTTGCATTCTTAGAAGAAAATTGAATATGACTGTAGACATTTCTGAAGTTAACCCGAAGGAAAATATCATTATAAAAGGCGCTAAGCTCCACAACCTAAAGAACATCAATGCGGTGATCCCACGGAATAAACTTGTGGTGCTTACCGGCCTCTCCGGCTCGGGGAAATCCAGCCTGGCTTTTGACACCCTTTATGCCGAAGGACAACGGCGTTATGTGGAAAGCCTTTCCTCTTACGCCCGGCAATTCCTTGGCAGGCTCAATAAGCCTCAGGTTGATTCCATAAAAGGGATCGCGCCGGCCATTGCCATTGAACAAAAGGTGAATTCTACCAACCCGCGTTCCACTGTTGGGACTTCTACGGAAATATATGATTATCTCAAGCTGCTATTTGCCCGCATAGGAAAAACCTACTCCCCTATTTCAGGTGATGAAGTAAAAAAAGACACGGTGACCGATGTGGTCAATTATGTCAAGAGTTTTGCTGAAGGCTCAAAAATGCTATTATTGGCACCTATTCATGTAGAGGAATCCAGGACGCCAGAAGAAAAAGTCAAGGTGCTATTACAGCAGGGCTACAGCCGTATCAAATATAAAGGTGAGGTACTGCGTATAGATGAAGCAGATCTTTCCGGGCTTACCGAGGATGAACTTTTCCTTGTGGTGGACAGGATCGTGCTTCGCGATGACGAAGATTTTTACAACCGACTGGCAGATGCCGTTCAAACCGCATTTTTCGAAGGTAAGGGAGAGCTTTTTGTGGAAGATCTTCAGGATAAAAAGATGAGACAGTTCAGCAATAAGTTTGAGCTTGACGGCATGTCTTTTCTGGAGCCCAACGTGCACCTTTTCAGCTTTAACAACCCGTACGGTGCCTGCCCAAATTGTGAGGGCTACGGCGATGTAATAGGGATAGATGAAGACCTGGTAATTCCAAATACCGGCCTTTCGATCTATGAAAATGCCATTTTTCCATGGCGTGGCGAAAGCATGAGCTGGTACCGGGACCAACTGGTGAACAACAGCCATAAATTCAATTTCCCCATTCACAAACCCTACTTTGAGCTTACTGATGAGCAAAAAGACCTGGTTTGGAACGGAAACAAATACTTTGAAGGACTCAACCAGTTTTTCGCATTTTTGGAGTCCAAGGCTTACAAGATCCAGAACCGCGTGATGCTTTCGCGTTACCGCGGAAAGACCCGCTGTTCGGTCTGTAAAGGCAAACGTCTAAGACCCGAAGCCAACTACGTATTGGTTGGTGGTGCGACCATTACTGAGCTGGTTGAAAAACCTATTAGTAAAGTTTCAGCATTCTTTGATCAACTGGAGCTAAGTAAATCTGATGCTGCTATTGCAAAGCGCCTGCTTACCGAAATTCAGAACAGGCTGCACTTCCTGTCAAAAGTAGGTTTGGATTACCTTACTCTTAACCGAAAATCCAATACCCTCTCGGGTGGAGAATCCCAGCGTATCAACCTGGCGACTTCCCTGGGCAGTAGTTTGGTGGGCTCCATGTACATTCTTGATGAGCCGTCTATAGGTCTTCATCCTCGGGATACGCTTAAACTGATCGAAGTGCTCAAGTCGCTGCGTGACCTTGGAAACACTGTGATCGTAGTAGAACACGATGAGGACATTATGAAAGCGGCAGACGAAATTATTGACATAGGTCCCGAAGCCGGAACACACGGCGGGGAAGTTGTGGCTACAGGAACTTTTTCAGATATCCTGGCTTCAGACTCGCTTACCGCGCAGTACCTGAACAATTCCCTCAGGATCGAGGTGCCCGAAAAAAGAAGGGATTTCAAATATTATATTGACATTATTGGCGCTCGTGAAAACAACCTGAAGAACATTGACGTGCGTTTCCCGCTGGGAGTATTTACTGCCGTAACCGGAGTTTCGGGTAGCGGAAAGAGTACGCTGGTCAAGAAGATCCTTTATCCTGCCATGTGTAAGGAGGTTGGAGGTTACGGGGAGAAAGCCGGCCAGTTCACAAAACTGGAAGGCAAATTTGGCAATGTCACTTCTATAGAATTCGTTGACCAGAACCCTATCGGCAGGTCTTCGAGGTCGAACCCGGTAACTTACATCAAAGCTTATGACGACATCAGGAATTTATTTTCAAGTCAGAAGCTTAGCGACATCCGTGGATATAAGCCGAAGCATTTTTCTTTCAACGTTGACGGCGGCCGATGCGAGACCTGTAAGGGAGAGGGTGAAGTAACCGTCGAGATGCAGTTCATGGCCGATGTACACCTCATTTGCGACACCTGTAACGGTAAGCGCTTCAAAAAAGAGATATTAGAGGTGAATTTTGCCGGAAAGAACATCGATGATGTGTTAAGCCTTACTATTGATGATGCGGTGGAATTCTTTAGAGAGAACGGCGAAGAAAAGATCACCAAAAAACTGAAACCGCTACAGGACGTGGGCCTTGGCTATGTGCAGCTGGGACAGAGCTCCTCTACCCTCTCCGGTGGGGAAGCACAAAGGATCAAACTGGCGTCATTTCTTGTAAAAGGCACCACAAAAGACAAGGCGCTGTTCATTTTTGATGAACCAACAACAGGTTTGCATTTTCACGATATTCAGAAGCTGCTGAAGTCGTTTAATGCGCTGCTGAAAAAGGGACATTCGGTTATTGTTATCGAGCACAACATGGATCTTGTGAAGTGCGCCGACCATGTTATTGATCTTGGTCCCGAAGGCGGCGAAGCGGGCGGATATTTAGTTGCAGAAGGCACACCCGAAGAAGTTGCTAAGAATCCGAAGTCATACACCGCTCCTTTTCTTGAGGAAAAACTGTAGCAGAATACCTTTCAAAAATGACATTTTTGAGACCTTATCTTTAACATTAAATGTGCAGGAAATTTTATTCTTGGCACAACCTTTGAATTAAAACAAGCAGATTGCAAGATTAAATTAGTTTGTAATTAATAATTTTTTGGTTGGTTAGTTTGGAAAACCCCCGTCGGCGTCTTTGCCCTCGGGGTTTTCTGATTTTTGGCACGTACTTTGTTTTCTATTAACCAACTTATCCAATCACCTTTTTTAACCTTAACATTTTTATCATGAAAAAAGTTTACCTGCTTTTTGCCCTCTTAGTGGTTGGTCTTTCTGCTAAAGCTGCACCCGGTGCGGCAACAGACTCCCGTAATCCTTTTGGATACGGCGATGCCTTTATTTTCAATGAAGGCGACGTGGAATTTGCAGTTTTTCCTAATGGCGAATTCGACTTCTACTTTAACCCAAGAAGTATAGTTCCCGGCTATGGCCGCAACAATCCCTTCAGCTTTAACGGAGGCTATAATTACGATCCTTTTGTTCAATATGACGACTATGGCGCGGTGATCCAGATCGAACGCGTTCCTATCTACTACGATTACTTCGGAAGGATCGTGCAGGCAGGACGGGTGCAAATTGGCTACAACCATTATGGAATGGTCAACAGGATAGGAAATCTTTTCCTTCAGTATGACCCGTATAACCACTATACAGGCTATTCAGGATACATCAATTCCCATAACAGGTTCTACCATTTTAGACCCTGGCATGAGTACTACAGTAGGCCGGCAGTGAATTACACTGTGGTTTACAACCAGCCGTACAGGAGGTATTATGTTCCGCAGAGGATGAATTATGGAACCTATAAAAAGTACTACAAGAAGAATTCAAGAACACAGTTTAGAAGAAGCTATTATACTCCCGGAGATCGCGTGACTACCTACTACCGCGGCAGCCGAAGCAGCGACGAGCGGGAAGTAAAATCTACTCCTGCAGATGTGAGAAGCAACAGGAATTCCAACAGGGTTCCACGGGTGCAACAGTCCCGCTCAACTAAAAACCGTACAGTGAGAAAAAGCACTTCTGAAACTAAAAATACAAGCGCGAACCGCACGGTAAGAAGCCGCTCGACCCAAAGAAGGTCTGCCGTTTCAAGACCTTCTACCCCGACCCGTGAGGCTAGAAGTGAGAGCACAAGTACAAGGAGAACTGTTCCCCAGGCTTCTACTCCCGAAAGTACAAGCCGCTCAAGAAGTTCGCGAGGAAGAGAATAATAATGATTTTTGATTAGTTAGTTAAATTGGTTAGTGTAAAAGCTCCCGGGACGAAAGTTTCGGGAGTTTTTTATTTCAGCTTCAGATACTTTTTGAGGAGCCCGTTGATATCTGGGGAAAGCTTTAGAAGAAAAATGCAAAGCACATAGCTGCCAACGATCAATAGGGATTTTAGAACGATGTTCACCACCGGGTGAATATGGAAATCCCAGAAGTAGAAGAGCAATGTAAAAAGCAAGATGAGCCCGAGGCTGTAAAAGGTTTCTGAAGTTATAGGCTGAATTTTGAACTTTTGATACACCAGTACAAGCTTCGCGGTATTGTACAAAGCAAAGGCAAGGAAGGTAGCCAGCGCCGCCCCAAAAAGGCCAAAAATCGGGATGAGCCAGATGTTAAGCAAAAAAGCCATCACCGCCAGAAAAACTCCCACGGCAAGCACCAACCGGTAATAATCTGAATTGAACATGATGCTGTTGTTGTTGCCCAGCAGGCTGTCGTACAGTTTAACGCAGCTGATGAGGATAACAATGGAAAAACTGATCTGGTACTCATCTGGCACCAGCTCATACAGCTCGTGTACGTTGGTCACAATGAGTAAAAAGATGAGTCCGCTAACAATGAGCAGGTTCAATGAGCTCTTTTCGTAAAGCTCTTTAAGTCCTTTTTTATCACGTTTATTGAGCAAAGTTGCGGTCATTGGGTAAGTGATCTGGTGCATGGCCCTTGAAGGCACAGCGATCACCGACGAGATGTACACCGCGATTCCATAAACCGCCACCATCTCGATAGGCAGGAACCTTTCTATCATCACCTTGTCCAGGTCCAGCAGTACCATGGCCACAGAGCCTGCAATAAGGATCAAAGCCGAATATTTAAGGATAAAGGATCTGTTCTGCGGAAACTGAAAACCGATCTTTGGCAAATATAACCTGAAGGCGTACAGCATCATTGCCAGCATCCTGATCACGAAAATCGCGCTCACAGCATAGACGAAACTCTGCACACTTAGCCAACCGAAGTAGACGGTTAGCAGAAGCAGGGAAATCCCCACCCGGTGAAAAACCTCTTTCATAAAGTTCCCGAAGACACTTTGGTAATTGATCTTTGACCAGGAGAAAAAGATCTCGAAATAAGCCGTTGCCATGGCGATCACAAAGATCATCCAGATGTACGGTTTTACCAGCGTATTACCATCAGAGAAATAATCCAGCAGCAGGCCGTATGAGAAATAGCCTATCAGCCCCAAAATCACCGCAATCCCCAGAGGGAGTAAAAGGATCACGCTCAACAGCCGGTCCTTTTCCTCCTTTGTCTCGTAAAAAGTATAAAATTTTACCAGCGTGTTGTGCACTCCAAAAGCCATTAGTGGCCAAATGAGGTTTGCCGCCGAAAGCAGGAAACCAACGAGCCCGTAATACTCGGGAGTAAGGAAATTGGTGTACAGAAAAAGTGTGTTGATCGCGCCCACTCCAAAGCCAAGGTAAGTGGTCACGAGGTTCTTTGCAGATTGATCTATGATTATTCCCATCTACTGTTTGATCAATTTTGCAAGTTCTCCCGTCAGTGCTTTCCTGCTAAATTGTTGCAGGCCAATAGGAGCTGAAGTTAAATTGCCGGCTTTAAAGTCGCTGTAAGCTTGTTGCAGGAACTCCTTTAATTCCCCTTTTTGAGGGTACAGAAAATATTTTCCTGTATTCGTTTTTTTGATGAGCTTTTCAATATCTGCTTTTTCGGGACCTACAGCCAGAATGGGCCTGCCGCTTACCATGTATTCAAAAAGCTTCCCGGGAATGATCCCGCGGGTCTCTTCACTGTCGATCTCAATGAGCAGTAATACTTGGGCACTGCGCTGCAGCTGCAAAGCTTCGGAATGTGAGACATAACCCTTCAAATTTAAATGCTCGCCCAAACCACATTTTTGGATACTCTCCAAAACCGGCTCCCCCACTGCTCCAACCAGTTTCAGTTCAAAATCTTTGGCAAAATCTTCATTTTCGGAAGTCAATTCCTTAAGCGCTTTCCACAGGTTCTCAGGATTTCTTCCGGAAAGCAGGGAGCCTATATGTGCCAGGCTGAATTTCTCGTCCATCGGCTTTTTTTCCACTTTTTCGTAGTCGTAACCGTTAGTGATCACTTCAATAGGTGTCGAAGTCTTTTCTGAAAATTCAGCTTTGGTGGTAAAACTGGTGGTGATCAAAAGATCGGCTTTTTGCAGCACTTCCCGCTCCAGCCTTTCGTGTTCTTCTCTTGCGGAAGGTAGCAACTTCAGCTTTTCATGGTAGCCTATCTGCGTCCACGGATCTCTGAAATCGGCGATCCATCTTAGATTCAGCTGTTCTTTCAGCTGCAAGCCTATCAAGTGCATGCTGTGCGGCGGACCGCTAGTGATAATGGTGTCGACATCATGCTTCTGAAGATAATCTTTCAGAAATCTTACTGAAGGTTTTATCCAGAACTTCCTGGCATCGGGAATAAAGAAGTTGCCGCGAATGAACAGCATCATTTTTTGCAGCAGCCCTTGCTTCTCCTCCTTCGGAATTATTCCGGAGCTGATCTTTTCAGTATTTTTTTTGGAGATAAGGCCTGCCAAAGCATAAGGCTCAAAAATGTCATTTTTGAGCAGCGTTAAATTCGGCGGAACTTCAGCTTCCAAAGATTCATCCTTCAGCGGGTAATGCGGATTCTTAGGCACATACACCACCGGCTCTACGCCAAATTCCGGAAGGTATTTTACAAATTTCAGCCAGCGCTGCACCCCCGGGCCTCCCGCAGGTGGCCAGTAATATGTGATGATGAGCACTTTTTTCATACTGAACTATTCACGCTTTTTAAAGCCGTAAAAGATCCCGCCAAGCAGCAACAATCCCAGCAGGACAGAACTTGCCAAAGCTATAGAACTTCCCGTCTTTATCACCTCGGGCTCAAATTTGAAGATGATCTTATGCTCCCCGGCCGGCACGACCATAGCCCTTAATACATAGTTCGCCCTAAAGTGCGGCGCTTCTTCACCGTCAATATAGGCCTGCCAGCCGTGTGGATAGTAAATTTCAGAAAACACCGCCAAATTCTCATTTTTGGAACTGTAGCGATAATTCAGTTCATTAGGCTGATAAGAAACCAGCTCGATCTGCGCAGTAGAATCTGCAGGAAAGCTTTGGGAAGGCAAATATTCTGCAAACTTGTTATCGATCACCGCAGTTTTCTTAGTGTTCAATCCCTTTAATCCCAGGATCTCTTCATTGGCATTCTCGACAGGCTTCACATTTTCAACAAACCAGGCAGCTCCATTATTCTCTGGGTTTTGCTGCGCCACCACGCCTTCCTGGGTGGGAACAATAAAATATTTGGTATTGAGCATGCTGAGAACCTGCAGGTTGTTTTCGGAAAGATAGAAATCGTACAACTCCTGCATCCTCCCCGGTTTTGCTGCGTGATAACCGCCAATGGAATTGTGAAAATATGAGGTTCTTGCTGTATTGAAAGGGCTTCCGGAGAGATCGAACACCCGGTAATGCGTTTTATCCTTCATGATCTCCCTATCGGCTGCATTTGCCTGAAAAGGCTGATTGATCTCGCTGGAACTCACAAAATCTTCGGCGTTTACATACCTTTTGTCCACCAGGACAAGATCCAGCACGATCAAAATTCCGAGGAAAACAAAGGCAGTGTTTTTTCTAATTTTTTCAGAGATCACCAGCCACAGCGCTCCTGCCGTTAGAACGACAAAAATTAGACTGCGCAAAGCATCTGTTCCAAAAATGGCTTTTCTGTCCTCCTTTACGGCGCGCACAAAATCGATCCCAATCTGTTGAATATAAGCAGCATCATTTGGACCGGTAAAATTGAAGAAAACCGACTTAAATAACCAGAAGATCAGTGCAAGTCCGCCGGTGATAATTACACTCCACTTAAGCGCATGCATTTTTTGCTCTTTGGAGACCTCAGGATAGAAGAATCTTGACAGCCCAATAACGGCCAACACCGGAACGCAGAGTTCCAGGATCACCTGTATTGAGGAAACCGCCCTGAACTTGTTATACATGGGCACAAAATCAATGAAGAAATCGGTAAGCAGTCCGAAATTTTTTCCCCAGGATAGCAGCAGCGACAAAATTGCGCCGCCAACGAGCCACCATTTGAGCCTTCCCCGCACAAGGAACAGGGCCAAAACAAACAGGAAGATCACTGTTGCTCCAATATAAGCCGGGGCACCAACGTAAGGCTGGGCTCCCCAGTAAGTGGGTGCAGATTCGGCAAACTGTTTAGCCTGCACCGGCGGAGCTCCCATTTTCAGCAAAGCATTATAAGTACTGGAATCGGTTCCCACATTCTCTGCACTGGAACCGCCCATGAACCGCGGAATGAACAGGTTGAAACTTTCAAGTATTCCGTAGCTGTATTCAGTGATATAACTGTAGTCCAGCCCGTTGGTTTTATCGGGCGAACCTTCAGGAGTGATGGTAAGGCCGGTATCCCCCCGGGTACTAAAATCGGCATACTGCTTCGTAGCCATTAGGTTGGTCGCGTTGGTCCCAATCGCCAGGATCACCGCGACAAGCATTACTCCCAGGGCTTTAAAGTAGGCAGGTAAGGTTTTATTTTTAAACGCTTCGTATAGATACACTAGTCCCAGGACGATCACCAGCAGCAGGAGATAAAAGGTCATCTGGAAGTGGTTGGCACTTATCTCCAGCGCCATTCCGAAGGCCAAAAGTAGAAAACCCCGAATATATTTACTCTGGAAACAGAGAATGATGCCGCCAAGCACCCACGGCATATAAGCAATGGCATGGGCTTTCGCGTTGTGGCCCACGCCGAGGATGATGATGAGATAGGTTGAAAAACCAAAAGCCAGTGCTCCCAGCAGGCCCAGCCGGTAATCGACCTTAAGCACCAATAAAAGAATGTAAAGGCCTATGAAGTAAAGGAAAAGATAATCGGCAGGACGAGGTAAAAACCTTAGCGCCCGGTCCAGTTCTTTGATGTAGTTATGCGGATAATTCGCCCCCAGCTGGTAGGTGGGCATGCCGCCAAAAGCAGCATCTGTCCAATAAGGCTCCTCGCCGGTTTGCTCCCTAAAGTCGTTTTGTTCCCGCGCCATCCCAATATACTGGGCAATATCGCTTTGGAAGATCTCCTTTCCCTGCAAAACAGGATAAAAATAGGCCAGGGAAACAACAATAAAAGCAAAGAAAACAAAAAGGTGAGGAAGGAACTTCTTGAAAGTAGCCGTCATAAAAGCTGGAATTTAGACCCGAAAATTAGTCAATTTCTTCATAATCGATGTATTCTCCCACATCATTATTGGATTTTCGGGCATTTTTAGGCTTTTTATCTATGCTTACCTCCCCTTCTTTTTCTCTTTTAGGGTTAGGATCGAAATTGCTGAAATTCTGTCCGAACTTTTTTCCTACTCGTTTCAACATCCACTTAAGGATCATAGGGCCAAACCATCGGAAAATAAGTTTTAATCCGAAGTAGATAAGAAGGATGATCAACACCACTCTTATTGCTCCGGAAAGTGAAGCTTCATGCATTATTAAAGTTTTTGTAAAATTACTATTCTGCCCAAAGAAAACCAGTGTGACGCCCGAAAAAAATGAGAAAATCTCTATATTTGATTTGAACCAATCAGCCCAAATATGAGGATTTTCAAGCCTTTTGTGATCTTTTTTCTCTTCGGAAATTTTTTATGTCACGCCCAATACACCGAGACCATCAATTCCAATCGCCCGGGAAACTCACAAGGTGCTTTTTCTGTAGGAACAGGGGTTCTTCAATTTGAGGCCGGCGGAAAATTCGGAAATGACAAACATGATCTTCTTCAAACCGATACAGATCTTTGGGGCATAGACTATGCCATTCGCTATGGGTTTCTCTTTGAACAGCTGGAGATCAACCTCATAGGCTCTTTTCTTGATCAACAGACTTCGTACCAGGTGGGCGGAAGTAGCAGAAGCTATGCGCTTCGAAATTTTGATTCTAACACACTTGGTGTAAAGTACCTGGTGTACGACCCATACAAGAACGGGAAAGAGCGCAAGCCCAACCTTTACAGCTGGAAAGCCAATCAAAGGTTCGACTGGAACACGCTTATTCCTGCAGTCTCCCTGTATGCCGGGGCAAATTTCGCTTTTGGTGACAATCCATTTTTGTACGAAGGGGAAGCAAAATTCTCTCCCCGTGCTGCCATTGTTTCCCAGAATAACTGGGGCCCTTCGGTACTTGTAATCAATCTTATTGCCGACAAGATTGGGCAGGATTACCCCACCTATTCAGGTATTGTGACCTTTACGCATTCGCTTAATACAAAATTTGCCATTTTTGGAGAGTTTCAGGAGATCATCAGCGATATCTACAGCGATGAGATCGCCCGCGCCGGGATGGCTTACCTGTTCTCAAAGAATTTCCAGGCAGATGTGTCTGGCCTCATCAACTTCAAAGACACCCCTTCTCGCTGGCAGGTGGCTGCAGGAGTTTCGTACCGTCTGGATTTCCATTCCCAGGACGAATATCTCGAGCGGGCAGATGAAGACGTAAAGAACTAAAAAAATCTCATTTTTGAGGAGCATATTCAATTCAACATGTTAGACATTACAGGAACATATACAGACCAGTACCAGATCACTATGGGACAGGTTTATTTTCAGAAAGGCCACACCAGGGACGTCGCCGTTTTCGATTATTTCTTTCGGAAACTGCCGTTCGATGGTGGTTACGCGATATTTGCAGGGCTGGACAATCTATTAAATACACTTAAGGATCTCAGGTTTACTGAAGAAGACATTGAATTTCTGAAGTCTCTCAACCTTGATAAAGATTATTTGGAATACCTGAAGAACTTCAGGTTTAGAGGTAAGATCTACAGCTGTACCGAAGGAGAAGTGGTTTTCCCGGGAGAGCCGGTGGTACGGGTGGAGGCAAATATCATCGAAGCCCAGATCATTGAAACCCTGCTGCTCAACATTCTCAACTTCGAAACCCTTATTGCCACCAAGGCCAGCCGAATGAGCGTACAGGCCAAGGGCAGAAAGCTTATAGATTTTGGACTTCGCCGGGCTCAGGGATTTGGCGGTTACCACGCCAGCCGGGCCGCTTTCATAGGTGGTTTTGAAGCCACCAGCAATACCCGCGCCGGCAGGGACTTTGGCTTTCCTGTTTCGGGAACCATGGCGCATTCGTTCATCCAGAGTTATGATGATGAATTGACCGCCTTCAGGGATTTTGCCGAATCTCATCCCCAAAATACGATCCTGCTGGTAGATACCTATGACACGCTGAAAAGCGGAGTTCCCAACGCTATCAAAGTAGGCAAAGAAATGGAAGCGCGGGGCCAAAAGCTGAAAGGCATCAGGCTGGACAGTGGCGATTTGGCTTACCTGTCGAGGAAATCACGGGAAATGCTGGACGAAGCCGGGCTGCAATATGTGAAGATCGCGGCTTCCAATCAGCTGGATGAGCATTTGATCAAGAGTTTACTGGACCAGGACGCGCCAATAGACACTTTTGGAGTAGGAACAAGTTTGGTGACGGGCAAACCCGATGCCGCGCTGGACGGTGTATATAAACTCTCATTTTTCAGGGATAAGCCGCGTATTAAACTTTCTGAAACCATTGCAAAAGTAACCCTGCCGCATAAGAAGCAGGTGTACAGGATGCTCGACCATAAAGGAAATTTTTCGGGCGCCGATGTGGTCACTTTAGCCCACGAAACCAATCCTGAAATGATGTTTCATCCTTTCGATCCACTGAAGCACCTAAATATTGGAGCACTTCAGAAGGAGGCGCTGCTGAAGAAAGTCATGGAGGACGGAAAGCTTTTTGACGTGGAAAGTGATATTGAAAAGATCGCCGAATTCAGCAGAGAAAGGCTAAAAAAGCTGCCTCAGGAATACAAGCGTTTCTTCAACCCGCATATCTACAAGGTTGGGATCAGCGAAAAATTGAAACAGGAACGTGACCGACTTATCCAGGAACACAAAATCAAATAGGCTATGAAAACGCTGATCATTGTTGATGCACAAAACGATTTCATGCCCGGCGGCGCCCTGGAAGTGCAGCAGGGAGACAAAATTCTACCGGTGATCAATCGTATACAGGAGAAATTTGATCTTATTGTTGCCACCCAGGACTGGCATCCGGCAAGCCACAAAAGTTTCGCAAAAAATCATCCCGGCAAAGAAGAGTTTGAGACTATCGAACTCAATGGACTGGAACAAAAACTGTGGCCACCGCACTGTATTCAGGGTACAAAAGGCGCAGCTTTTCATCCCGAGCTGAAAACAAATGCCATAGAAGCCATTTTTAGAAAGGGAATGGATAAGGAAATCGACAGCTACAGCGGCTTTTACGACAACGGCCATAAAAAAAGCACCGGCCTGTCGGGTTATTTAAGAGAAAAAGGCGGTAAGCAGCTTTACTTTTGCGGCCTGGCAGCCGATATTTGCGTTTACTTCAGCCTTTTAGATGCTCTTAAAGAAGGTTTTGAGGCTTATTTGATCGAAGATGCGGCAGTTCCGTTGGATCTGGACAATTATGAGCAAATAAGGCAGCAGATAAGGGATAAAGGCGGCAAAATAGTCTCTTCCGAAGAAATATGATCCAAAAATGGCATTTTTGAGACCTATCTTCTATGCCATCTCCTGGTGAACCACCATACTCCCGCCTGTAAGAAAATTGTAAGCACTACCGCCGTAATTATTCCCTGGAGGGCGGTTAGAACTCCAAATGTATAATCATCGGTGAAGCGACCGGGAAGCTCGTAAGCCAGGTGTAAACTCTGACTTAGGTATCCAAAAATGCCAAAGCCCACAAGAATAAAGGCATAAGTGTAATGGAAGAAAAAATTCTGTTGCCGGGTCCATTTATGAAAAACAGCAATCGAGACCAGCACGATCCAGCTGATCCAGAGGCTAAGCTGATAGCTATTCACCTTTTCGCCTGCTTCACCCACTTCCTCTACTCCTATAGCCTCTGTGGCAGTGAACAGACTAAAAGCCGGGTACAGCAGCACCAAAACCGCAACAATTCGAAGTATATTTTTCTCTCTCATAATGCTGACTAGAAAATAAGAAAAATTGCAGGTTTAAAAAAGGCAAAAAAAATCCCGCTTCAAACTGAAGCGGGATCTATAAATTTATTACTGTTATTTCTACTTAGCGATATTGACCGCACGGGTCTCCCTGATCACGGTAACTTTCACTTGCCCCGGATAGGTCATATCTGTCTGGATCTTTTGAGAGATCTCAAAGGAAAGGTTTGCAGCTTTATCATCGCTTACCTTCTCACTTTCCACGATCACGCGCAGCTCTCTACCTGCCTGGATCGCGTAGGCTTTCTTCACGCCACCAAAGCCAAAGGCAATGTCTTCAAGATCTTTAAGCCTTTGTATGTATGAATCCAGCACCTGCCTTCTCGCACCCGGCCTTGCACCGCTTATGGCGTCACAAACCTGTACGATCGGTGAAAGCAAAGAGTTCATCTCGATCTCGTCGTGGTGAGCTCCAATTGCGTTACATACATCAGGTTTTTCACCATATTTTTCAGCCCACTGCATTCCCAAAATGGCGTGAGGCACTTCGGTTTCTGAATCCGGTACTTTCCCGATATCATGAAGCAGCCCGGCTCTTTTTGCAAGTTTTGGATTAAGCCCAAGCTCTGAAGCCATTACCCCACAAAGTTTAGCAACCTCCCTGGAGTGTTGCAGCAGGTTTTGCCCGTAAGAAGAACGATACTTCATGCGTCCTACTATCCTGATCAACTCTGGATGCAAGCCGTGAATACCGAGGTCGATCACCGTACGTTTTCCAACTTCAATGATCTCTTCTTCGATCTGCTTAGTGGTCTTTTTAACCACCTCCTCGATTCGAGCAGGGTGTATTCTACCGTCGGTTACAAGTTTATGCAGCGAAAGTCTCGCTACTTCTCTTCTCACCGAATCAAAACAGGAAAGAATAATAGCTTCAGGAGTGTCATCAACGATCACTTCTACACCTGTCGCAGCCTCAATGGCGCGAATGTTTCGTCCTTCACGACCAATAATACGCCCTTTGACGTCATCGCTTTCCAGGTTGAAGACAGAGACGCAGTTGTCAATGGCTTCTTCGGTCCCAATTCGTTGAATGGTATTGATAATGATCTTCTTGGCTTCCTGTTGTGCGGTAAGCTTCGCCTCCTCAACAGTATCCTGGATAAGCGCCATAGCATCGGCTTTGGCGGTATCTTTTAAAGACTCTATAAGCTGTGCTTTGGCATCTTCGGCAGAAAGTCCGGAGATCACCTCCAGCTGCTGTACTTTGCTGTTGTGAAGCTTATCTACCTCTTCCTGTTTCTTCTCAAGCACCTCGTTGCGGTGGTTGTAATCTGCGATCTTATCTTCAAGCTCCTTGTTCAGGTTCTTGTTGCGGGAAAGTTCACTGGACACCTGTGATTCTTTATCACGGGTTCTTTTCTCGGCATCTGCGATCTTTTTATCCCTTCCAAGGATCACTTTCTCATGCTCGGTCTTAAGCTCAATAAATTTTTCCTTGGCCTGCAGGATCTTGTCTTTTTTGATCCCCTCTGCCTCCTGCTTTGCCTCTTTAAGAATGGCGGCAGCAGACTTTTTAGCTCTTTGAATAACTTTGGAAGCATTCTGCTTTTCTAAATACTTTGCGATCCCAAAACCTATTCCAAGGCCCACGATCAATGCAATAATTGCTATTACTATATCCATTTGTTGTGTTTATGTATAAAAAAAAAGCCTGTATTAGCAGTGGTTTTGTATAAACTCTTTAAAATCACGTTTAGGGCTAACAAGCTGATCAAGTATCCGCTCAAAGACGGCTCGCTTTTACAACTTAAACTCACCCTTTTTAAAGAATTGGTGTTGAGTTTATCAAAAAAATGTACTAATACAGGCAGTAACCTTTATTATTTCAAATCAAAGAACATCACGTCAAATGCTTGTCAAGCAATTCGTTTAGAGCTTTCAATTTATCTTCAGCAAGAATGACCTCACTGTCGTTGTCAATTGTCTTTTGCTCGGTTTGGGCTGCAAACTGCAAGGCGCACATCGCCAGCACATCCTGCTTATCCCTAACGGCATAACTCTCTTCAAATTGCTTAATCATGGTCTCTATTTTTTTTGCGGCTTTTCTCAAGCCCTCTTCCTGTTCGGGAAGAACGGTCATAGGGTAAACCCTATCTGCAATAGACACCTTTATCTTAAGCTGATTTGACATTTTTTATTCTTCTATTCAGAGAGTTGAACAATACATTGGTCAATTTCTCTGATCAAGCCATTGATCTTCAGCTTGGTTTCTTTTTTGTAATCATTACTGCCAAGCAGCGCGTTGGCAGCTTTAAGAGTTTGAACGCGATTTTCAGAAGCTTCGAGGCTTTGTTGCAGTTCCTGCTTTTCAGCCTTTACTTTTGTTAATTCCTCCTGAAGGTTCTGTTGATTTTGCTCAAGCTTTTTGTAGTTCTGAAGCAATTTACCAATCCTACCTTCAAGATTACCAACTATTTCTGTTAAATCACTCATTAAAGCTAATCCTGCTGCTAACTCTCACAAAGTTAATATACCTCCCGAAATATCCCAATATTTTGCGCTCTATTTTGAACGAAAAGGTTAAATAAATTTTAAACCGCTCAAAAATAACAGTTTAATTTTCGCCGCCGGTTTACTATATTTAACCGCTATTAAAAAGATAAATTACCCCACGCTATGAAATGGACCTATGCCGCTGTTTTTCTTATTTTTTCCTTAAAATCTTTTTCCCAATACAAGGTTCCCGAAAACTATTTTGATGACCCTTTAGACATCCCTCTGGTGCTCGCAGGTTCTTTTGGAGAACTTCGCTCAAACCATTTTCATAGTGGCCTGGATATTAAGACCCAGCAGCACGAAGGTTTACCTGTTCATGCAGCTGCTGAAGGTTTTGTGAGCCGCATCAATATATCTCACTATGGCTACGGAAAAGCGCTGTACATACAACATCCAAACGGATACACCACAGTATACGGCCATTTAAGGAACTTTTCTCCTGAAATTGAGGCTTACGTCCAGAAAAAACAATACGAGAAGGAGAGCTATGAAATAGAGCTTTTTCCTTCGGCTCAAGAATTAAAGGTGGATCGCGGCCAACTTGTTGCCAACAGTGGCAATACCGGAGGCAGCGGCGGACCTCACCTGCACTTCGAGATAAGAGATGGCCAGCAACGGCCTATGAACCCGCTTATGTTCGGGGTTGAGATCAAAGATTCCCGCACTCCGCTGGTGCAGGCGCTTTACGCCTATCCCATTGGAGATGAAGCCCACGTAAATGGTTCGGCGCAAAGACAAAAGATTAACTTAATACAACAAGCCGATGGTTCTTTTATTAGTCCCAAACTGGAGGCCTGCGGCGAAATTGGCTTTGGCATTACCACGGTGGATCAGATGGATGCCGCGCCAAACCAGAACGGGGTCTACAGGATAGAGGCTGCGGCCAACGGAAACCAGCTCTTCCAGGCCGACTTTCAAAAGTTCTCCTTTGCTGAAAGCAGGAATATCAATAAATTGATCGATTACGGCTTCTATACTCAGCAGCACCACAGGATTCAGAAGCTTTTCGTGGAGCCGTCAAATCCGCTTAGCATTTACAGCGTTGTGGACCATGAAGGCTTGCTGAACGTACAGGACAGCCTTTCGTATAACTACGTGATCAAAGTGACCGATTATTCCGGAAATCAGCGTGTTGTAAATATTCCCATCCAGGGAAAAATGCAGTCAAACGTGGTTCCGAAGGAGGACAAAACAACCGACTTTTTTGTGGAGGCCGGAAAAGCCGCAAATTTTGAAGGCAATGGTATAGATGTTTATTTTCCCAAGAACGTGCTTTATGATGATGCGTACCTGGATATTGCTTTTGAAGATGAAAAAGTTAAGGTGCACGAGGATATCATCCCCCTAAAAAGCGATTTTACAGTGGGCTTTGACGTGAGCAAATACACTCCCGAAGACCGAAAACAACTTTTCATCGCCACTCTAAACAAATGGGGCAATCCCTCCTACTCCACAACCTATAAGGATGGCGAAAGATTTACAACCAAATCCCGCAACTTTGGGACCTTTACCCTGGCAACAGATGACACTGCGCCAAAAGTGGTGCCGGTAAACTTCAGGGACGGGCAATGGATCTCGAACAATACAGATCTCAAGGTCAAGATCTCTGATGACCTCTCGGGCATCAACAGCTATCGCGCTACCGTGAATGGAAAATTCATTCTCATGGAGTATGAATACAAGAAGAACCTGCTTACGCACGATTTTTCTGATGGTGTTGTAACCGACACAGAAAATCATTTGAAGGTAGAAGTAATCGATAATGTTGGAAATACCACTACTTACGAGGCCACCTTCTTCAGAAAATAAGTGTCAAAAATGACATTTTTGGAACCTAACGATCCCGGTAGCTGTACCGGGATTTTTTTCCTGAATTTTAAATTTTAAATCTGGAATAATCTCCCGCTGATTTCACAGAAAGAACAAAAATTGAATCCTTCGGATTCAAATTTTTATAGATTTTAAAATTACCATAGGATACGTCCCCGTCGGGGTCGTATGGCAGGGCGGACGATACTGGCAGCTATAAATATATCTCGGGATGTCTATGAAGGTTTCCCTAAGCCCGCAGAAAAACTTGGAACCTGCAACCTGGAACCGTTGAGTTATTTCTCAATAAAATCCTTCAGCACCTGCACCACATATTCCACCTCTTCTTTGGTGTTGTAATGCGAGAAAGAAAATCTTAGAGAAGGCTTTTTGAGATCTTCTTCCGAAAGAAAGGCGCTAAGTACATGTGAGCCCTTATCGCTTCCGCTCTGGCAGGCGCTACCTTTGGAGCAGGCGATGCCGTTAAGATCCAGCTGAAACAACAGCATCAAGGCTTTTTCCGGAGAAAGTGGCAAACAAACATTGATCAGCGTATATGTGCTGTGATCAAAGTCGTCACATTCGCCGTTGAATTTTACACCGGGAATCTCCTTTTTTAAGAGGTCTATAAAATGCCTTTTTAGAGAGGTGATAGCTTCGCGCTCTTCATCCAGGTTCTCGTAAGCCATCTTTAAAGCAGTCTCGAGCCCTACGATATTGTGAACAGATTCTGTCCCTGCTCTAAAGCCACGCTCCTGCTCACCTCCAAAGATCAAAGGCTGCAAACCGCTGTTCTTTCTTATGTAGGCAAAACCAACTCCTTTTGGTCCGTGGAATTTGTGAGCGCTCACGGCGGTATAATCTACAGGGATTTCGGAAAGGTTGAGTTCAAAATGCCCAACCGACTGTACGGTATCGGAGTGAAAAAGGGCTTTTTTGGCCTTGCATAATTCGCCAACCTTCTCGATATCGAGCAAATTGCCCACTTCGTTGTTGACATGCATCAGGCTCACCAGGGTCTTTTCTTCGGAAGCATCTAAAAGTTGCTCAAGATCCTGCAGGTCCACTCTTCCGCAGTCATCAAGCTTCACATACTCCAGCTTCACCCCGTGCACCTCGTGCAGCTTGTTAAGCGTGTAAAGGACGGCATGATGCTCGATCTTTGAAGTAATAATGCGTTTTACACCCAGGTCGCGAACGGCAGAATTAAGAATAAGGTTATCAGCCTCGGTACCACCCGAAGTAAAGATGATCTCGGAAGCCGAAACGTTCAAAATACCGGCCACGGTCTTGCGGGCCTGTTCGATGAGGGTTTTTGCTGAGCGGCCAAAAGAATGTGTTGAAGAAGGGTTACCGTAAACCTCTTTCATCACTTTAGCCATTTTATCCACCACTTCATCCCGCATTTGGGTGGTAGCAGCGTTATCAAAGTAGACTTGTTTCATGGTCTACAAAAATAACGGAATTAAAATAATTTTAAAGAAGACTCTGTTTAAATTCTATAATACTTTTAATTTTGCTTAAAACCCTTGCGATGAAAAAACTTTTTAGCCTTCTCTGTACCGCACTTCTTTTAATTTCCTGTGACGACGGAGAAATCATCGTAACCGATTTTAACTTTGACAACCAGGCTTTGAGCTGGTGCGGGGATTCAGAGGATCAGGTGGTGTTCAACATCAACAATGACCAGGTGCATGAGGCGATCGCCTTCAGGTTTAGCATGGATACTCCCGAACCTGAATTCTTTTCTACGGAAGAGGGCCAAATTAGCATTCCACTCAACAGCAACAACCAGATCATCTACAGGGTTTTTGATAATACAGTCGACGATTCCTATTTCTGTAATGAAATTCCACCGGTTGCACCCACTGTAACCGAAGAATTCCGAAGCACCACAGGCGGCGAGGTGCTCATCACTACCAGCATTAAGAACGCCAATGATCATGACGGGGACGGCGTGCCTTCAGAAACCGAAGGGATGGCCGAAGGACTGGACACAGACGGCGACGGCATTCCTGATTATCTTGATATTGATGATGATAACGACAACCTGCTCACGAGGATAGAAACTGCAGTAGAAAGCGAAAATACCGCCAACGGCTATCCCGATTCAGATAATGACGGCATTCCCAATTACATTGATGCCGATGATGATAATGACGGTACAATTACGCGGTATGAAGACTGGAATATGAATAATAATCCGGCAGATGATGTGAATGACGAGGGTTTACCGCACTACCTCGATCCTGTTTTGACAGATTCTTTCACTGTAGACACCTTTAGGGAAAATGTGATCTCGAGAAGCTACAGGTATCTTTTCAGCATCCAAAACCTTACACTGCTCAACCAGGGTGGCGATGGCGAAGAGATAAGGCTGCAAAATTACACTTTGGGTTACTATGATTCGCCAACTCTTAGGGTTACGCTGGAACCAACGACAGGTTCAGAAACGGCTCAATAATTCTGAAAGATATAAACTTCGGTAGCGCCCAGGCCGTACTTCTGGTAGTCTGCGTCGTACCATTTCAGGTTTTCATACCTGCTGAAAAGGCTTTCCAGCTCGGCTCTTAGTACGCCTTCACCTACTCCGTGAATGAAGACCACTTTTTGGATCCGCTTTTTGATGGCAAATTCCAGCTGACGTTTTGCGGTATCCATCTGGATGTTCAGCATTTCAAAGTTGCTGAGGCCGCCGGTCCTGGCCACGAGTTTTCCTATATGCAGGTCGACCTCCATTGGCGGAAGGTTGCGTTCTTTAGGTTTAACACGAACAGATCTTCGCTTTTTTGAAGCTTCCTTTTCCCTGATCACCTCGTCAAAATCATCGACATCTTCGGGAAGAATATCAGAGATACCGCCCTGTACTTTAACGACATCTTTCTCGCTGAATGTCAGGTAAAAACCTTCGGTTGTTTCAATCTCCACTTCACCATTATTGACAGCGATCACTTTTCCCTCCAGATCTTCATCAAGCACAGCTATTTTGTCCCCGGGTTTCAGCATGATCAAAGATTTTTTTCCTCTTCGTTCTCCTCAGGCTCGTTCTTGTAATCATCTTTGGTAATCGACCAGTGATTGGTGGCGCGATAAAGACCAAACATCAAAACAATGATACCCGCTATGAGCAGGTAAACATTTTTTTCTTCTCCCGCGAGCTCGAAAATGAGGAGTATTCCTCCTGCAACAATGAGGGTAGTATTGATCACCTGGGAATTATCTTTTTTCATAAATATTTGTATTTCAGATAACTACAAAACGAAAAGTGCAGTATATTTAATTAAAGGAATTGAAATTCAGGCAAATTTCGGGAAAATGAGAGGATTTTTATGTTTTGGGACTTGTTTATTTGTTCTTCAGCTGTCTTTTGCACAGCTCTCTGTCACTCCTTCTAAAAATGGCAAATCCAACTATGTTTTCGTCAAAGGCGCTAATCTGTTTGTTGCCAATGATGTGCATCTCGGCATTAACAGCAACCCAGATACCGAAGCCGGCATTTACCTGCGGGAAGAGGCGCAGCTGGTACAGGGGCCAAAACAGACCATACGAAATTCCGGAGACGGCTTGCTTTCCCTTTTCCAGGAAGGCACCAGCAATGCCTACGATTATAACTATTGGTGCGCTCCAGTAAGCGCTCCCGAAAATGGCCTTTTTGGAACCTCTTTGCTTTACCGGCCCGAAACGCTCACGAAAAGTCAAAGATCCCAAAGCACCACCGCTCTTAACGGAACAGCAATGCCGTTAAACATTTCCAGTCGCTGGATCTACACCTACACCGGCAGCGGTTATTCCAACTGGAATTTTATTGGTGCTGCCACAGCTATTCCGCAGGGAAACGGTTTTAGCATGAAAGGCACCGATGGGCAGGATCTTACGCTTTTGGAAGGCAGAGCTAACAATCCCGGAGGGGCACAACGCTACGACTTCCGCGGAAGACCTAACTCCGGAACTATTGAAATCCCGGTTTCTGCTGATGAACTGGTGCTGGTAGGGAATCCTTATCCTTCAGCACTTGACCTTAGCCTGTTCCTGCTGGAAAACTCAGGATCTGGCGAAGTGAAAGCTTCCTGCTATGACAGCCTGGAACGGCATAATGTGATCACCGGCATCGCTTATTTCTGGGATTCCAAAGAGAACGGCAATTCTCATTACCTCGAGGATTACGAAGGCGGCTATGGTGCCTTTAGCCCGGTTGATCCATGTACCACGGGTATTTATGAAAAACCCCTTTTCAAGACCTATGGTAAAATTGACAAATCTTCGGGCATAATGGGCAACAACATTGACCGCCGCTTCACTCCTCTAGGGCAGGGTTTCATGGTGCAGGGCGCCGAGGGCGGAATGCTAAAATTTAATAACGGCCAACGCGGTTTCAGAAAAGAAGGGAATTTCTCCCAGTTCAAAATGGCCGAAAGAAAAGACGCCAAAAATCCGTTTAAGAAGGACCCTGAAATAATTCCGAAGCTACGCCTAAAGGTGAACATCAACGACAGCTACACCAGAAGCCTCTGCCTCGCCTTCTGGCCCGCAGCCACAAAAGGCACAGATCACGGAATGGACGCTGCAGGTTATGATGTGGCAGCTTCAGACGTGGGTTGGCTGCAGGAGGACCAGAATTTTATTATTGACGTGAGGCCTTTTGATATTATGGATGAAATTCCGCTTTTTCTGAAGGTGGAAAATAGTCCTTCCCGGTTTTCATTTTCCGTGGAAACCCTTGAAAATATGGAAATAAAAAAGATTTTTATCTTAGATACACAAAACGGAAGCATGAATTCCATTCAAGAAGCACCTTTTGACATAGATCTTGCGCCGGGAAATTACAACGGCCGGTTCAAACTGGTTTTTGCCGAAAAACTGAATGAGGCCGAATTACCCGAAGTCTTAATGAAAGCCGATGACGAACAGCTGTTTTCGGTTTTTCAGAATAATTATATGAAAGAGCTGGAGATCATCAGTGATTCCTATTCGCCCGTCAAGAGTGTGGGCATTTTTGACCTCAAGGGAAAAAAGCTTTTTTTCCGAAGTAACTTTTCAAACCGCAGATCGATAAGTATTTCAACCGCTCATTGGGCCGAGGGCATTTACATCGTGAAGATCACGGATACCGAAAATTATTTAACCACAAAAAAGATCGCTATCTACAACAGCAATTGATATGGAAGAATTCATGCTGCCCTGTCTTAACAAGATGCTTTTTGGGATTGAATGCCCCGGTTGCGGCGCACAACGGGCACTGGTCATGGTTTTCCAGGGAAAATTTGCTGCGGCTTTTGCCATGTACCCGGCCATTTACAGCCTCCTGCTGTTGATGCTGTTCCTTATATTCAATCTTTTTGTGAAGTTCCGGTATGACTGGCACGTTAAAGCCGGACTCATTTTAATAAACGCGGGTATAATTATAATAGCCTATATCTCTAAATTTAGTTTTCTTATCTAACCAAAACCAGTATTATGGAAAAACCCAGTTTACCCAATTCAACGCTCATTCTTGTCTTCGGAATTCTCTCGATCCTCACCTGCTGTTGCTACGGCGTACTGGGGCTTATCTTTGGGATCATTGCCGTGGTCATGGCAAAAAGGGCAAAAGAAATATACCTTGCCGAACCCGAACTTTATAAGGGTTACAACAATGTAAAGACCGGAAAAATCCTTGGAATCATCGGGATCATACTTTCTGCAGTTTACCTGATCCTTATTATCATCATGATCGCCATGTACGGCTGGGAAGGCATTCAGGAAATGTCACAACAGTGGATGGAATCAGGTACTATAAACATAGAGTAAGCATAAAAAAATCCCCCAAATTTCTTTGGGGGATCTTTTTTTAATAGGTTCCAAAAAAGCTATTTTTCGAACTCCTTTAAAGTTTTGGTTATAATGTCAACGCAATCTTTTAGTTGCTCCTCATTCATTACCAATGGCGGTGCAAAACGAATGATGTTACCGTGAGTAGGCTTTGCAAGCAGGCCGTTTTCCTTCAGCTTCATACAAATATCCCAGGCAGTTGAGCTGTCTTCGGAATCATTGATCACAATGGCGTTCAACAGTCCTTTTCCGCGAACCAGGTTCACTATACTAGAGCTACGGATGTAGTCGTCCATCAGCCTTCTGAAAAGGTTTCCGAGTTTTTCTGCATTCTCGGCCAGTTTCTCATCTTTGATCACTTCTAAAGCCGCCATTGCAACTGCACAGGCTACAGGGTTACCTCCAAAGGTAGAACCGTGCTGCCCCGGCTTGATCACGTCCATGATGTTATCATTAGCCAATACGGCAGATACGGGATAAACCCCTCCTGAAATCGCTTTTCCAAGGATAAGTATATCAGGTTTTACCTCTTCATGGTCTACAGCCAAAAGCTTTCCTGTACGGGCGATCCCGGTTTGCACTTCATCTGCAATGAAAAGCACATTATGTTTTTCACAAAGCTCTTTTGCTTTTTTCAGGAAGCCTTCGGTAGGTACGTAAACTCCGGCTTCACCCTGGATTGGCTCTACAAGAAATCCTGCAATGTTGTCATTGCTTTTCAGGGTTTCCTCAAGGGCGTCAATGTCATTATATGGGATCTTAAGGAATCCCGGTGTATATGGTCCAAAGTTTTTACGCGCATCCTCGTCGTTTGAAAAAGAGATGATAGTGGTAGTCCTTCCGTGGAAGTTATTTTCACAAACAATAATTTGCGCATCGGTTTCGTCCACACCTTTTTTCTCATAGGCCCACTTTCTACCGATCTTTATAGCGGTCTCTACAGCCTCTGCTCCCGTGTTCATTGGCAACAGCTTGTCAAACCCAAAATATTCGGTTGCAAATTTTTCATATTTTCCAAGCACATCGTTATGAAAAGCACGAGACGTAAGCGCGAGTTTTTGCGCCTGCTGTGTCATGGCTCCAACGATCTTAGGATGACAATGCCCCTGGTTTACCGCAGAGTAAGCCGAAAGGAAGTCATAGTACTTTTTGCCTTCAACGTCCCAAACATGTACGCCCTCACCTTTTTCCAACACAACCGGAAGCGGGTGATAGTTGTGAGCGCCGTGCTTGTCCTCCAACCTGATTGCTTCTTCTGAAGAAATTTTTTCTGAAATCGTCATTTTAAATTTTTTACTTGTTACTAAAAAGAAATTCCTGCTTTTTGGAGTACCAAAAAAGGTATTTTGAGGAGAGAAATCATCCCGAATTCAAAAGTCGCAAATTACTAAATGTTTCCCGATTTTTTCAAGCCTAAGCCCAATAAATCTTAGCTTTTGTCCTATTTTTGCCGCATGGGAAGAAAGAATAGAAACAAAGAATTCAAGGAGCTGGAAGTGATAGATGCAGGAGCTAAAGGAAAGGCTATTGCAAAAGCTCCCGATGGCAAAGTGATCTTCATTGCCAACGCGGTTCCTGGAGACGTAATTGACGTACAGACCACGCGAAAAAAGAAGGCGTATTACGAAGGTACAGCTACAAAAATTCATAAATATTCAGATAAACGCGTAGCCCCGCCATGTATACATTTCGACAACTGCGGAGGCTGCAAATGGCAGTTCATGGGCTATGAACACCAGCTGTTCTACAAGCAAAAAGAGGTCGAGAACAATTTGAGGCGGCTTGGTAAAATCGAACTACCCGAGATCACGCCTATACTTGGCAGCAAAGAGATCTATTTCTATCGCAACAAGATGGAATTCTCTTTTAGCGACAGCCGCTGGCTCACCCAGGAAGAGATCCAGAGCGGAAAAGAAATCGAGCAAAGGAATGCGCTGGGATTTCATATTCCGGGAATGTGGGATAAGATCCTCGATATCAAGGAATGTCATTTACAGCAGGCACCCAGCAACGGCATTCGCAACTTTGTAAAGGAATTTGCAATTGCACATGAAATTCCTTTTTTCAACACCCGGGAACAAAAAGGAATGCTGCGCACCCTGATGATAAGAACTTCGTCTACGGGTGAGATCATGGTGCTGATCCAGTTTTTTGAAGAAAACAGGCAACTACGTGAGCTATTGTTAGACGCTGTAGCCAAGGAATTCCCTGAGATCACTTCGCTGCAGTACGTGATCAATGGCAAAGGCAATGATACTATCTATGACCAGGAAGTGATCTGCTACAAAGGTCAGGATCACATTTTTGAAGAGATGGAAGGCCTAAAGTTCAAGATCAACGCAAAATCTTTTTACCAGACCAATTCGGCACAGGCCTACGAGCTTTATAAGATCACCCGCGACTTCGCCGGTCTTACGGGAGATGAACTGGTGTACGATCTTTATACCGGTACGGGAACCATTGCCCAGTTCGTTTCAGCTAAAGCTAAAAAGGTCATTGGCGTTGAAGCCGTGCCCGAAGCCATTGAGGATGCAAAGGAAAACGCTCGCAACAACAATATTGACAACACCGAATTCTATGCGGGAGACATGAAAAAGGTCTTTACCGAAGACTTCATCAAGACCCACGGGCACCCCGATGTCATCATTACCGACCCTCCACGGGACGGAATGCACAAAGATGTAGTTGCACAAATAATTGGTATCTTGCCGGAAAGGATCGTGTATGTGAGCTGTAATTCGGCTACGCAGGCACGGGACCTTGCGCTGCTTGACGAACATTACCAGGTGACCAGAACACAGGCTGTAGATATGTTCCCGCAGACCTTTCACGTAGAGAACGTGGTTTGTTTAGAAAGAAGAAAATGAAACAGTTCCAAAAATGGCTTTTTTTAGCAGGCTTTGTGCTGCTTACCCAGGCTTGTCAAAAAGATGATATTTGTCCCCCGGGAACAGAGACCACTCCCATGCTGGTCATAGAATTTTATGATGCACAGGACCCCGCAAGGCTAAAAGCTGTTCAAAACCTGGTGGTGAAAGCAACCGGGAAGGAAG
Source organism: Salinimicrobium sp. (assembly GCA_049687495.1). Lineage (GTDB taxonomy): Bacteria > Bacteroidota > Bacteroidia > Flavobacteriales > Flavobacteriaceae > Salinimicrobium. The sequence continues at coordinate 29,804 of JBAVJB010000094.1, forward strand.
AGGTGCTGTTGGGGCCGTTGACCACCAATAGCATTCGTATCCCTCTCAAGACAGACGAAAACTTTACTGAATACAGTTTCACTGCCAATACGGTTGACGGAGAGAATGAGGATATTGTCACCTTTAACTATTCACCAACCCCGGTTTATCTCAACCGTGCCTGCGGTTATAAGATAGAATACCGGAATATGGATGTTGCCCTACATGACGACGAAGAGAACTGGATAGCATCTCAAATTATTTTACAAGAAAACGTAGAAAATGAAGCCGAAGCGCATATTTCTTTTACTCATTAGCCTCGCAAGCTTTCTTCCTTCCGCAGCAATTGCACAGGAAACACAGGCGGCAGATTCCCTGCAGAACAGGGAGAAATACGGGCTAAGGCTGGGCGTGGACATCAGCAAGCCTGTAAGGTCCTTGATCGATGAAGATTATCAGGGGCTTGAGATCAACGGCGATTACCGTATTTATAAAAGCTACTATCTGGCAGGCGAAATAGGAAATGAACAAAACACGATTTCCGAAGCAAATGTCACCGCCTCGGCAAAAGGTAGTTATATTAAGCTTGGCGCCAATTACAACGCTTACCACAACTGGTCCGGGATGCAAAATATGATCTACGCCGGCTTCAGGTATGCCTTCGCGACCTTCTCAAGTGAGCTGCAGGAATATTCCATCTATACGACCGACACCTATTTTGAACCCGATATTCGATTGGAACAGCAGGATTTCAGCAATCTTACGGCCAGCTGGGCAGAGCTGCAACTGGGCATAAAAGTAGAGGTGCTCAATAATCTCTTTTTAGGCACTCATGTGGAACTCAAGAGGATAGTGACCCAAACGCGGCCAACGAATTTTGACAACCTTTACATCCCGGGCTTCAACCGCACCTTTGACGGCAGCTATTACGGCGTTGGCTACGGCTATTCTATCTCCTATCTCGTGCCGTTTTACAAGAAGTAATTAAGCCTCCTGTTTTTTGGCCTTTTTGCTACCCTCGTAAATGTCGTACCTAAGCAGCTTTGACTCCAAAGAACCATTGTAAAGCTTGATCTTGCGTGAAGGTCTAAGTCCTACGTGCTTTATGGCTTCAAGATTTGAGGTGATGAACCAGGCTTCTGTGCCGGGATAATTTTGCTTCAGGGTATCCCCTATTGATTTGTAGAATTCCGGCATGTCTATTTCAAGACGTTCTCCATAAGGCGGATTAAAAACCATGTGCAGGTGCCTCTCGGTTTGTTTTTCAGATTTAAAGAAGTCTTCATGTTCAACTTTAATAAATTCTGAAAGGTTTGCGTTCTCGATATTATCCTTTGCCTTTCTTACTGCAGAAGGAGCTTTATCATAACCTTGGATCGTGAAATGGAAGTCACGAACTTTCTTCAGGACAGACTCTTCTATTTTTTCGAACAGGTCCTCATCCCAGTCTTTCCATTTTTCAAAACCGAATTCTTTTTTGTTCAGGTTTGGCGGAATATTGCAGGCGATCATGGCCGCTTCGATCAGGATGGTACCACTACCACACATAGGGTCAAGGAAATCGCATTGCCCATCCCATCCGGAATGCAAAAGCAAGCCCGCCGCCAGAACTTCATTTATAGGTGCAATATTGGTAGCCGATTTATACCCGCGCTTGTGAAGAGACTGTCCCGAACTATCAAGGGAAACCGTACAGTTTTCATTTTCAATATGAATATTGATCCTTAGGGTCGGAAAATCCAGGTCGATCCCCGGCCTTTTTCCGAAGCGATCCCTAAAACGATCTACAATAGCGTCTTTAGATTTTAAGGCGATGTACTTGGAGTGGGTGAATTTCGCGGAATGTACCGTGGCATCAATAGCCAAGGTATCTGTAGCGTCGAGATACCGCTCCCACTCGATGTTATTCACTTTCTTATAAAGGTCTTCTTCAGAAAAAACTTTAAAACTTTCAATGGGCTTTAAAACTTTAATCGCTGTTCTCAAGGAAAGATTGGCTTTGTACATAAAGCCCTTGTCTCCTACAAAGGCAACAGAGCGCACGCCTTCCTTTACATCCATTGCACCTAAATTCCTCAATTCCTTTGCCAGCAACGGCTCAAACCCGTAAAGAGTTTTCGCAAGCATTTGATAATTATTTCCCATTTCTAATTTTCTGTGAAAGGCAAAAATACATTAATTTTGGACCATATGGAATTAGCTCAAAAAAACTGGTTTTCCTCGTGGTTTGACACTCCTTACTACCACATTTTGTATAAAGACCGAGGAGAAGAGGAAGCCCAGATGTTCATGAGAAACCTCACAGGATTTTTAGAGCTGCCCAAAGGTTCGAGTATTCTTGACCTCGCCTGCGGAAAAGGCCGGCATTCCATCTTCCTGAATTCCCTTGGCTATAAAGTTACTGGAGTAGATCTTTCTGAAAACAGTATTGCCCATGCGCGGCAGTTTGAAAATGAGCAGCTGAAGTTTTTCACCCATTGCATGTGTAAGCCTGTAGGGCAAAAGTTTGATGCCGTTTTTAACCTTTTTACCAGTTTCGGGTATTTTGAAGACGAAGAGGAAAATCTGAATTCGATTTGTTCGATCAAAGAAGAGCTGAAGGAAGGGGCCTACGGAGTGATCGACTTCATGAACGTAAAAAAGGTGGTGCGGGAGCTGGTAGCTTCAGAAGTTAAAACCGTAAAAGACATTGATTTTCACATTTCGCGGGATATTGAAGATGGATTTATCGTCAAGAACATTCTTTTTCAGGACAAGGGTAAAGAACATTTCTATACCGAAAGAGTGAAAGCTTTAGAGCTTGAGGATTTTCGGGAATATTTTTCAACTGCAGGCCTGGAGCTGGTACATTGTTTTGGCAGCTACAAACTAGAAGAATACGATGAACAGGAGTCTGACAGGTTAATACTTGTTTTCCGTTAATGTTGTACCTGCTCCCCATATTTGCCGTCATCGCGGGTTACCTAATCTCGCTTTTTATAAAACCCTCCTCTTCTACAGGTTTTCAGCTACTATTGTCATTTAGTGGAGCTTTTTTGCTTTCGGTTACGGTTTTTGAACTGTTGCCCGAAGTTTATTTGAACGGCGGAAAGCAGGTGGGCATCTTTATCATGTTAGGCCTGCTGGTACAAATTCTTCTGGAATTCCTATCGAAGGGAGTGGAACACGGGCACATGCACCACAACGAAGAAACTGCTAAATTCCCGCTGCTGCTGTTGGGCAGCCTTTCGCTGCACTCCCTGCTCGAAGGGTTTCCTTTAACGGCTAGTGAAGATTTACTTCACGGGGTGGTGATCCATAAAATCCCTGTGGCAGCCATACTTTCCACCTTTCTACTCCACTCAAAAATAGGAAAAATCAAGGTGCTTCTGTTCCTGGGGATCTTCTCCATCATGACGCCCCTGGGCAGCTGGATCCACAGCAATTTTCCGCAGTTGAATGAATACGCGCCATACATTTATGCAGTGGTGATAGGAATTTTTCTTCATGTCTCTACGACCATACTTTTCGAGGCCTCAAAGAACCATAAATTCAACCTTTCAAAGCTGGGGATCATCATCTTCGGAATAATTTTAGCTTACCTCCTTTAATGTTCAGTCGCGAAGAAGCAAAGAAGATAAGACAGGAGTTCTGGACCGGCTTCGGAAAGGAATTTCCGCATAAATGGCTGCTCTACAATACGAAAATGAAAGAGCTCCAGCTGAAGTTCACTTTTGAGAGGAAATATGCTATGGTGTCTTTGGATATTTTTGATGAAGACGAACTTATTCAGAAGTATTATTACGAGAAGCTACAGTCGCTAGAGCACATTTTGGAAACAGAGTACCTCGAAAATGTCATTTTTGACGAGCAATATGAGTTGCCCGAAGGAAAAATAATTTCCCGCGTTTATGTCATTTTTGAAAAGGTAAGCGTGTACAACAAGAATGACTGGCCAGAGGTAAAAGCTTTCCTGGCAAAGAACATGCTTCAGCTGGAAGAGTTTTTCAAAGATTTTTCAGATTATATCAAGAGCTAGATCTCAGCTTAGACTGAAATTTTGTATTAGAGGGACTTCCAATACTATTTTTGTACCTGCAGGCTCCCCTTTATCATCGTATTGATCGAGAATCTTCAGGGAATAAGCCTTTGAATTGTCACGAGAAAAGTTTTTAAGTCTTTCTTTGATGAGATTGATACCTACAGATTTGTTCCTGTGGACCTTTTGCTGCTTCAATTCGTTAGCACGTTTACGGCCTATACCGTTATCTTCAATACTAATGTGCAGGCAATCTTCATCACTTGCAAAACTTAAACGGATCCATTTTTTGCCCTTTTTGGAAGGTAAGCCGTGCCAGATTGCGTTTTCAATGAACGGCTGCAGGATCATTGAAGGCAGTTGAACAGTATCTGTATTTAGTTCCGGCGGAACTATAATGTCAAAGTTAATGTCATCTTCAAATCTTATATTTTCAATGCTCACGTAAAGCCGCATGATCTCGAGCTCTTCGGCCAAAGAAATGGTTTTGACCCGGGTGGAGGAAAGGATCTTTCTAATGAGTTTTGAGAATTTATTGAGGTAATATACCGCGTTGTCTTTATCATTGTCAATGATGTAGAGTTTAATGGAGTTGAGCGAATTAAAAATAAAATGAGGGTTCATCTGGCTTTTTAGAGCGGTGACCTTCATCTCGGCCAATTCTTTTTCATAGTTCGCCTTTAGCTTCTCAAACCGCTCCTGCTCTGCCTCCTCGCTCATCAAACGTAAATTCTCTTCCAGCTTCTGCTGCACGGTTTCTTTCAACCTTTCATTCTCTTTGTACTGGGAAATGATCTTGTCCTGCGATCTTCGGTTTTCCTCAATAACTTTTTTATGCTTATGGCCCAATCCTAAAGAAAATAAAGCGATTTCAGCTATGATGCTGATGAAAAATATACTGTAGTACATGGAAAGCTCCAATCTTTCCTGACCTGAATAAAATGACATTGCATCTGTTACTACAGAGGAAAAAATTACCAGCAGAGAACCAACTATGATATAGTATTTTAATGAGGTTTTTAGTTTTATTATCGGCCAATAGGAAATAAGGGTCAGCAATGGTGCCATATAGATCATTGTCACCTCATACCCAATACTTAAAGACTCTTCAATACCGGCTATAAAATAGCCCACATAAGCGAGACAGACAATTCCTGTATAAAGGAAAGTACTATAAAGAATAATGCGGTACCATTTCGGGTTCTTTTCTTTTAAATTCAGAAAGCTTAAGGCAAATAAGAAATAAACTGCAAAAGCCATTTCGGCTGCAAAAGGGATCGAATATGCCACAACAGGCCCCATAGCCTTGAAAATATCCTTTTGGAAATCATTTCCAAAAGGAGCAATAGAAACAATTAAAAAGAAGAGGTAAAGGCTATAATAAAAATAAGAAATCACCCGCTGCTGAAAGTACATAAGTAAGTTATATACGCAGAAGATGAACATAGCACCGGACAGAAAATTTATAAATGAATTTTCGTAACAATTGTTTAGAATGTCCAGCACAAAATCACTTATTTCCATCTAATATTCGCCATTTAGAAAATGTAAAAGATCGGCTTTTTTGGTCCTGGAAACAGGAATGGATGCTCCATTTTCCAATACAAGATAACTGCCATCGGTCTTAATGAATTCCTTCAAGTACTTCATGTTTACCAAAAAAGAATTGTGCACCCTTAAGAAGGTAGCCTCACTAATGAGGCTTTCTACGTCCTTCAGTTTTTTCGAAAGCACCTCCCTGTCGCCGTTCTTGAGGTATACTTCGGTATAGTTCCCGTCAGATTTACAGTAAATGATCTCTTCGGGTTCTACATAAATCGTTTTGTTGGAAAAGGAAAGCGGGATCTTGTGAAGGCTTTCTTTTCGCACCTGGGACAATATCTTTTTGAGCTCATCACCCAGGGAATTCTTCTCCTTCTTCTGCCTAATCTTTTCCACAGCTTCCACCAGATCGTCTGAATCAATAGGTTTTAAAAGGTAATCCAGAGCATCCTGTTTAAAAGCTTTGATCGCATAATTATCGTAAGCCGTGGTAAAGACAAGTTCAAAATCCCTAAAGTTAAGATGTCTCAACAATTGAAAACCGTCCATTTCGGGCATTTCAATGTCCAGGAAAACACAGTCCGGTTGCAAGAGATTAATGCCTTCTATAGCTTTTTTTGGATCGGTGTAAAAATTGATCACTTCAATGCCTTTGCAAAACTTCTCAATTTCCCACTTCAGGCTCTTTATAGCCGAAAACTCATCATCTACAATTATTGCTTTGATCATAACAGGCAGCATATTCAGGTAATTAATTTACGAAAAGATTCCATTTTCCTCTTATCTAACCTGCAAACTGCGGAATTGGCTGTATAAAATGCAAAACTATTGGCTAACAAAAACAAATAAGCAGATTATACATGAAAAGCTGCAGCTGACAATATTGACCAGTTAATGAACTAAAAACCAGGATATATTAGTAATAGATCAATAGAGGCAAATCGGCTTCATACTGATCTACACTTCAAACAATAACCAAAAACCTGAATTATGAAACGAATTAAGACGAATCGAATGAATCTGATCAACCTGAGCTTTTACTTGTGCCTGATTTTATTTCTGGCTGCCTGCAGTGACGATAATTCAACTGAGGATGAACCGGATGATACAGGGTCTCAAATAGAATTCCCTTCTTACCAACAGGACTTTAGCAGCAATGTTCTGCCATGGGGAGACAAGGATACGGGTGAAGAAGAAGCAGGCTGGTGCGGAACCATTGTTCAAACTGACGGGACAGATGCTGAAATAGCACCTTCTGCCGGGACAGGATTTGCCACTGTTCGTTATGGTGGATGTAATACCTATTGGACAGAGAACGGATTTGCCGATGGAAGCGGTCCCGCTACTTTAGATCCTACCCTATTCAGTCAAACCTGGCCCGAAAACGGTTTTGTACATCAATTAGATGTTTATCTCAATCCTGAAGATTTCGAAGACGGAATGGCATTTATGATCTGGTTTGGAATCTACTATGACGCACTGGATTATCCATTCATCTATTTTGGAGTTAATGTGGACAAACAAAATGGAAATCTTCTGGTGAATTCTGAATATGAAGTTACCGATGCCGGTTGGTTCACTTTCAAACAAACATACAACAAAGGGAATGACGGCAAACTAATGGTAGATTTCGAACTTCAAAATGATTCCCAGGTTGTGTACCAGACCGGGATGAGTGAAACCATCGCCCAGGAGCCCACTTCATCATATAATATTGACGATATATATGCCAATGGAAATGTGATTGGTAGTGGTTATATGTGGTTCCCGGCAATAGCTTCGGGCGTAGAATTAGCCATTGATGAATATGAATTACGCCCTCTTTAATCCTGAGGAAAAGAGTTAGAGCGTTTCAAACGGCTCTTGTTTAAGCCGGTACTGCTGTAGGGGACAGTGCCGGCTTCTTTTATGCTTTACAGAAGACAGATTCCGGAAAAAACACCCACCCCGTCCTACGGCCACCCCTCCCTTACAAGGAGGGGAGCGGGCAGTTGTTTTCAGAATTAACTTTATTCCATAAAAAAACCCTTCATCAAATTCATGATGAAGGGTTCAAAAAAAAGCCTCTACATTGCTGTAGAGGCTTCTAAAAAAAGGCGGCGACATACTCTCCCACTGGATGCAGTACCATCTGCGCTAACGGGCTTAACTTCTCTGTTCGGAATGGGAAGAGGTGAGCCCCGTTGCTATAACCACCTTAGATC
>JBAVJB010000095.1:0-3028 GCA_049687495.1 Salinimicrobium sp.
TTTTTGACACCCCTGCTTTTCCTATTTTTAAAATATGAAGCTATTACAAATAGGTTATCCAAAATCGGGAAATTTCTGGCTCTACCAGATCCTGGAGCAAATTCTCATTCGCAGCGGAAATTTTCAGAAGAAATTCATTCAGCAGCATCCAATACACGAGTTGGCAAAGACCTGGGAACTCAATTATCCCACACAAGCCGATATCGACATGATCGACATCACCGAGCTGCAAACAGTCTATCGCATCAGCAGCATTTTCCAAATGCCTGTCACCAATTTTTCTGAATATCTTCAAAACACCAATCATGTGTGGACCCATTCGCCCGTTTGTGAACGCACTGCCAAAGTTTATAAGTACTTCAACAAAAAGGTCTATGTCGTTCGCGATCCCCGTGATGTGGTGCTTTCGGCGGCAAAATACTACTGCTCTCCCTATATGCTGAAGTATTTTCCGCAACCAATTTCAGATCCTGAAGAGTTTCTAAATCAGCATTTTGAACGCCTTTTGCAAGAATGGGTCTGGCATGTTTGGGACCATCTAAGGTTGCAGGAAAAATTTGGCCTGCATCTCTCCTTTTTTGAAGGTTTTAAATTGAACTTTCAGCAGGAACTTGTGCTATTGCTGGAATATCTTCAGCTGAAATTGCCTGCTTTGGAAAAGATTGCCCTGGAAGAAGCCGTAAGCTTCAAAACGCTGAAAAATAAAAATCCGAAGCATCTAAAAAAGGGCACTTCAGGATACTGGATGGATCGTTTTTCTGAAGAACAGGCTGAGAAAGCAGAAATGATCGCCGGCCCGCTTATTCGTTTTTTGGGTTATCCTGAAAGGGATCGAAAAATGACATTTTCGAGAAGCTTTCCGCATCGGGATTTTCAGCAGTTAAAAGAAGAACTCATCCACTCGCAACAGCCGCTCTACAGCTAAATTACCACACTCCCAGCTGCCTGCCAATGGTCTTGAGCTGACCTATGTGATAGCCCGTGTGATGCAAAATGCTCATGGCGCCCCAGGAAATAGTTTTGCCGTTGTTTTGTACCTTGAAAAGCGGAGCCTCGGTCTTCTTGATGAATTCGATCACTTCCTGAAGCTCCCGCTCATATTCGTCAATTGCGGCATCCCACTCTTCCCTGCTCTTTGGCTCATGGTTTTCGGGCCAGTGAGCCTGCGGCCAGACCTCAGGATTTTCATCAGGTTCTTTCATAAAGCTGAACAGCACCTGCTGCCTTGACCTTATGTGGCCCAGCAGGATCCAGGCCGAAAAATGCAGCCCATCGAGGATGATTCCGGCTTTTTTATGGTCAAATTCTCTAAGTAGGATCACATTGGGCGCAAAACTGCCCTCAAGGAATTCTGCCAGCTGTTCCTTCAGCAGCCTTTCTTGCTCTAAATTTTTCATAAATGGTTATTTATATTTCTCCGGAAGCGGTTCCAGTTCTCCATCATAAGAAATGGAATTGCGTTGCGAGCTTCTTACTGAAGTGTCAACTTTTCCATTTGGGAACATGATCAAGGTGAACCACAGATTTTCAGAATCATGCCGGCCTTCAAAACTCATTTTTATTCGGCCTGCATCGGGATTTTCTTCAATTTCAAGGTTTTGTAGAGGACCTTCGTAAGTGATGCCCCCTTCCCTATCGTACGCACCTCCCGAATGCCTCTCCCCGTAGTAAGGCAAAAAGACCTTCACACTGTCATTTTTGAACCTCATATAATTGGTATTGCCAATGAGATTGACCCGGCTGCCGGTGAGCGGCTGCAGCCACTGGTTCTCCACAGCAAATTCACGGCTGCTTACCAGCTGCTGTAGATCATCATACTCCGTTATCTTATCATTGCTGCCACGGCTGCTTCCGCAGGAATAAACAAGAAGCAGGCTGCTGCTAAACAGCAGCAAAAAAAGCCTTTTAAGTGGCCTGTTCAAAAAATTATAGGCTATTGATTTCATTACTTCAAACATTATGGTTGCACCCTAATAAATTACGAAAAAGCCACAGAAGCATCAACAAAAATAAAGGCTTTCGATAATTGCATTTTCAGAAGATTTTGCCAAAACTTTTCTAGAATATTAAAATATATTTAAAAACTGCTCCTGCTTCTGCCAATTCATCTAAAAAATCGTAATTTCCAATAAAACTCTATGGCAGCAGGTGGTTCAAACATCGCAATCTACAGCGCCATTGGCGCAAATATTCTAATAGCAATCAGCAAATTCGTGGCTGCTTCCTTTACGGGGAGTTCGGCAATGATCTCAGAGGGCATTCACTCGCTGGTGGATACCGGCAACGGACTGTTGCTCCTACTGGGGATCAGGAGATCAAAGCAAAAACCCGATGCCCTTCACCCTTTTGGCTACGGAAAAGAGGTTTACTTCTGGAGCTTTGTGGTAAGCGTGCTCATTTTTGCACTAGGTGGCGGATTTGCCATTTATGAAGGTATTCATGCGCTGATGGATCCCGGACCTATCGAAGACCCTACGTGGAACTACATTGTGCTTTGTGCAGCGATTATTTTTGAAGGCACTGCGCTTTATCTTTCCCTAAAAACCTTCAATAAATCCAGGAAGAAAGCAGGAAATCTCATTAGAAACATCATTAAAAGTAAGGACGCGGCTACTTTTGCAGTAATTATTGAAGATACCGCAGCCGTAACCGGTCTTTCTATCGCCCTGCTGGGAGTTTATCTCACTCAGACACTTGAGAACCCATATATAGACGGCGGCGCTTCTGTACTTATCGGTTTGTTACTACTTGGGGTGGCGACCTTTTTGGCGAGGGAAAGCAAGCACTTGCTGCTCGGTGAAAGTGCAACGCCCGAAACTGTTTCAGAAATCGAAGAAATTCTTAAAAACAACAGCAAAGTGAAAGACTGGTGTGTGCCGCAAACAATGCATTTTGGGCCCGATAATATTTTACTCGTCATAGAACTTGACTTGGAAGACGGCCTGGAACTGGATGAAGCCGAAGAGACCATGGCTAAGCTTAGGGATCAAATCAAACAACAGCAGCCAAAGATCTCGCAGGTGTACAT
>JBAVJB010000096.1:0-3218 GCA_049687495.1 Salinimicrobium sp.
CCTGCTTCAGGTAAGCCTGTGCAGCCTCTATTTGTTGCAGTGCGATCCTGATGTCGATATTATTCTGAAGCGCTTCTTCGATATGCGCGGTCAAAAGCGGGTCTGTGAACATTTCTCTCCAGGAAACTTCAGCAATTGAAACTGAGTCCTTCGGAAGACGATCTGTCCTGAAGCTTTCCTCTTTGACCACTTCCGAAGATCTTGTGTAATCCTTAGCCACAAAACAGGACTGAAGGCTGAGCAAGACCGCCGGAACCAAAATAGTTTTATATAAAATAGATCTTTTCATCTTTAGTTTTGTTCCTGTGTTTCTACTAATTCTTCAGGTTTTTTGCCCACTTTCTCCTGCAGCCACTGGAACAGGATGAAAAGGATTGGAATGATGAACACTCCAAGCACAGTTCCTATCAAAAGTCCACCTACAGCACCTGTTCCAATGGAGTGGTTACCTGCGGCTCCCGTTCCGCCTGCGAATACCAGCGGCAAAAGCCCGATGATAAAGGCGAAGGAAGTCATCAAAATAGGCCTTAGCCTTGCTTTGGCAGCTCCAAGAGCAGAATCCACAATCGAATTTCCTGCCCTGCGGCGCTGTATTCCGAATTCCACGATCAAAATGGCATTTTTGGCAAGTAAGCCCAGCAGCATGATGAGCGCGATCTGGAAATAAATATTGTTTTCCAATCCACTTAAATAAGTTGTGAGGTACGCTCCCATAATTCCTACCGGAAGCGACAGCAGCACTGCCAGCGGCAGGAGGTAACTCTCGTATTGCGCGGCAAGGATAAAGAACACGAACAGCACACTCAGCAAAAAGATGAAGGTGGTTTGGTTTCCTGCGGAAATTTCTTCCCTTGTAAGTCCAGAGAATCCGATGTCAAAACCTTCGGGCAAAGAACCTGTTCCAACTTCCTGCACTGCGGAAATCGCATCTCCCGAAGAATATCCCGGGGCAGCGGCGCCGTTAACGCCGGCCGAGTTGAACAGGTTGAAACGCGTCACAGACTGTGGGCCATACACCCTGCTAAGAGAAACAAATTCGGTAATAGGCGCCATTTGTCCCCGGTTATTCCTTACGAAGATCGAATTGAGATCTTCTACGTTGGCACGATCTTCGGGCAAAGCCTGTACATAGACGCGGTATTGTTTTCCGAAGCGGGCAAAATCGGCAGCATAAACACTACCTATATAAGACTGCAGCGTAGAGAAAATGCTCCCAATATCAACCCCGGCTTCTTTTGCCTTCGGAATATTGAGGTCGATCTCGTACTGCGGATAGTTGGTGTTGAACGAGCTACGGGCATAAAGGATCTCTGGCCTTGCCGAAAGATCTGTCAGGTAATTCTGTGTAGCCGCATCCAGGTCTTCAAAGCTTCCGCCGGTCTTATCCAGCACCTTCATTTCAAAACCTGAGGAGGCACCAAAACCGGGTACAGAAGGAGGCTGAAAAAAGAGAATATTCGCATCGCTTATTCCTGCGGCTGCACCAAACATCTTCCCGATAATAGCCTGTGCAGACATGCCTTCGCCTTCCCTTTCGTCCCACGGCTTAAGCCTGATGAAGCCCAGACCATAATTTCCACCTGCACCACCAAGGAAACTTCGGCCATTCACCAAAGACACAATGTCAACCCCTGGAATTTTTTCAATTCTTCGCTCCAGCTCCTGGGTCACTTTTACGGTTCGGTCTAAAGAAGCCCCGGCAGGAAGTTCAATGTTTGCGAAGATCATTCCGCGGTCTTCATCGGGAACAAAGCCTGTAGGCGTGTTGGAAGCCGACCAGAAAATGGCGGCAACTGCTGCCAGGATGACGACGCCGGTGATCCACTTGTGCCTGTAAAGAAAGGAGATCGAGCGGACGTATTTTTTAGTAGTGGCTTCAAAAGCAACATTAAAGGATGTAAAAAAGCGCTTTAAAAAGCCTTTTTTCTTCGCCACTTTTTCTTCGTGAGGTTTCAGGAAAAGCGCACAAAGCGCCGGACTTAAGGTAAGCGCATTTACTGCGGAAATCGCAATAGCCACGATCAATGTTACCCCAAATTGTTCGTAAAACACACCGGTTGGGCCGGTAATAAAGGTCACGGGAATAAAAACGGCACCCATTACAATGGTAATGGAAACGATGGCGCCCGCGATCTCTTCCATGGCAGAATGAGTCGCTTTTTTGGCATTTTCGGCACCTTCTTCCAGCTTGGCGTGCACCGCTTCCACTACCACAATGGCGTCATCTACCACAATACCAATTGCCAGTACAAGTGCGAAAAGCGTTAGCAAGTTGATGGAATAGCCAAAAAGGTTAAGGAAAAAGAAGGTCCCAATGATCGAAACAGGTACGGCAATGGCCGGGATAAGAGTAGACCTGAAATCCTGCAGGAAGACAAAGACCACGAGGAATACCAAAGCAAAGGCTTCAAAAAGGGTAGTTACCACCTTTTTGATGGAAGCATTCAGGAATTCATTGGTGTCAAAGTTGATCTGTATCTTAAGGCCGGTAGGGAAGTTCTCTTCCATTTCTTTCAGCTTCGCGTGCACCTCCTCATTGATCTCCTGGGCGTTGGAGCCCGGAGTTTGGAACACCCCCATACTTATTCCGGGAAGCCCGTTTGTATAGGAAAGCACGTTGTAACCTTCGGCATCAAGTTCTACTTGTGCCACATCTCCTAATCTCAAGAAGCGCCCGTTGTCAAGGGCTTTGATCACGATGTTGCGGTATTCATCTTCTGTACTGTAGCGCCCGCTGTACCTGATTACATATTCAAAAGCTTCTGCATCATTTTGACCTAAAGAACCGGCTGCAGCTTCCTGCGACTGTTCGTTAATAGCACCAATGACATCAGAAGGAATTAAATTATAGGCAGCAAGTTTTTCAGGCTTCAACCATACGCGCATTGCATAGGTTTTAGCACCAAAAACGCTCACGTCACCTACGCCGTTGATCCTTTTTAGTTCTGGGATCACGTTGATGTTGAGATAATTCTGAATAAAAGTCGCGTCGTACTCCGGATTTTCAGAGATCATGGTGAAATACATCAGGGCACTCGTTTGTTGCTTTTGAGTGGTAACCCCTGATTGTGTTACCTCCCGCGGAAGCAACGGCGTAGCCCTGGCCACACGGTTTTGCACGTTCACCGCGGCAATATCGGGATCTACACCCTGGTCAAAGAAAACCTGGATACTCGCACCGCCTGTGTTACTGGCAGAGGAGGTGATATAATCCATTC
>JBAVJB010000097.1:0-11295 GCA_049687495.1 Salinimicrobium sp.
ACGACCAGCACGAGTACCGTGTGGATCATCCAACGCTCCAGTTTCCAGGCTTTTCGGCTTTTATCTGAAAGATGCCGGTAAGGATCCCCGGCAGTTTCTGCTAGTCCGCCGCAGCCACAAACCCAGGAGCAGTACCAGCGTTTTCCGTAGAAGTAGGTGAGAATAGGAGTAATGACAAAAATGGAAGCGATCCCGAAGCCAAGCATGATCAGTCCTGCATTTCCCGCAGAAAAAAATTCTTGCAGTTTATAACCCGCGAATAGATCGTAGTTGAGCGGCCAGATCACCGCCGGATTATAATAAGGCTGATTCAGCCTCACAAGCAGCTCAGGGATCAGGAATGCAAATCCCAGCTGAAAGAACATCACCGAAAATGTACGCAGCACCTCGTATTTGTTGTGCCGGTATTTAAGCAGAAATTTGTAGCCAAAAACCAAAATTGCCAAAGTATAAAGCACCCCGTAAACGAACCATTGACCCGCAGGTTGCCCGCTTATCATCCTGCTTAGCTGGTCAAAAAGGCCAATTATGCCGGTGTTTGCTTCCCCCGAGGGCGTGAGCCCAAGATATTCCGGAAACCAATAGAGCACGATATAGAACAGCGTAAGCAAAATTCCTGCACCCCAGGCCAAAGCTCCCCTTGAAGAAATGTTTTTGAACCAGACGCCGTCGTTCTTTATACCTTCCGGTTTTCCCAAATACTGGTCACTGGCGAAGACAATAACCCCTGCTGCGATAAGACCGAGGGAGAGCCACAGGAAAGAATCGGGAAGCGTCACATTAAAAATCGAAAGCAACAAAATGAACAAGCCCGTCCAGCCTATTGCCGTTGCAATTTTTTGGACAGGGCTTAGACTTTTAGGAGGTTCTCCCGTAAGTGCCATTCTTTGTTGAGGTGTGAGCATTATAATTGTTTAAATGTTTTTAGACCCAACAGGTCTTCGAGATCTGTTGGGTCTACTTCTCTTCTTCAGACCTACGAGGTTTTGAAAACCTCGCAGGTCTTTTCAAATTCTTTTAAAATTTCTTTCTCATGCCGTTTATAGAACTCCGGGTCAAAATTCGCCTGTTTCAGGTGTTGCAGCACATATTCAACAGATCTTCCTTCACGTAACCATCGGTCGAAAACCTCGTGACGCAATCGGATTCCGAAGCTGTTTATACCAAGAAAGAGCGAACTCTCCATATCATAGGCGATCGTGATCGCCTGCTTCTTACTTTCGTGCTCCCAATGAAAATGCTGTTCATTTTCCTTTGGATCAGCTGAAACCCTTCCGTAAGTCTGATATTCGATCTCAAAGAATTTGGCGCTGTTGAACCAGGGGCCGGGTTGATACTGGAACGGATTTCCGCAGATGGTCTGCGCGACTGTTTCTCCCATCATTCTTGCGGTATACCAGACGGCTTCAATAGCACTTCTGCCTTTTGGCGGTTCTTTAAACTGGGCGCAGTCGCCAATGGCATAGATATCTTCAATGTTAGTCTGCAAATATTCATCTACGAGAACACCAATGTCTGTCTCGACTTCTGAACCTTTCAAAAAAGAGATCTGCGGTTGCACTCCGGCTGTGAGTCCCACCAGATCGGTTTCGATTTCCTCTCCATCTTTGGTCTTCACAGCCCGAACTCTTTCTTTCCCCAATATGCTGTCAAGTTCGGTTTCGAATTTGAGTTCAATGCCGTGGCTCTGGATATGGCCGGAAATGAGATCTGCATCCTGTTGTGGCAGCACATTTCTCCAGAAGGAATTCTCCCGAATAAGCATCGTTACCGGAATATTCCTGGTGTGCAGCATTTCTGCCAGTTCCACGCCAATCAATCCGCCGCCCACAATCACTGCTTTCTTGCAGTTGTTGCGGGTATTCTCCTCCAGCAGCTCGAGATCCTGCTTCGAAATCAGTCCCTGCACGCCCGGCAGTTCCTGGCCTTGCCAACCCGGCTTCCGCGGAATTGATCCTGCCGCCAAAATTAGCTTGTCGTAGCGCAAAGTTTCATCACCTCTCAAAAAGAGCATTTTTGATCCGGTTTCCACTTTTTCCACAAAAGCCTGTTTCAGTTCAATGCGGTTCTTTTCCCAAAACCAGTCTTCGTAAGGCTCGAGGTGTTCCCACTTCATGTGGCCCATATAGACGTACATGAGCGCGGTGCGGGAAAAGAAATATTTGCTTTCCGCAGAAATTACCGTGATCCTTTTATTAGAAATGCGCCTGATGTGCCGCGCAGCCGTAATGCCGGCGATGCCGTTCCCGATAATGACCACGTGTTCTGCGTTAGGCATCGGCAGGAGATTTTAGTTTGATGCGTTTGATCAACTCCCTAAAAAGCAGGATCATGTCAGGTTCAGCTTCCGAAGCAGTTTTGATGATATCTTCGATATCCACCGGTTTCAGGTCATCGGGATTGCCTTCATCGGTCAAGACCGACACCGCTGCGATAGGAATTCCAAGGTGGTTTGCAACGATCACTTCGGGTACCGTACTCATTCCCACGGCATCGGCTCCAATGATCTTGAGGTAGCGATACTCTGCACGGGTTTCCAGCTGTGGCCCAACGACCGAAGCATAAACTCCCTTACGAAGGGTAATGTCATTCTCTTTGGCGATCTCCTCCAGAATTCTGATGCTGTCCTGGTCGTAAGGTGCGCTCATGTCGGTGAAGCGGGTGCCAAAATGCTCCACCCCATGAAATGCAAGCGGGGAACCGCCCTGCAGGTTAATGTGGTCATCAATGACCATAATTTCCCCTTTTTTGAAGTCGGGATTGATCGCGCCGGCGGCATTGGAAATGAGCAGCTTTTTAATTCCCAAACGTTTCATCACTCTAACGGGATAGGTCACATCCCAAAGGCTATAGCCTTCGTAAACATGAAATCTTCCCTGCATCACGATCACCTTTTTGCCGTCCAGTTTTCCGTAGATGAGTTTTCCGCGGTGAAATTCCACTGTAGCGGTTGGAAAGAAAGGAATATGGTTATAGCTGACTTCCGAAATGATCTCCAGCTCATCCACCAGTTTTCCCAGGCCGGTGCCGAGGATAATTCCAATTTCAGGGCTTTCAAAGCCTCTTTCCTGTAAATATTCTGTGGTTTCTTCTAAATCTCTTATCATGGTTCTATGATTTGCCGGAGCTCGGGATGTGCCTCTAGGTCGTGCAAAGTATCAATGTCATTCCTCACGTCCAGCATGGTTAGTTTTTCATTTTTCAGGTCTTGCAGCGTGTCCTGCAGCACTGTAGCCGTGCCCCAATTCTTATTGCGAAACACCTGTGAATTTAAGGATTTCATTCCAAATAAATAATAGCCGCCGTCGCTGGCAGGCCCAATCACATAATCACAAGTATCAAGTGCCAAAAATGCCTTTTTCAGGTCCTCTTCCTGCAGGTCGTATAGATCGCTGCCAATGATCACCACCTTTTCATAACCTTCCTCAAAAGCTTCAAAAAAGGAATTTTCCATTCTCTCTCCCAAACCTTTTCCCTGCTGCACCTTTTTCTGAAAATCACCTTTATCCCAAAGATCTTGCTGCGGAATTTCTTCGGAATAGCACACCCATTTCTCCACAGACAGCTTCTTTACCACTTCAAAAGTGTGCTGCAGCAGAAATTTGTACAGCCTTAAAGCCGAAGCATCTCCAATATCGGCAGCCAGGCGTTTCTTAACTTTTCCCAATTCGGGATTCCTGGTAAAAACGAGGAGCAGGTTTTTCTGAGGCATCAAAAATGGCATTTTAGGTAAGGCTTCCCTGGCAGCTGCTACCTGCGCCGGCAGTGCAGCCGTAGCAATGTTGGGAGATCTTAATCTCCCGGTCCTGCAGTGTTTTTTTGTCAAATTCGCTGATGTGCTGCACCCGGGAATCCACCTTCATTTGCAGCATCTGGTTAAAGTCGCAATCATAAAGCCAACCATCCCAGCTTACTGAAAGCGTATTGGTGCACATCACGTTTTTTACTGCGGAAGGATTAAATGCCGCGACCAGGCTCTCCATGTAATCCTCGTAATTTTCCGAAGCAATAAGGTATTCTAAAAACCTGCTTATCGGAAGGTTGGTGATACAGAACAGCGAGTTGAAGTCTATGTCAAAATCCTCTTTTAGGGCCTTCTTGAAATCCTGCTCCAAAGCCGCCTGTGCGGTTGGCAAAAATGCCCCCGCGGGGTTGTATACCAGATCCAGCTTTAGGCCGCTGCCTTCAATTCCGTAGCCAACAGCATTCAGCATCTTCAGGGCTTCAATTGACCTGTCAAACACTCCGCTGCCTCGCTGCCTGTCTGTCTTTTCCCTTTTGTAGAAAGGCAGGGAAGACACCACGTGTACTTTGTGCTTTTTGAAAAAGTCGGGCAGGTCGTGATATTTTTTGTTGGCGTTGATAATGGTGAGATTTGAGCGGACGATGATGTCCTGAACTCCCATTTTTGAAGCCTCTTCTACGAACCAGCGAAAATTCGGGTTCATTTCGGGCGCACCGCCGGTGAGGTCCAGCGTATGAGCTCCTGAAGTTTTTAACACCTCCAGGCATTGTTGCATGGTTTCGCGACTCATGATCTCCTTGCGGTCTGGTCCCGCATCAACGTGGCAATGGGCGCAGGTTTGATTGCACATGTAGCCCAGGTTGAGTTGCAGGATCTCCAGAGCGTTTGGTTTTAGTGGAAAATGACCGTTTTCCTGGATTTTTTCGCTGAACAGCGGCAGTTTTCCGTCACCGAAAATTCCGTTATTTAGGAATTTCAGCTGGTGCTTCGGATCGGCAAGCTCATTTTTCCTTGCTGAAAGTGACTTGATTGGCATAGATTCTTCTTCTCTTACATTTCTTCCGCAGCAAGCGGAAATCTTTACATCGGCAAATTCGCCTAATTAAAAGCTCAGTTTCTTGTATTTGTTCATCATCTGCACGCCATGCACGAGGGTGGCACCGCCCTGGATCGCGGCTCCCACATGAACGGCTTCCATCATTTCCTCTTTTTCGATCCCACGCTGTAAACCGTCTTTGGTATAGGCGTCAATGCAATAAGGGCACTGCACCACGTGGGAAACGGCAAGGGCGATCAAAGATTTCTCACGGGCAGTGAGGCTGCCTTCTTCAAAAACCGAATTATAGTAGTCAAAGAATTTCTTGCCCAGCTCTTCATTCCACTCGGTGATATCGCCAAATTTTTTCAGATCGGCCGGGTCATAATATGTTTTGGACATAGAATTATTTTTTGAGCACCTAATATAAGGCTTTCTCCACCGGCATCAAGATCTTTCTGCCTTCTGCTTTTAAAGGAAAAAATGTTAAACTGTCCAACAGCTGCAGCAGCAGAAGCAGGATTTTTTGTTTCTTTGAATTTCCTGAAAAGCCCCCGCTACTTGAAAAAGCTCAGCATTTTAAGCCTTCTTGTTGTTTTTTGCTTCAATTTGCTGGGGTTCTACATCTTCTTCGGAATTCAGCTTTTTCAGGTCAAAAACCAGGTGTTGAGAAAGATTTCCGAAGGTTTTCAACAGGAAGAAATGATAAAGCTTAGGATCACTTCCGAAGAAAATGAACTCCTCGAGTTTGACGGCGGCAAAGAATTCTATTTCAAGGGCGCGATGTATGACCGGCTGAAGAAGCAGAGGCTCAGCGACGGCAGTATAGAGCTTTCCTGTTATCTTGATGTGGAAGAGACTGCGCTTTTAAAGGCATTTTCGGGCCTGCTGAAGACCGGCAGGGAAAATCATAAAAAGAAAAATTCCGGATTAAAGAGCTTTTTTAAAGTCTTCCCAAAGTTCAACCGGGAACATGAGGACTTAAAAGTTGCATTTTTAAAACCTCTCAAAAAAGGCATTTTTGGAAGGTCTTATTTTTACGCAGCACCACGCCTAATTACCGAAAGTCCGCCGCCCCGGCAGGTTTAATTTGATTTCTGAAAAACAAAAGGCAGCATTTTCATGACTGCCTCAACCTCTTGTGAAATAAATTAAACCGATCAATGGAAAGAATACTTACTATAATTTTTTACTTCCTGTTCTCTGCAGCACTCTTTGCGCAAACCAACAGCTTTAGCGGCCGCGTTCTTGATGCCGAAACCGGGGAGCCGCTTGCGGACGCAGTTGTTAAAATAGGCAATAAGACAATTACAAGCACCTCCAAAAATGGCTTTTTTGACACCCAATGTTTGCGTGGAAAAAAACTGCGGGTAAGCCTGCCGGGCTATGGCGAATTTCAAACCCTAATCGACCATTGCGAAAAGCGCCTGGAGATCGAGCTGCAACCAGAAGTGAACGAACTGGCGACCATAGAACTTACCGGGCGTCATGCACGAAACCTGCTGGGAAAGCCGGTTTCCGAAGTACATTTAAAAGCAGCAGAACTCCATCGTGGCCCCGGAATTTTTCTTGACGACGCGATAAACGAAAATGTGCCGGGCGTGACCATGAACCGGCGTGCGGTTTCATCGGGACAGCAGTTCAACATCCGCGGCTATGGCAATGGTGTGGGCTTTCGGGGCGCGAGCAACAACTTTGACGGGCAGGGTTACAAGGTTTATCTCAACAACATTCCCGTGACCGATGCGGAAGGGATCACCCAAATGGACGACATAGATTTTGCTTCGCTCGGCGGTGTGGAGGTAGTGAAAGGTCCGGCGGGTTCTCTTTACGGCTTTGCGATC
Organism: Salinimicrobium sp.; assembly: GCA_049687495.1. Taxonomy (GTDB): domain Bacteria; phylum Bacteroidota; class Bacteroidia; order Flavobacteriales; family Flavobacteriaceae; genus Salinimicrobium. Next base: position 6,626 of record JBAVJB010000097.1, read on the forward strand.
GCCGGGGTTGTGAAACTGCACACGCTGCAGCCTTTGCCGGGGGAAACGAGCATCGCTCAACATGTCACTTTTGGAGCCTATGGGCTGTTGAGGTTGACCAGCAGGTTTGCTTCGGCAGGCGAGAATTACTCCATTCTTACCAATTACGGACATCAAACCTCTGATGGTTTTATGGCGCACACGGCTTCTGATAAGGATTTTGCCAACCTGCTGCTGAATTTTACACCTTCCGAAAAACAGGAAATTTCCACCTATTTCGGCTATTCAAACAGCTATGACCAACGCGGTGGAGAGCTGAGCATTGAGCAGTTCGAGCAGGGCGATTACAGCGGAAACTCCCGCTATATCAAGAACAACGCCCATTCAGAAGTGATCAGCTTTAGGGCCGGCCTTAACCACCGCTATGAATTCAACAAGTGGCTGTCAAACAACATAAGCGTTTTTGGCACGGGCGTGAGCAGCAATTCAAGCTCAGCGGGAGGTTGGACAGATAATGATCCGTTGAACTATGGCTTAAGATCTGAATTCAATTTTGATCTGGATCTTTCCGAAGCATTTGAACTAACCGGAATTGCGGGGCTTGAACTGCAGCAGCAGCGGGCGCGAATCATGGGCTACAGAATGACCGAAGATCCTGAAAACCCCGATGGCTACAATATTATTGGGGCTCAAAAAGCCGATGAAGCCGCTGTTTCGGGTACTTCATCCTACTTCACGGAATGGACGCTGCAAATGCCCTGGGAGCTATCTTTTACTGCCGGGCTTGGGATGAGCAACATGAGCATTCAGCTGGAGAACAGGATGTATGATTTCGAAAGCAGCCGCGATCGTGAGGTCACCGCTGAATATAACAACCTGTATTCGCCCCATTTCGCGCTGAACAAGATCTTTAACGACAACTTTAGTGTGTACCTTTCCTACAGCAGTGCGTATAATGCGCCGGTGAGCGGCAATATTGTGCTATCAACTACCGGTGGACTGAATACCGGCCTGGAACCTGAAAAAGGGGAGCAGTGGGAGATTGGTTCAAAAGGTTCCTTTTTTGGAAAGCTGGATTATCAATTAGCCCTTTACAGAACGAGGTTTGAAAATAAATTTACCTCGGTTGCCGTTCCGCTCGATGAGAACACCACGGCCTACACTTATATCGCCAACGGCGGCAGTCAGTTGCACAGGGGCGTGGAATTTTTGACGCGGTATTCGGCTTACCGCTCGGGCAGTGGCTTCTTTTCGGCCGTAACGCCTTATTTCAATTACACGTATTCAGATCATGTTTATGAAGACTTTCAATATGAAACTTTAGATTCCGAAGGAAATAAAGTCGTCTCCGATTATAGTGGAAATGCCGTGGCAGGCGTCGCGCCATGGGTGGTGAACGCGGGAATCGACTTCGCGACCAACACAGGCTTCTACGGAAATTTCGGTTATTCTTATCGCGACGCCATGCCTTTTACATCTGATGGCGAAAACATTACCGATCCCTACAATCTATTGCACGCCAAGCTGGGCTACACCAAAAATTTGGGACGCTTTGACCTCGACCTTTTTGCCGGGGCAGAGAATCTTACCGGCACGCGTTACTATTATATGGTGTTTCTCAACCAATTACCCGATGCTTATTTGCCGGCGCCAAAGGACGTGAATTTCTATGGCGGCCTGAATTTGAAGATGTATCTATAATACCTCTCAAAAATGACATTTTTAAGGCTCCTTTACGGGAGCCTTTTTTTGGCACTAGAGAAATTGTGTTTTTTTATCTTTCTCCATTAAAAATTGCACGATCAGGTTTAAATGTTTAACCTTCAATTTACTCCTGGCTTTTGACCATCTCGATCATATGATTAATAACCTGAGTATGCTGTTCTTGCGGACTAAACATGACAATCTCTGCATCTTGATTAACTTTTACGTTGTGTCCTGGAGGCCAGTAAAACAAATCCTTGCTATTCACAATTTCCTCAGTACCATCAGCATCGGTGGCAGTAAGTTGACCACTTAAAAGAAAGCCCCAGTGAGGGCATTGACATAAGTTACCTTCAAGCCCCATGAATAAGGGAGTTGTATCTACTCCTGCAGAGAGACTAAAATATTCTCCACTAATTTTACCCAACCCACTGGCATCACCAAAATTCCTTTTTTGTCGAATGACAGCCCCGGGAATTTCCATTTTTACCTCAATTTTGTCTTTTGAAATCTTCATAACTTTATCTATTTAATTGCATTAACATGCTTGTTTCTATGAAGTAGGTTGGAAATATCAGCTTTGGGAAATAACGGCAATAGAGAGGGACACTCATTGTAAACACTATATAAGGTACTAAAATTTAATATCCTTTACCAGATCAAAACAATTTAATTCAAACGCTGTATTTGCGTCACAACCTCTAAACCATCGTCAACCAATGGATTTTATATGAAAATGTTTATTTTAGAGATCAAATGTTGAAAAATCTAGATCTGTAATCCGGCGCTTTTATTCCACAACTTGCGCTCACTAAACCCAAAATATGAGTAGCTTCAGGAAAATATTCTGGTTTTTTATCATTATTATCAGTTCTCTGCTCATCCTGGCGAGCCTGCTTTCCCTTTTTTACAATCTGCCTTACTGGTATTCCAAAATTCTTGATTTTCCGCGGTTACAGTACTGGATCCTGGCAATTATTTGTTTGCTGATCTTTGCCGGGCTCAACAAAAAGTGGAAATGGACTTCGTGGATCTTCGTACTCGGGCTCCTAGCCGCCATTTGGATTCATTCCCAAAGGATCTTTCCTTACTGGTTTGCTGAAAAAGCCGTTCCCGATGCCACTTCAAATTTTCAAGAAGAGAATTCCTTCAGCTTAATGCTGGCCAACGTGTTGATCAAAAATGATAAATACGATAAGTTTCTTGAGGTGGTGAAAAACCGAAATCCTGATTTGCTTTTGGCTATGGAAGTAAATCAAAAGTGGGTGGAGCAGTTGCAGGTGCTAAAGAAAGATTATCCGCACGTGATCTCCCGCCCCAATGATGAAGCCTACGGAATGATTCTTTTTTCAAAACTGCCTTTGCGCAACCAAGAGGTGAAGTATTTAAACCATGATTTTGTGCCCTCTTTCCATGCTGATGTAGAACTTCCTTCGGGAAAAAGCTTCAGGTTGCATGCCGTTCATCCCGTGGCTCCCGTTCCCAGCGACCAATATCCCGATAACAAAGGCGAACAGGAAGTGGAATTGCTTAAAGTGGGAGAAATGGTCGCCGATGATAAGCTTCCTTCTATAGTGGCCGGAGATTTTAACGATGTTTCCTGGTCGCATACCGCCAGGTTGTTCGGGCATGACGGGCAATTGAAGAATGTGAGGATTGGCCGCGGCTTATACAACAGTTTTGACGCCACTTCTATGGTGATGCGCTGGCCGCTGGACCATTATTTTGTTACCGAAGAATTCGAAGTGGTGGAACTGGAAAGGCTTCAGGAGTTTGGATCTGATCATTTCCCTGTTTACGCCAGGCTGGTGCTGAAGTAGAACTCTTTCCGAAGGGCTCTTTAAAATTATTATAACAGCAGGGTTAAAAATGTTAAAAATCCCGACTGTTCGATCAGCTACAAATAATTTTAGGCAACAATCTAAAAAAACATTTGATATGGACAGTGCAGTAGGAGTGCTCATCAAGGGATACAGCAATTTTCGAGACCAGTTTGAAGAAAAAAATACCAACATTCTTGAAAAGCACCTGCTACTGAAGAAGACCATTGTTATAAAAGGTGAGGAAGCCGCGGCTGTCTTTTATGATCTTAATAAGTTCAAGAGACATGGAGCCACTCCAAAGCGCTTTCAAAAAACGCTTTTTGGAGAAGGCGGAGTTCAGGGCCTCGACGGTGAAGCGCATCTCAAAAGAAAAGCGCTTTTCATGCAATGCATGAGCAAAGAATCTGTTCATTCCATGAATGAAAAATTCGTGGAAATCCTGGAAGAGTACAGCAAAAAATGGGAAGGCCGGGAAGAGGTAGTGCTGTTTAAAGAGATGGAAGAGATCCTGCTGCGGGCAGCCTGTTCCTGGGTGGGAGTTAATCTTGCTCCCGGCGAGGTCAGGAACAGGACGGCTTTGATGAGCATGATGATCGATGCTTCAGGCGGAGTGGGGTTGCGGCATTACAAAGGAAGGTTAGCCCGTAAAAAAGCCGAAGCATGGATCATGTCGATGGTCGGGGAAGTGCGTGAAAAAGAAGCTTCCGCCGAAAATAGCATTTTTGAGAAATTCTGTTTCTATAAAGATCCCGACGGGAAACTTTTAGACGAACGGATTGTAGCGGTAGAAGTGCTCAATCTTTTGCGTCCTATTGTGGCCATTGCACGTTACATCACCTTTGCGGCACTGGCCCTGCACCAGTTTCCTCAATATGTGGAAAGGCTGCGGAAGGACGAGTCTAACCTCTCGCATATGTTTGTGCAGGAGGTGAGGAGATTTTACCCGTTCTTTCCTTTTGTAGCAGCCATGGTGAAGCAGGATTTCACCTGGAACGGCAAAAAATTCCCGAAGGGCAGGAGGGTGCTGCTTGATCTCTATGCCACCAACCATGACCCGAAAATATGGAAAAACCCTTCGGCCTTTTATGCCGAAAGGTTCTTCGACTGGGATCAAAGCCCTTTCAACTTTATCCCGCAGGGAGGAGGAGATCACGACCACAACCA
>JBAVJB010000098.1:0-3479 GCA_049687495.1 Salinimicrobium sp.
ACGATCCAACCCTCATGTTCACCAATGCCGGTATGAACCAGTTCAAGGAGTACTTCCTGGGCAATGGTACACCGGTCGATACCCGTGTGACCGATACTCAAAAGTGCCTTAGGGTGAGCGGGAAACATAACGATCTCGAGGAGGTAGGTAAAGATACTTACCATCACACCATGTTCGAGATGCTTGGGAACTGGAGTTTTGGCGACCCTGCCGGCCGAGCAGGCGGGTACTTCAAGAAAGAAGCCATACAGTGGGCCTGGGAATTGCTTACCGAAGTTTACAGGATCGACAAGGATGTTCTTTACGTTTCGGTTTTTGAAGGCAACGAAGAGGAAGATCTTCCTGTAGACAGCGAGGCGCTGGAGCTTTGGAAGAAGATAGTGCCCGAAGAGCGCATTATCTTCGGAAATAAAAAAGACAACTTTTGGGAAATGGGCGACCAGGGGCCATGCGGTCCTTCTTCCGAAATTCATGTTGACTTAAGATCTGCCGAAGAAAAGGCCAAAGTACCCGGAAGCGAACTGGTCAACAAGGACCATCCTTTGGTGGTGGAGATCTGGAACCTGGTATTTATTCAGTTCAACAGGAAAGCCGATGGTTCTTTAGAGAAACTTCCTGCCAAACATGTGGACACCGGGATGGGCTTTGAGCGCCTGTGCATGGTGCTGCAGGACAAGAAATCAAATTACGATACAGATGTTTTCACGCCGCTTATTCAGCAGCTGGAGAAGATCACCAATACTACCTACGGAAAGAACGAGGAGAACGACATCGCAATTCGTGTGATCGCCGATCACGTGAGAGCGGTAACCTTCGCTATTGCCGACGGGCAGCTGCCCGGAAGCACCGGCGCCGGATATGTGATCCGGAGGATCTTAAGGAGGGCCATTCGTTACGGTTTTACCTTCCTGGGCCAGAAAGAGGCTTTTGTTTATAAGCTGGTCGACACCCTGAGCAAGCAGATGGGCGAAGCTTTTCCAGAGCTCAAGGCGCAACAGAACCTTTGCGAGAATGTGATAAGAGAGGAAGAAAATTCCTTTTTACGCACCCTTGATCAGGGGCTCGTGCTGCTGGATCAGATCATGAAGGAGAGCAAAGACAAAAAAGTTTCAGGTAAAAAGGCTTTCGAGCTTTACGACACCTACGGATTTCCAATTGACCTTACCGCGCTTATACTTTCTGAAAAAGGTTACAGTCTCGACCAGAAAGAATTTGAGCAGGAGCTGCAGAAGCAGAAAGACCGCTCGAGAAGCGCTTCAAAAGTGACATCTGGAGACTGGATTATGGTTGCCGATGAAGAGACCGAAGGTTTTGTAGGCTATGACTCCCTTGAAGCTAATGTAAAAATTCTTCGCTACAGGAAAGTGGAATCCAAAAAAGAAGGCGAGATGTACCAGCTGGTCTTCAGCAAAACGCCTTTTTATCCCGAAGGCGGTGGACAGGTAGGTGATAAGGGTATGCTTGAATCTAAGGGCGGTGAAGTGGTGTACATTATCGATACCCGAAAAGAAAACAACCTGATCATTCACCTTACAAAAGCGCTTCCAAAAGATCCTGCCGCTACTTTTACCGCGAAAGTGAATGTGGCGCAACGGGCGAGAACCGCGGCCAATCACTCGGCTACGCACCTGCTACATCAGGCGCTTAGAAAAGTGCTGGGCACGCATGTGGAGCAAAAAGGTTCGATGGTGCAAAGCGACTATTTAAGGTTCGATTTTTCACACTTCAGCAAAGTTTCTGCGGAAGAGTTGCAGCAGGTGGAGCAGTTCGTGAACGAGCGCATCGCCGAAAAGCTGCCTTTGTTGGAGAATCGCGAAATGACTTATGATGAAGCTATAAACGACGGCGCAATTGCCCTTTTTGGAGAGAAATACGGCGACAAGGTTCGTGCGGTAAGATTTGGAGAATCCATGGAGCTTTGCGGCGGAACCCACGTAGGAAACACAGCCGACATCTGGCATTTCAAGATCATTTCTGAAGGCGCTGTCGCCTCCGGAATACGTCGTATCGAAGCCATTACTTCGGAAGCTGCCAAAGAATATTTTGTAGGACAAACCGAAACTTTCGGAGAACTGAAGGCTTTGCTGAAGAATGCAAAAGATCCGGTGAAAGCGGTGGTCAACCTGCAGGAAGAGAATGCCGAATTGAAAAAGCAGATCGAAAGCCTGCTGAAGGATAAGGCGAAGAACCTGAAATCTGAACTAAAGAACGAAATCAAAGAGATCAACGGGATCAACTTCCTGGCTAAAAAAGTTGACCTCGATGCCGGCGGAATAAAAGATCTTTCTTTCCAGCTGGGGGACGAAAAAGAGGATCTTTTCCTCATTTTTGGAACCGAACAGGACGGGAAGGCGCTGCTTTCCTGCTATATCTCTAAAAACCTGGTTTCAGAAAAAGACCTGAATGCAGGAAAGATCGTGAGAGAACTCGGAAAGTTTATCCAGGGTGGCGGCGGCGGACAGCCGTTCTTCGCGACTGCCGGAGGTAAAAATCCTGCGGGAATCAATGAGGCGCTGCAAAAAGCAGAGGAATACTTAAAATAATATCAAACCTGCAAGGTCTTTTTTGACCTTGTAGGTTTATGTGTAATAACAGACCTACAAGGTTCTGGAAACCTTGCAGGTCTCGAAAAATCACCAGACCTCACAGGTTTCCAAAACCTGTGAGGTCTAAAATCTTCTAATATCGATTTCAGAACCAAAATATCCATTCCACCGCAGGAGCCGAAGGTGACTTACGACTCCCAGATCCTGTTGCTGGGCTCCTGTTTTGTCGAGAACATAGGGCAGAAGCTGGAATATTTTAAATTCAGGAACCGGCTCAATCCCTTCGGAATTTTGTTTCATCCTGCGGCCATCAGGAATTTTTTAGAAAAGGTCGTTGGGAAGGCAGAGTTTTCCGAAGCTGATATTTTCCATCACAACGAGCAGTGGCATTGCCTGCAGGCACATTCCGATTTGAATACCTCTCAAAAAGGGGAAATTCTGGAGGCTTTAAATTTGGCGGTCGAACAGAGCCATCAATTTCTAAAAGAGGCCAGCCATGTATTCATTACTCCCGGCACCGCCTGGGGCTATCGCTTCCGGGAAACCGGGAACATTGTGGCCAACTGTCATAAACTTCCGCAGAAAAATTTTTCCAAAGAGCTTACTGAGGTCAAAGATGATCTTCAGGAGACAGTAAAGCTGGTTCGGCAGCTGAATCCTTCCGCAGCCATTATTTTTACGGTTTCTCCCGTGCGGCATTTGAAAGATGGATTTGTGGAAAATCAGCAAAGCAAAGCCAAATTAATCACGGCGGTGCATGAGGTGAGCTCTATTGAAGAAAATGCGCATTATTTCCCGTCTTACGAGATTATGATGGACGAGCTGCGCGATTACCGCTTTTATGCCGAAGATATGCTGCATCCCAACAAGATCGCGATCGACTATATCTGGGAAAAATTCAGCGAAAGCTGGATCTCTGCTGAGGCTTCAGCT
>JBAVJB010000099.1:0-2046 GCA_049687495.1 Salinimicrobium sp.
ACCACACCGTCTCCATGTATTTCGGCTTATAGGTGATGTATGGATCATCCATATCCACCCAGTAACCCATTTTTTCGGTAAGGTCGTTCCACACATCGGTGTAACGCATTACCGCATTTTTACAGGCTTCGTTATATTTTTCAACACTTATTTTAGTGCCAATGTCTTCTTTGGTGATCCCCAGCTCCTTCTCTACTCCAAGTTCAATAGGAAGCCCATGAGTATCCCAGCCCGCCTTACGTTTTACCTGGTAACCTTTTTGGGTCTTAAAACGGCAAAAAATATCCTTAATGGCGCGGGCCATCACGTGGTGAATTCCGGGCAGGCCGTTTGCAGACGGCGGACCTTCAAAAAACACAAAAGGCTCATTGCCTTCACGTGAACTTATACTTTTATCAAAAACATCGTTCTCCTTCCAAAAATCCAGAATTTCTTCGGCTACTTTTGGCAGGTCAAGTCCTTTATATTCAGGGAACTTTGTACTCATTAATTCGTTCTTTCAAATAGTTGCGCGAAAATAACGAATTTTGACAAATACAAGGTCTAAAAACGGGAAAACCTGTTGATGTTCAAAAGATTGATCTTTTAAATTTCTGAAACTTAGGATTATCTTCAAGAACTGATGATCTATTGATCTAAATCTTCTAATTGGGAATTATAAAAACTTCCTCAGTTTTTTATCCACTAATGCACCAATGAAATCAATATCAACTGGGGAATTCTGCGGAAGAATTTCTCCTTTCTTTGTGCCCTTTTTTTACTTCGTATACGGAAATGAGCGAAATCTACAAGAAACTTAATAAGAATTTCGGCCAAAATCCTGGCGTCCAACAATAGCCATTATTTCAACTTCTCCAGAAATACGATAATAGATAGTATCAGCTTTGTAAGTACAGTATCTATAATCCTTTTTCACGTGTTCAGCTGAAGGCAACCGGTATGGATTTTTAGCTATAATAGCAAAATTCTCCACCAGGCCCATGTAATATTTTATTTCCTGGCTTTCTCCAAACTTTTTCAAGCCGTACCTGTAGATTCTTATTAGATCCTCCTCCGCCTCAAGACTCAGTTTATACTGCATCTATTCACTATTTTTGGCGATATCCAGAATTTCTTCTGGCCTTAGGTTTGAAAAACCTCTTTTTTCAGCTCTTTCCAATTTAGCACGAACCCAGTCTATTTCCTTTTGTTGATGTCTGGCCTGCCTGATAAGGTCATTGATCAATTCACTTTTACTAGTGTACTCTTTGTTTTCCACTTGTTCCTTTAACCACTCATCGTTAGGATCAGTTAAACTTATACTTTGCCGTGTCATAATTTATGGCTTTGGTGTAAATTTACACCAAAATAGCATCATGAAGAAAGAAAATTCTAAAAACTATACCTCAGCGCCAGGATCAGATTTCTTCCTGCAGCAGCAATACCTGAGGAATAGGTACGGTAGCGCTGATCTGTAAAATTTTCTACGGAAGCCGTTGCCAACCAGTTCCTTCCGAAGTTATATTGAGCGGTAAAATTGAGCGTGTACCACTCCGGTGAGTATGGATTTCCGTTGCTGTCAATGGCATACAAATAGGCTTTTCCTTGCTCTGATGGCGCCAGGTCTTCATTAGAGATCGCTGCATTATATTCTGAAAACAGGTCCAGCCGAAGTGTTGCATTCTCCCAAACCAGGTGTGCGTTGGCGAATAGCGGTGCAGCATGCCTTAGCGGTGCGCGGCTGCCATCATCCTGTTCTTCTTCACCTTCAACAATGCTCACCTGTCCCTTAAAATGAAGCTGCCTCGAAAATGTCATTTTTGCCCCTGCTTCCAGCCCATAGACTTCAGCGAAAGCGGCATTTTGTATCGCCTGCACCCGGCTTGGCTCGCCCCGGTAATCGATTTCCGTTTGTCCGTTTAAAGAAAAATCCCGCCTCACCAGAGCATCACTGAGGTAAGTGTAGTAGGCGGAAAGGTCGAGCTGCAACCTTCCGAGGTCCATCCTGCTGCCCAGCTCGGCGTTGTATGCCGTTTCAGGTTTAAGATCGGGATTGGGAACAACTAC
>JBAVJB010000100.1:0-15869 GCA_049687495.1 Salinimicrobium sp.
CTGACTTTAACCCAAACTGCCAGATATGGAAATTCGTGAAGATATCTGTATACCTTATCCCGAAACCATACTGGTTGGCATTGAACTCAGAAAGGTCATAATCTGAAGTATAAAATTCTTCTGTCGACAAGTGTTCTTCGTAAGGCGCAAAATAATCTGCGGCAGTTTGATCGTAGTACCTGTAAGAAGGATAGACCGTAAACTTTTCTGAGAGTTTTATGGGCACTTCTACCTTTGCCGTGTTCGAGCTAATGCCCCAGTCATCGGTATAGAAACGGTAATAGGTTCTAAGAACGAACATGGCATTCAGGAAATAATTAAGACGCCCGCCAACTGCTATTTTAGAGCGGGTATCGGGCAGCCGCTCCACATCATCGGCCAGCTGAAAATTTTCTATGTAAAAATCTTCCTTATCGGCAAAATATACCCTTTGAAAAGGCGTGGACAACAGCCCCTCCTGCTGCACCAGGTCCAACGAAAGGCTGGCCTGCAGGTTCTTTGTAAGGATCTGGGAAAAATTCAATCCTACGGAATAGGAATTACGAGTCTCGCTGTCAAATTCAGTAAAGGAAGGATCATAAACCCCGGTTCCTTCAATATTTCTGAAGAAGCCGCTGTTTAAGCCACTGCTATTATTTCCGAAGTAACGCAGCTCATAAGGATAAACAGCATTCCAGGTATCCAGGTAAACATTGGCATTCACGCCAACTTCAGTATTCTTGTCATTAAATAGCCAGGAATAGCTTCCGCCGAAACCTATCGAAAAATAATCATATTCCGAAGAGACCGAAGCCTTGGCGGTCCAAATCCTGTTACGGTCATCAGAGCTGTGGCTGTAGGTCCCGCTCAGGCCGGCCCAAACATCACTTGAAGAAGCTCCTGAAGAAGCGGTAAAAGGATCTGCCGGGCTGCCGCCGTCCCAGGGATTAACATTGCTCGAGGAAGCCGAAGAGTAAGCCGAAATTCCGCCGTCAATGGTCAAAACATCGTCTTCATTCAGCGGAATGGAAACGACGATAGTAGGTGTAAAATCTGTAAGCTCTTCGGTACCAATCCCGCCGCTCACAGCAGCATTATCGCCGTTCTGCGAATAGAAGCTGGTAAGGAAGTCCACTTCTGTACTTTCCAAAACGCGTTTTTTAAAGGTTTCTTCTTCCGGGGTTTCCTGCGCAAAACTTGAGGCTGTGCATAAACAAAACAGAATGATCACTAAATTTCTCATTTTTGAAACTTTAGTTGCAGCCGCATCCGCCGCCGGTTTTACCTCCGTTCGCTCCGGCCGCCGCTTCGCGGTAGGCCTGGAAATTGATCTCAAACCGGTCCACCGGCCTCATCGACAGCTCCATATCGGGATCATTGATATTCACTTTCTCATATTCCTTTACAGCCGAGCAGGACTGCAGGGCGGCAAATAAAACCCCTGCTAAAATTGCTTTTTTCATGGCGTACTGATTTTGATATTTTTGGAGGTGATGATATTTCCGTTCTCGTCGATGATGATGCATTCCACCTGCGGCAACTGGTCAATGCGATTCAAACCTACTTCCTTGCCCATCACAAAGACAGAAGTAGCAAGCGCGTCGGCCAGCTCGGCTTTAGGCGCAAAAACCGAAACACTGATGATGCCGGTTGCTGGATAACCCGTTTTTGGATTGATGATATGAGCATAGCGCACGCCGTTGAAATTAACGAACTTTTCATAATCGCCCGAGGTGACCACAGCGCCCTGCTTTAGCGGAAGCAGTGCAAAGGCCTTGTCTTTGTTCATGGGATTGGTAATGGCCACCATCCATTCATTGCCGCCGGGCTTTGTGCCCCAGGTGTTCATGTCTCCAGATGCGTTGATAATGCCCCCGGAAACTCCTTTTTCGATGAGCAGCGCCTTGGCCTTATCGGCTGCGTAGCCTTTGCCTATGGCTCCAAACCCTATCTTCATGCCGGGTTCTTTAAGAAAAACGGTTGAATTTTCTTTGTCCAGAATTATGTTCTGAAATCCCACTTTTGACACCGAAGCTTTGACCTCTTCTTCGGAAGGCATTTGTTCCATTGTGCCGTCAAACTTCCAGATCCTGTCCATGGAAGCGTAGGATATATCAAAGGCCCCATCGGTGATCTCAGAGATCTTCTTCGACCTTGCGATAAGGTTAAAAAGCTCTTTATCGACTTTAACAGGTTTTATTCCGGAATTTTGGTTGATCTCTGAAGTCTGGGAACTTTCATCCCAGGAAGAGATCAGTTTTTCAATCCTCTGGATCTCCCCGACCGCAAGGTCGATGTACCCGTTGGCTTCGGCTTCATCTTTAGCCACCACGGTGATCTCGAACCGGCTGCCCATCAGCTTCAGGGTTCGTTTGTAGATCTCCTGAGCCGAAGTGCTCAGGCTACAGCAGAATAACAAAACTATGAGCAACAGTTGTTTCAAGATCAGCTTTTAAAGGAATTCAGTAATGCAATGTACTCTTTGGGAGAAAGTTTTTTATAACCGGTCTTTCCCAGAACATGGCCTTCTTCATCAAAGAGGATCACCAGCGGAAAATATCCCTGCTGATTGTATTTTTCAGCCAGTTTGTTGTTCTTTTCCTGCTGTTCCGGCTCCAGCTGATTTTTCTCACGCCTTGGAAAATCGGCTTTTACGAGTACATAATGTTCTTTTGCGTAGTCTTTAAATTCCGAAGAAGTCCAGATCTCGCGATCCAGCTTGATACAGGGCGCACACCAGTCAGATCCCTGGAAAACAAGCAGTATCTGCTTATGCTCTTTTTGTGCCTGTTCCCTGGCTTCGTTCATATCTGTCTTCCAGGTTTGGGCATTTACCGTCAGCCCCAGGAAAAACAGGATCCCCATCAATATAAAATTCTTCTTTGTTTTAGTACTCTTATTCATAACGATTGATTTTTTGAAGTATTGCTGCTGCTGCTGAAGCTGCAAGAAACCTGCCATACTATGGAAAGGCCCTAAAATTGCCCTTTTCAGTCTAGTTTTACGAAATGGAATTTTCCGTGATCGAGTGATACTTCAAAACTTTCTCCCGAGTAATTTTCTACCAGGTCGTCGTCCACATGAACGCCCTCGCCTTTCCACTGCATCTCGACTTTCTGCACTCTTAGGTTTTGCACAAAATCTTTTAGCGGCAGCTGTTGCTTTTTGCCGTCAAGCACCTCCTGCAAATGCGCCACCAGGTCTTCCCTGCGCTCCTCGGGAATGAGCACCAGGTCAAGAAAACCGTCGCCGGGATTGGCATTGGGGGCCAGTTCAAAATTGGGCCCTATATAACGGATGTTGATGAGTTCTACCAGCAGGAATTTGCCCTTGATCTTCATCCCGTCCAGTTTGATCTTTGCCTTTTGGGCCTTAAATTCTTTGGCAACCTCCAGTAGATTCTTTCTTATTCTTTGCAATTCTTCGGAAGCTGTTTCATTCTTCTCCCCCTGCTCCTTGACCCTCTTCACCAGTTCGGGAAATAATCCGAAGCCAACGCCTTCAAGAAAAAAGTCCATATCTTCAAGGCCTTTTACGCGGCCAATATCATATTTCCTGATGTTCTTCTCAAAATCAGGTTTAGGCTGTTTTATCTTTTTAGGGATGTCAAGGGTGAGTCCAATATTGTTTGCGGTCCCGTAAGGCAAAAGATAGACAGGTATTGCAGGATCAAGTTGTTCATTTTGAAGCAACCGTGTTGCCAGTTTATTCACGGTGCCATCCCCGCCGGCCAAAAAAATGACCTCAGCTTGCTTTTTTAGAGCCCGGCCCCAGTCCTCTTCCTCTGTAGAAACGTAATCCACCACTTCGGCTGCATTTTCTACTACCTCTAAAATGTCATTTTTGGAATGTTTTCCATCTCCCGCAGTGGGATTATGGACAACCTGCGCATTTTTCATTGCAAACAACAGCTTTGTTTCTGTAATAAAGGACGAATTTTTTACAGGAAATTCAGCAAAGAAAACTATTAAAAAAGTCTCAAATTTTCTATTTTAAAGGAGAAACCGCATAATTTCCAGTAAATTAAAAATAAAAAGAGATGAAGATATTAGTGACAAATGACGACGGAATTTACAGTCCAGGCCTTGCTTGTTTAGCCCGGGCAGCATCTAAATACGGAGAAGTAATTGTTATGGCGCCCGATGTGGAGCAGTCTTCTATGGGGCAGGCGATCACTTCGGCAAAACCTATCACCTATAAGAAGTCACCTATTCATTTTGAAGGCATGAAGGCTTTTCGCGTAAGCGGTACCCCTGCAGATTGCGTGGCATTGGGAACCCATCTTTTTGACGACATAGACATCGTGCTTTCCGGAATAAACATCGGCGCGAATCTCGGAAATTCGGCCTGGCACTCCGGGACGCTCTCTGCAGCAAGGCAGGCAGTGCTCTTTGGTCTTCGCGGGATTGCCGTGAGCGTTTCGGTTGGCGAAGACGAACCTGATTTTGACGCTCTTGATGAATATGTCAATCCTGCTTTGGAAGAAGTGATGCATGAAAACGAGTTAAGATTGCTGAATATTAACTTACCGCAGCGGCCAACCGGAGAGATTGTGTGGGCAAAGCAGTCGGTTAGGCATTACGACGGGAAAGTGATCGACCAGAAAGACCCAATGGGCCGGCAGCACTACTGGTTTACCGTTACTCCTATTGAAAACGTCGAAGAAGGATCAGACCGCTGGGCGGTTCGCCACGGCAAGACCAGCATCACTCCAATGATCCTGGACCTTACAGACAAGGAATATCTTGCAGAGCGAAAGAAAAAGCACGCCGAGCATTAGCCTAAAAAGCTGATCTTCGGAAATTTGAAATTTAAGCAGAAAAAAAACCTCAGGATTCCATTGACAACTGAGGTCTTTTCTTATCTTTGCAGCCGCCAAAGGAATTCAAGATTCAAGATTCAAGATTCAAGATTCAAGATTCAAGATTCAAGATTCAAGATTCAAGATTGGAATTTGGTAATTGATTATTGAAATTTGTCAGCGTAAGCTGATCTCGGGGTGTAGCGTAGCCCGGTTATCGCGCCTGCTTTGGGAGCAGGAGGCCGCAGGTTCGAATCCTGCCACCCCGACGAACCTCCATATATGGAGTGCCAAAAACCCTGTAAATCAAGTATTTACAGGGTTTTTCGTTTTTAACAATATCATCTAATATCATTAAATATCACAAGTTTGGTGAATGATTCGGTGAATGATTTGTTAGGCCAAATTCTCTATCTTTCTAAGGCATAAAGTTGAAATTTTAGCTCGTCTGCTATTAATCTATTGTTCAACTAAAGATGTTCAAAATGCCTGATTTTACTACATTCTCCGTTCTTTTCTTCGTTAGGAAAACTAGCGCAGACACTTCAAAATTTTCAATTTATGCACGAATAACTGTCGATGGAAAACGTGCAGAAATTAGCCTAAAAAGATCCCTACCGGTGAATAAATGGGACTCCAAAAAGGGAAGAGGAAGAGGATCTGCACAAGATGTAAGAGTTTTAAACCAGTATTTAGACCAGGTTTATACTAGATTACTGGAATGCCATAAGCAGCTCTGTTCTGAAAACAAGAAGATATCTGCCTTAAATATTAAAGGGCGCTATCTTGGCAATGATAAAGAACATAAGAGCCTCCTGGAGCTTCTTAGGTATCATGACAACCACATGAAGACTATCCTCAAGAAGGGAACGCTTAAAAATTATGGAACTACAGAGATCTATCTCAAAGAATTCCTACAAAAAGAAAAAAAGACAAATGATCTACATCTGAACGAGATCAACTACCGGTTCATCACTGACTTTGAAAACTTCCTGAGAACCTATTCAGCTAAGATCAGCCGAAAAACTTGTGGTAACAATGGAACGATGAAACACCTGGAGCGGCTAAAGAAAATGCTCAACCTGGCGGTTAAGATTGGGTGGATGACAAAGAATCCTTTTGACAGCTTTAAGTTTAGATTCGAAAAATATGAGAGGCAGTATTTGTCGAAACGGGAACTGGAAATTCTGGAGGCTACAACCTTTACCCGCTCTTCTTTGGAAAAGGTAAAGAATATCTTCATCTTTTCCTGTTATTCCGGTCTTTCCTATGTTGATATTAAAGAATTAGTATCTGACCAGATAGTAAAAGGAATCGATGGTATTAACTGGATCTACACCAAACGGCAAAAAACAAATGAAACGGTAAAAGTTCCACTTTTACCCAAAGCCCAGGAAATTCTTTCTCTGTATTTCTATAAAAGTGACTTGCCAGAATCAGAACCTATATTTCCTGTTTTTTCTAACCAGAAGGTGAACAAGTATTTGAAAGAAATTATGGAGCAATTAAATATAAGGAAGACCATCACCTTTCATTCGGCCCGTCACACTTTTGCCACAACCATTACTTTGTCAAATGGAGTTCCCATAGAAACAGTCTCTAAACTCCTTGGCCACACCAAGCTCTCAACCACACAAATCTACGCTCGAGTCCTAGAGACTAAAGTCAGTTCAGATATGCTGCTGTTGAAAGATAAAATTGAAGCAGAGAAAGCTAAAGGATAGGTAAGGTTCCTTTTAGGAACCCTATCCTTCTATTGGTATTTGACGTACCTTTTTCGAGAAAAACTTTACCCCACAAGTATAGGTTGAAGTTTTTCAGTTGAACATTTTTATACATAATTAAAGATTTATTCTGAATTTTTTAAACAGGTCGGAGAGTAGAACTGATTTTAATAAAAGTTTAGGTTTTCCCCAGCGCATTTTTAAAACAAATTCAAACATACAACTCGAACCAAAGTAAGGATTAAAATGTGTAACCTAATCTAATATGCAAGTCTAACGCGGTCTCCCCTGGGTTTTCCATATAACCGTACTGCTTTAAAAAATATTTTCTATAGCCAACTCCAGCTCCAAGTTCATAAGTTAAATGGTTCCAAAATGTTCTTTTTATCCCCCACTTTGGTATTATTGCAATATTGTCGGCTACGGAAGTATTGTCAACATTAGAGAGTGTAAACCAGTCGGGACGATAATTAAGCCTAAGAGCGATAAAATTACCACTGTTCTTGGTAATGTTCTTTCCTTTATTTATCCTTTTTCGAAGATTATAGTAAAATCTTGGTTCCAAAGAAATTGAAGGTATAAAAACTACTCCTACATCAGTGCCACTGTAATCTGCATTAGATGAAAATAACCCGGTATCAAAGCCTACTTCTGTTCTCAATGAAGTATTGCCGTGAAGCCTCAACTCATTATGAGCCCAAACTCCCAACATCCCGATTTGTAATCCGTAAATAGATTCATCAACCATTTCCTGTTCTTGAGTCCACGAATAATGTGTTACAAATAAAAAAAATAAAAAAATGTAAAAATTTCTTTGCATAAAAATTGGTATTAAAAAGTTATTCCCACAGAAATTCCATAGCCATCGGCAGGATAATTATAATTAACATCTTGAACTTCACTAGTGTAATAGGTTTTAGATTTTTTGAAAACTTCGATTGTGTATTGAAAATTATAATCACTCTCGAAGTTATATCCTAAACCTAATTTGGCAGTCTGACCTGGTAAAAAGCTACCGATTTCTATGTTTTTCCCGGTATTCAACAAAACGAAAGGACTGTTAAGTCCATAATCATTGAGGTTGAACCTAATTTCTAATATAGCTGGAATTGATTTGTATTCTTCATCAATATTAAAATTCACTCCGATTCCTGCAGACAGAACAAATTTTTTAAAAATGAATATCCCGTGAAGAGAATTCAATTCAAAACCCCAACCAGTATTAAGCTGATTTTCATGATGAATTAAGCTTTCTTCTGTATTAATATAAATTTCTAATATGTTTGTTGAGGAATATATTTCTTTTGACGACTGAGAAATGGCTGAAAACGAAATAAAGATAAATACACAAAGGGGTAAATTTCTAAAATTTAAGTTTACTACCATGCCACTGTCCATTTCTTTTTACTGCACCAAAGAGACTTGCATGATATTTTTTTGGTTTCTGCAAATCCGCAGGCTCTACATTTCCTTTTAGTAAGTGGAAATTATTTTTACTGCTTAAGCTAAGTTGAATCCCTACACCCCAATCAAAAGTTTTTTCTATTTTATCATCATTATACTTTCTTCTTTTTAATGTTTGAAAAATTTGGACTTTTCCTATTGTAGGGTGTTTAGATGCATAGATTATATCATCAGGCATTTGATAATCCCCACCTTGTGATCCTCCAACTAATTTTCCTATTTTAGATTTTGTAGTAGACCAAATCGTACTCCAGAAATATTCATTTAATTTTTCACTCTTTGTGCTTTCATTAATATTTTCATTTACTAAACTATCCCAAAGATCATTGTAACTCCATACTTCAACTATTAAATCTGATTGGAATAACTCATAAGGATAGGGATTATATCGAGTGTAAGTATAGTCAACATTTACAAAATTTCCATATGAATTGGTACTAAAGTGGTAAACTCCTGAAGTTGGAGCTGAAGACAAAGGTGAAATAAAGGTTTCCCGAAAATCAAGGTTCTGTAAAGCTTGAGTAAAAATGGGCATGAAACTATATTCAAATCTTGCGTACTCAACTCCCATTGCAATTTCATCCACGTCTTCCTTTCTCCATATCCCTGTCCAGCCTTTCTTTTGATGTTTAACCTTAACACCTACATTAAAAGCTATACCGTAGTCGTAATTATATGCTTTAGTTTTAACGCGTCGGTCATTTTCATATCTGTCTATACAAACTCTATTAGTTCCAAAAACATCTCCAAACAGACCTTTACTTGCACTACATTGGTTTAGAGTCCCCAGAAAATTTTCCAAAGTCTGAGTTGGTGTTGGTTCTGGTGAAGGAGTACCTCCACTATCACCACCATCTCCTGGATATGGATAAGGTTCCTGTGGATATGGATACGGTTCCAATTCGTCAATAGGAGCTCTATAATAAGTAATTTCATTTTCGAGTAAAGTGTAACCTCCTTCTGGAACTTCGCTTATCATCCTTAACTTGGTATCCTCACTTGTAGGCACTAAGAGATCATCAGAGATTTCTTTTACTTGAAGGTAATTTTCTAAACCGTCGTAGTTCGATTCTTCAGTAATGAAAAGACCTACATCAGTATATTTGTAAATATCATTACCAATCTGCACTTCTGCTTTAGTATTAAGAAAGTTTGCAAAAGCTTCATCACCTATAACATCTTCCAGATCATCCAAATGATCTAGGGCATAATCTTCACTTATTTTCATTCCTTGTTTATCAAAAGTTTTCCTAAGTCGCTCACTTCTTTCTTTGAGTTGTTCATAAACCTTTTCTTCATTTTCTTCAGTCAATATTGGTCTTAAAGGGATAAAATTTTCTCCATGCATTTTCAAAGCCAGTTCATGAATTTCTTCCTCATCCTTTTCTTTAAATTTTTCGTATTCCTGGGTAAAAATTTCTTTACTAGGGAAGTATAGCCTTCCGTTTTTATTAAAAACATTGCTATTCTCTACAGCTTTAGGATTTTCATCAGCAATAAATTCTTTTTCACAAGAAGCACATAGAATTAAAAGAAATAGAATTGATAATAAAAAGAAGATTTTATTATGGATCGAAGAGGTAGGAAGAGATTTCATAAGTTTTAAAGGTTATATTAATTTTTTAGCAATGTATCTGTTGAATTAGACCTATGACAGAAAAAACCCGTAAAATGTTTACGGGTTTTTGTTTTCTTTTTCATCCAATTTTATGAATAATTAGGAGAGGTATTATATATAATCAAAGGCGAACGAAGCGCAGCGAAGTGCTGCAAGCCCAAATCTACCGAACTAATACTATGTTGTGAGGCAAGATTGGGCTGTCTTTTCGTTCCTATTGGAAAATTTGACGCAAAAATTCTCCTGTTTACTGAGGCTTCCAAAGGATTTGCCGCAAAAATTACTGAAGTGTTCATTATTTACCACATCCAAGCTACTGAAAACAAAGGGGAGAACCTTTACAACATCGCTCCGCGTGTTGTCCTCTTGCTTTCTCCCTCTATTCAGATTTCTGATTTCTCGTAGTGGATAATTCGGTCAGAATCAACTATAGTATTTCAGGAATTGTTTGAACTTTAAAAGTCTTAAAATCTTCTTTATCGAAAAAAGTTTAGTAATGCAAATAAAAACCCTTACTTTTTTTATGGTAAATTACTATTCATTATTCAAAAATTTACTAAATATTTATACCAATGAATTTTGTCTCAATAATCTCAATGAAATTGCCCAGTATTCAACTACTTCTAATGCTAATCTTTCTTAGCGCTTCCTGCTCTAAAGAAAAAGAATGTGATGATCCCATAGATTGTTTACCCCCTATAACTCAAAAAGGTGCTAATACAGCAGGTTGTTTGGTTAATGGAAAAGTACTTGTACCCGGCGGTCAGGGAATCAATACAGGATCTGTACTCAAAGCCATTTATAATTATTCCAGTGATAATGATTCTGTTTTTGGATTGTCTATAAGAGACTTGACTTCAGGGGGAAGCAAAATGATGTTAATAAGTATTCGTAATAGAGAACTAGTGGAAGGAGAGATATACGAATTAACAAACGAAGAATCAAATAGCTTCGGTAGCTACATTAATGGACTCAACGGTTTTGTTACGAATGAAGGTAACAGAGGTGAACTAACTATATCTAGAATAGATACTGAAAGACATATTGCCTCTGGAACATTTTGGTTTGATGCAGTAGATGATGAAGGTGAAATTGTAAAAATTCGAAATGGCAGATTTGATGTTCAATATTACACTGCTAATTAAAAAGAAACCTATTACCAACTCAAACTAACTTAAAACCAATCCAAATTTATGAAATTTAGACTACTTTTCCTGCTTCTGTGGGCCAGTATTCCTATGTTTTCACAGATCCCAATTCCACCAGGTCTCCCCGATGGAATTGAAATAAATTCTTCATTTGGCAATGAAATGAACCTAGTATTTTCAAACTTGGATAAATCGAAAGTTCCAAATGGCTTACTTCAAGATTTTGCAATGGAATCTTCTTCTTTAGAGGCATATTCAGGGACCCTTGCAGACAGTACCTATGTACATTCAGGAACTTTAAAACAGCTTTACAGTACCCTTCTAATGTCAAGAATTACTTCAAATACAAATGAGGGATTTGTTTCATACCAAAATTTTGAAAATAATTGGAAGGATGAAAGGGAGAAAAATGTGATTACCATGAGTGGATTATATTTTAAGTATTCGAAATTCATAGATGGAGCCTATCCGGATAAAATTACAATTTCAAATAATAAACTTTATGACAAATATGTAAATGGAGTATGGCAAAACCCTTATGAAGAGGAGAGAGTATTCGCCATTGCCCCGTCGGTTATAAACTATGACGGATTAAATTTTTCTGCTAAGTTTCCGAGCAATTTATGGTATACCAATGACTCAAGTTCGATCCAGAATATTCAAATAGACTTTGCTGACGGAAATGGATATGTGAATGTTAATCCGGGGCAGCAATTATCAGTAAGTTATACAACTGAAGGTGTAAAAACCTGGACTTATAAAATCTTTTTGGCGACAGGAGAGATCCTTTTTAGTCATTCAAAACTAAACTTCAACAGAACACCGAATAACTGTGCTTATGGAACTGGTGGAGTAAATAACTGTAGTATTGAAACAATTCAAATCTCTTCTTCTAAAACGTTTAATAATTCCCATGGTAGTGCAACGTTGCAAATAGATTACGGAAATGTTTATGGAGAAATCAGACGTCCCATTATTGTAGCTGAAGGTTTAGATATTGGAGCAGTTACAAAACCTGAATCACCATTTGGAGAATCCGATTTAACCTCCTTTCTCAGCAATGCCTACAATTCTTTCAGCGGACCTCTCATTAATCAATTAATAGGTAATATATCCATTGACAACGATCAAGAATATGATATAATTTATGTCAATTGGGATAATGGTTCGGATTATATTCAAAGAAATGCATATGCCTTAGAAGCCGTTATTGAATGGGTGAATAATCAGAAAACTACAACTGAGAAAAATATTGTTATTGGACAAAGTATGGGTGGACTTGTTGCTAGATATGCTTTGAAGGATATGGAAGATGATAATCTCCAACATGATACCAAACTTTTTGTAAGCCAGGATTCCCCACATTTAGGAGCAAACATTCCATTAGGTTACCAATATGCAGCAAGAAACGCAAGAAAACAATATATTCAATCTCCTGTTCAATTGTTCGGAGGGGATGTGGTTTGGCCCTTATTTAATGATGGAGTAGGAGCTTCTGATTATCTAGACCTACTAGATCAACCAGCGGTAAAACAAATGCTAGTCCAATGGGTGAATAAAAGTTATATAATAGATAATTCAGCACATAACAATTGGCAAATCCTTTTAAAAAATAAAGGTTATCCTCAGCTTACAAAAAATGTGGCCATATCTAACGGGAACCAGTGTGCCAACACACAAGGTTTTGATCCGGGTGATACTTTATTCAGTGTAGATGGAAGGGTAAAAACAGGATGGCTCACCGATATCTTTACAAGTTTTACCGGAATAGGAAATGTGATAAATAGTCGATTGTTTTTTGCATTAACCATTTTCACATTCGAACCAGGTTTTCTGACCGGTGTATTACCGGGAAATAGCAAGTTAAATGCAGATATCCATATTCGATCCCTACCTAATCAAGGTCAGACCAGTCAAATATATTCAGCAGACATAACTTTTACTAAGAAAGTATTGTGGCTAATTAATATCACGACTACCATAGTTAATAAAAATTTTAACTCTCCTGCCGGTACGCTGCCATACGATTATTATCCAGGAGGTGTCGTATCTACCGGCATTCCACCATCCAACACTTCAAAATCAAATGCTTTATATGGTTTAAATATTAATGTGGTTAGTGACCCTGACTTCGTTTTAATTCCTACTGTTAGTGCTCTGGATATAGGTGGAGGATTTACTGTTTTAGATGATTCTGATTATTTTGGCATATATGCATCATGTTCTCAACCTCCTTCAACAGGTAGTAGCTCATTTGTAAATTATATAAGCGGTAAATGGCAAGCCCCACGAAAAATTCAAGAATTAGAAGTGGATGGCGAAAAAATTAATATTTATAATTATAACCAAAGGCATTTAGATTTATTTCCGGAAAATGGGGATTGGTTAGCAAAGGAAATAGATCCTGACTTACCGCTGGTAATTGATAATTGCTCGGTGACTTGTGAATCTTTGGAAATTTCCGGTCCTGATAGTTTTTGTCAAGGAAGTAGCTTTGAAGGGGTTTTAAAAATTCCTACCACCTTAAGCGATATTTCAAGTATTAATTGGTTAGTTCCTAATTATCCGGTATTTATTAGGTCTGGTCAGGGTACAGAAGAATTGCATCTTTCTTTCTTTAGTCCAGGTAGTGCAACAATCGGGGTAGATATTACCCTTAATACTGGTGCCGTTTTACATTTAGAAAAGTATATATACTCAGAGCAAACCTATAATTCAGATTCTCCTAACATTTCAGTTTCCCCCAGTAACCCTAATAACCTGATTTGTTGTAATACAAGCGGATACTATAATGTTGAACATGCGGTAATAAACTATGGGTATTCTTTAAATAATAGTATAGAATGGGAATGGACTGTACATTCTCAGAATTCTAACGATGTATATGGTTTTAGCGAAATTGGCAAAACTGCTGTTATTGGAGTTCAAAAGCATACCTATTCTCCACTTATAGTAAGTGCAAGAGCTAGAACTAAGAATGATTGTGGAGGAACATCTAGTTGGTCAAACGAAATTTCCAGATATTATGGTACGGTGTCAGGTTCAAGTTATAATGTAATGGCCTCTATGGTAATTCAAACAGGTAATAATGCAGTTGACTTTTCTAACGAGAATTTGCCATTGGATGAATATTATCTTCAGGATGACAAAACTCTTACAGTAAATTATCTAGATACTTCGGAATGGCTGGATTATCATTATTCAAATAAAAACCTCAGTGATAAGGAGGTTGAGAGAATAGTTTCTATTTTAAATACTCCCGAGGAATTAGAATTGATAATTTATGATTTCCGGTCAAACCCTATTTACTCTGAAAAAATTACTCCAGGACTTCATACCATTGACCTTTCACATCTTTTCCCTGGAATTTATATTGTAAAATATACCTTAGGGGAAAATATATACACTCGTAAATTCATTAAGGATAATTCTAAAAACTGATAATCTCTTCAAAGAATGACTTATTAGCAAAAACCTAATCATATAATTTAGTACATTTACTAAGCAGATGAAACCAAAATATTCTTTCTGCTTTAGTTCTTAGTAATTGGTGAATGATTCGGTGAACGAATTAGTAGCATACAGGGCGAGGTGCTGTAGATAGAGGGATTAACCCACTAAAGAATATCCTGCCACCCCGACAAATTAAAGCCTTGCACGAAAGTGCAGGGCTTTTTTGTTGGCCCAAGGCCAAAGCTTTGAAGCCGAAGGGACAACGAAAAAGACCAGGCAGGCCCTAGCGAATACTCCAAAAAAAGAAATTAAAATGTCATTTTTGGAACCTTAAATTGCCGAAGGTTCCAAAAGTCATCGGGCCAAGGCGTGAGCGCGCTCACAGGCCGAAATAAGAAGTAAAAATTTAGAGGTACGAATCCGAAAATGGAGTTCTTAATTCATTCCCGGGGAGATGATCCCATTGGTAAGGCATTTCGCAACCAGTTCGGCTGTATTGGTACAACCGCTTTTCTTGAGGACATTTCTCCTGTGGGTTTTGATGGTGTGAGGCGACAGGTTCAACTCTTCTGCGATCTGTTCTGCATTTAATCCCCTGGACAACCTCATTACGATCTGCTTCTCTCTCTCGCTAAGGAGTCCAACAAGTTCATTGTCGGTTTCCTCGCAATTCGAAGGATCAAATTTGCCTGTTGAAATGTTCACGTTGTAATAAGACTTCCCTCCATCCATATGAATAAAGGAAACATCGCTTGTGCTGGCCATTTTAAGATGTGAAACATCTGTATGTATGCAAAAAACATGTTCCGGCGTTCCATTTTCCAGAACGCTCAAAGGAATAGCCTGGTATAGCATCGTCCTTAGCTTCCCTCTTGCATCTTTGAGGCGGTAAGTGAAAACGTTTTTATACTGGAGAACTCTTTCTTTATCTAAAAAAGAGGTGTAAAAATCACTATTTACTTTACTCTTGAGCTTGAGGATCTCAATTTCCTCGGGGACCACTGTTTGCAAAAGATCATTGATATGAACTTCTCCAGCCTCTTTGTTCACATAGCGTTTTACCGAATCTGAAATATATTCAATTTCAAAATTATGCAGATTTACAATGTACAGGTAAGAATTTCCCGGGGCAAAAACGGAGGCGAATCTTTTGAATTCCCCCGAGATCTCGAAAGGTTTATATTTCTCGACCTGACGCGAATAGATCTCTCCCCAGTGGTCTGAAATTTTTTTAAGATCCTCTTGCATAAGTGCGAATTTCGGGCAAAAATATAGGAATTCTTAAAACCCTGAAGGATTCGCAGCTTTTTTTAGGTTTTTTTAACCAAGAGAGGAAATAAAAAGGCCTTCATATCTTGAAGGCCTCTGCCGAACGATTCTTAGCGGTACCGGAACCAGGATCCACATGTACGTTTTAACCCCAATACTAACAGCACAAGAAGTGAGCCCTACACAAACTTCAGAATGTTTCCTATCCGGTTACCAATAACTGTTTTTGGCGATGCTAATATAGAGGAGCAAAGTATGCCATAAAATACCACTTTAAAGGTATTTTATGGTTCGTGCAACAGGTTGAATAATTCTCAAAGTGACATTTTTGAAGCCTCTTATTCTCAAAAGCCTGTCCTCCCTTGTGGTCTGAGAGTTGCCTGATCAATTCAATATTCAGAAAATATAGTAGG
>JBAVJB010000101.1:0-20581 GCA_049687495.1 Salinimicrobium sp.
TTGAAAGCAGAAATAGCTGCCCTTACCTCAAAAGTGATTGCAGACTACCAGAACCTGAAACAGTTCACCGAGAATATTTCTCATGAATTGCAATCTTCGTTGGCGATCATGCAGGCGAAACTCGGTAATTTCCTCGATGGCTCACATCTAACAGACGAGCAGTTTCAGCACTTATCTTCCCTTCAAAGAGATATTCAGAGGTTAGGCTTACTCAATAAAAAACTGGTCCTGCTTGCTACCCTGGAGCAAAGGCAAAGCAGGGATTTTGAAACGGTTGATTTAAATGCCGTTACAAAAGAATCTGTAGAAAATTTTCAGGAGATCAGTACCATCCCGATTACTTTAAAGGAAAAAAATAAAATTTTGGTCAGGGTAGATAAGGAATTGCTGCGAGTTCTTATCGACAATTTGATTAGTAACGCGATCAGGCATAGCTCTGAAGGTGGAAAAATAGAGATAGAGATTCAGGATGCAGCCTTTACCATTCGAAATTCAGGCGAACGTGAATTGGAAAATAGTGAAAAGATCTTTGACCGTTTTTACAAAGCGAACCCAAAAGTGAAGGTTGGTAGCGGCCTGGGCTTGGCTATTATTAAAAAGGTGTGCAGTGTGTTCGACTATGAATTGAGTTATACCTATGAGCACGGGATGCATCAATTTAAAGTGATCATCAATTGATTTATAGGGTTCTTTCTTTAGACCAAATTTAGAATCAGGTTCTAATTTGGACTTGTAATCAAAACAATTTCACTTATGAAAACTTTATTTAAGATGGCCTTCATAGCCTTTGGTTTTGCTTTTGTCGGTTGTGCACAAAAAGGAAACGTGAGTTCCAATGCCAAACAGGCCTTCGAACAAAAATTCCCTAATGCCCGGAGCGTTTCCTGGGAGAAGGAACACGACGGGGAGTGGGAAGCCGAATTTAAATTGGATGGGAAAAAGTATTCCGCAAACTTTAAAGAAAATGGAACCTGGCTGGAAACAGAGTCTGAAATTCAGGAGAATGAAGTCCCGGCCGTAGTTTCCGGGGCCATGAAAGCCGAATTTCCTGCCGCCAAAGTAAATGAGGTTTACAAGGTAGAACGACAGGACGGGATCTCTTATGAATATGAGATCAAACTCAATGGCAAAAAACAGGAGGTGATTTTCGATTCTTCAGGAACGATGCAAAAGAAAAAGGCTGAAGAAAATGAAGACGACGAAAATGAAGATGACGATTAGAGCAGACCGCAGAAAAAAAATTGAAAATCTTTTATTGAAGGACAGTAAAGAGCAACTATACTCTCTTTGCTGTCTTTTTTTATTGCCCGGAGTTTTTCGTCTCAGTGTGGGCAGAGAACAAAAGCGCTATTTAGAGCTTCAAAAAGTTAAAAAAATCTAAAATTTCTTTAGCTTTGAGCTCATCAGGAAAATTTCCTGCAAAACGTTTTACATGCGGCTCTTTTTAGTTTTAACCGTAGGAATTTCCTATTTGCTTGTCTGCTCCACACGACTTACTGCCCAGGAAGTGCTGCCAACTTACTCAGATTATCTTACCGACAATCTTTACCTGCTGCATCCTTCCATGGCGGGCGCTTCAAATCTCAACAAGATAAGGCTCACTGCCAGGCAGCAGTGGTTTGATGTTAAGGATGCTCCTTCGCTACAAACGCTGAGCGTCCATGGTCGCCTCAATCAAAAAGTGGGCTTGGGAGGAATAGTTTTCAATGACCAGAACGGGAACTACTCCCGTAGGGGAATTTATGGAACTTTTGCCTATCACCTCATGTTCTCTCGAAGTGAGCTGGA
Source organism: Salinimicrobium sp. (assembly GCA_049687495.1). GTDB lineage: Bacteria > Bacteroidota > Bacteroidia > Flavobacteriales > Flavobacteriaceae > Salinimicrobium. Next base: position 1,789 of record JBAVJB010000101.1, read on the forward strand.
CCTTAATCAGCTTTCCTTCGGAATAAGTGCAGGGCTTGTTCAACACAGCCTTGACCAGAGCGGTTTTTCTGGCAATGATCCTCTAATTGGCAATGGAAAAGCTTCCGATTTCTACGGAAATATGGACGTGGGGGCTTCTTATTACTATTTTAATTTTTTCGCGCATCTTACGGCCAAGAACCTGTTTTCGGTTAAGCGTGACCTGTTCTATACTGATGGCGTTCCCAATAACCAGCGAAAATATCTTTTTTCGACCGGTTATGTGATCGAGACCCGCAACCGCTACTGGAGTTACGAACCCTCGATACTTTTTCAGCTGAAGGAAGCCTCTTCAGAAAAACTGGTGGATGTGAACTTCAAGCTATATCGCGAGTTGAATTCCGGGACCTTTTTTGGCGGACTTTCCTATCGCAGGAATTTTGATGCCGTTGAGTATACAGCCGGCGGTAAGACGGTGAAAAATGATTATCTACAGTATCTTACGCCCTTTGCAGGTTTTGAATACAAGCGGTTTTTGTTTGCCTACACTTACAGTCAGCAGATCAATTCAAAGGTGTTAAGCAATAACGGCTTTCACCAGCTAACTTTGGGTTATAATTTCGGAAAAAACCGTGAGCGCTATGAATGCTATTGCCCCGGCGTGAACCAACGCGGCCGCTTCTGATGAAGAGGTTCCAAAAATGACATTTTTGAAGCCCTTTTGCTGAGATTGCTCAGGTTTTGAAGGGTTTATTCTCGAAAAGCCTTCAGAAAACCCATTTTTGAGACTGCATTAGCTACATTTGCCGTATGCGTTCCCTACTTTTCGTTCTTCTGTTGCTTTTTTCGGCGGAAGCCTTCGCCCAGCTGGAATTTTGTACCGGCAGCAAAGGAGATCCTATTTTTCATGAAAAATTTGATGATGCCTCACCATTATCGCCACAGGTAACAAATTATAAACATGTCTTTGGTGATCCTTATGACGGGGAATATACCATTGCTGATGATATTGGGAACAGAATTGGCGGCTGGCATAAATATCTACCCAATACCACACTCTCGAATGGCAATGCACTTATTGTCAATGCCGATGATAATTCTTCGGGCCGCTTTTATAGGACAAAAGTTTCCGGTTTGTGCCAGAACAGTACCTATGAATTTTCGGCTTTTTTGATGAATATTTACGACCCTTCTGCCGGGAACTGTGATGACGGCGGAATTCCCATTAATGTGAAATTCCAGATATGGGATGAGACCGATACTCAGTTGCTGAAGGAGGGAAGCACCGGAAATATTGGTTCCAATTCCACGGCTTATTGGCAGCGGTTCGCACTTACCTTTAGGTCAAAACCCGGGCAGGGAGCGGTCATTTTAAAAATGTTTAATAATGGCATTGGCGGCTGCGGAAATGATCTCGCCATTGATGATATCATCTTCAGGTCATGTGGCGATCTTACCATATTGGAAGCGCCAGATGGTACTTCGGGAGTATGGAATGTTTGTGCTGAAGAAGCCCCTGTTGACCTTGAGTTGACAGCCACTCCCGATAACTCGGTTTATTCCCAGCATTTTTTTCAATGGCAGCAGAGCAGTGACGGGGAGAACTGGAGCGATCTGCCCGGGGAAAATTCAACCGACCTTGCAGTTAACGCCATCACTAATTCAACTTATTTTAGGGTGCGTGTCGCAGAAGATGCGGCTAACCTTGGCAGCAACTTTTGCAGCTCAGCTTCTAAACCATTCTTTGTAAATATTGTGGCTACGCCTTCAGCACCGGTGAGCAATGGCGACAAAATCGTGTGCAGCAATGAAGGAATTCCTGCGCTTACCGTTTCGGTGGGAGCAGGCGAAAGCGTGAACTGGTATAATGCTAATTCTGAATTACTCCTCGAAAATGCCAAAACTTACACCCCTTCAGGCGCGGGGACTTTTTATGCCGAAGCAGTCAAAAAAGGTTTCGATTGCGCGGCCGGTCCGCGTACTGCGGTAAAACTGACTATTGTTCCTGCACCGCAGGCAGAAGATGAGATGGTTTACCTCTGTGAAAATTCCGAAGTCACCCTGGATGCCGGAGTGCCCGGCATGAACTACTCCTGGACTACAGGTGAGAGCAGTAGAAGCATTCGAGTCGTTATGGCAGGAAACTTTTCTGTAGAGATCACAAATGCTTCGGGCTGCAGCATTACAAAAAATGTTGAGGTAATTAAGGTGCAAACGCCTGTGATCAAAGAGATCATTTCTGAAGAAAGGAATGTAAAGATCCTGCTTCAGGAAGAGGGGCCATTCGAATTTTCTTTGGATGGCATCAATTTTCAGGAATCCGACCGCTTTAACGTCAGCGGCGGAATTTACACCGCCTATGTACGGAGCAAGAACGGCTGTGAAACTGTTACTCAAAAGTTTGCACACCTGGTAGTGCCCAAATTTATTAGTCCGAACAACGATGGGTACAATGATGTTTTCCGGCTGAAGGGAGTGGAATTTTTCGAATCTTCAGAGATCCTGATCTTCGACCGCTACGGAAGGATCCTGGCCGCCGGCCCCGGCCAAAGCTTCAGCTGGAATGGTACAGCTGCAGGCAAAGAACTTCCCGCCGATGATTACTGGTACGAAATAAGGATTGAAGGACTGGAGCCTCAAAAAGGGCATTTTAGCCTGTTGAGGTAATTGATTTTCGGGATTTAAAATCAAGATTTACGGGAAATAAAAAATCTGCAGCTTTCACCGCAGACTTTCTGCTTTAAGGAACCCTGGGTTCCAAAGTCAGCCGGGATGATTGGTAACAATAATTTAATGACAGTCATTCTACTTTGGTTTGATTTTTTCTAAAGAAGACCTAAATAACTATCTCTATAAATCTCTGATATTATTTATAAATGACTTTATTAGAATTCGTGCAACTGCATAACTATATTTTATTTCTTATCATCGGTTCGGGCATTGGTTTTCTCTCCGGTCTGTTGGGAAAAGGAGGAAGTGCGATTACAACTCCCGCTTTACAGGTCTTTTGCGGTGTTCCATCTTTTTCTGCATTATCGTCGCCTCTTCCTGTTTCTTTGCCTTCAGCATTTTCGGCCTCTGTGGCTTACAGGAAAGAAAAGCTTTTAAATTACAGGCTAATTCAATGGGTGCTGGTCCTGGGAGTGCCGGCAACTTTAACAGGAGCCTTCTTCAGCGATCTTTTTGAAGGACGAGTTTTGATGTTGTTAACGGCAGCATTTATTTTGCTGCTGGGGGCATCATTCTTTGTTCATTCCTCCAAGTTGCAGCCGGAAGAGACGAAAGCAAAGGATATACCTTTTTACAAGATTGTACTGGTATCCATTTTGGTGGGTTTCACTTCGGGATTACTGGCTAATAGTGGAGGAGCTTTGTTCGGCCCTCTTTTTATCAGGTATCTAAAAATGCCGGTAAAAAAAGCCTTAGCGTCAAGTTTGGTTGTAGCTGCCGGCCTCGCTATCCCGGGGACATTGGTACACTGGTATCTAGGTCACATTGACTGGTATATCGTACTGCTGTTGTCACTGAGTTCAATTCCTTTTTCTCACCTGGGAGCTAAGTCTGCGATTACTATTAAAAGTGATTATCTAGAAAAGATCTTTGGTTTGACTTTGATACTGTTCGGCATCTTTGATATTTTATATAACGTGTAGAAGTTCATCCTGGAAATCATAAAGTCACTATCCATTCAATACCAAATTTGTCTCTGAACATGGTAAAAAAGGATTTGCCATCATTGCCCTCGTGAGGGACTTCAATATCTCCGTCTTTAGATAATCTTCTGAACAATTTGTTGGCTTCCTCAAAGCTGTTGGCGGTAATTGAGATTTTGGATCTGTTCTCCTTTTCGTTAACCTGTCCCATACTTTTAGGTACGTCATTGGCGATCAAAAGATTTTTACCAATTGGCAAAGCGATATACATGATCTTATTTAATTCCTCTTCTTCTACCGGGTATTCTGGACTGGCTACTTCTTTGAAGCGCACAATTTTCTCAAATTCTCCGCCGAAAACTGATTTGTAAAAATGGAAAGCCTCTTCCGCATTTCCATTGAAGTTGATATGTGGGTTGATTACAGCCATGATTCTCTTAATTGGTTAAGCAGCAAGTTATTACTGCCTGTCTAATATATTGAATAACTAGCTTTGAAATCTATTTAGTAACAATTATTATGGTTTGCTGGCGACCTCCGGCTATTAAAATTTGAGGTAGTGGGGGAGATAAATTTTGGCCTTCCTAATTATGCAGAGGAATGGTCGGTAAAAAAGCCATTTTTGAGGAGCATGAAAGTCAGGGCACAAAAGCTTTGAGCAAGCTCAGCTTTTCCGAAAAACAAAAAAGTCCGCAGCTTTCGCTGCAGACTTTTTACTTTAAGTGACCTCGCCAGGATTCAAACCTGGAACCTTCTGAGCCGTAATCAGATGCGCTATTCAGTTGCGCCACGAGGCCTTTGTAGTCTTAAAAGAAAGGCTTTAGCCTTTTCCTTAAGAGGCTGCAAATATAAGTTTAATTATAGAATTCAAAAATGTTTTTCTGAAAAAAAATGCCCCCCAATTCTTAACTCACTTATTCCTCCAGCTTTACAAAATCCAGGTCCTGGAAATCGAAGCTGAAATCGGTAAGCGGGGAGACTGGTTCCATTAAAAAGCCGTTGGCCATGCCTTCTTTGTCCAGAGAGAAAATAACAAAGGCATCGGCATTGAGGCTGCGGTCATTCCAGTTCACCACAAAGCTGCTGCCCTTGTAGAAGCTCAGCGTTCCTTCAAAATCGGCAATGTTTGCAGATTTAAAGTGCAACTTTCCATCTTTTTCAGAAATGCTCACCTTTCCAAACCAAGGATCTTCATAAGTGCCGGTAAACCCGGAAAATTGAGGTTTTCCTGTTTTGTTCTTCTTTATCATCTCCAGGTCCTTTTTGACAGCTGCAACAACCGAATCTGCTTTTTTCTCCCTTCTTAACCTTGAGTCGTTGTACTGTTTGATCCTGTCCTTGCCTTCAATTCCGAAGTAAGAGTCGAGAATGGTGTTGGTGATCGAATTAAAAGCTGCACCCGATTGCTGGTTGGTCAACACGATGATTCCCAGGTCAAGCTCGGGGATCATGGTCACCTGGCTCACGATCCCTAAAAGTCCGCCGGTATGGGTGACTTCTTTATAGCCGTTCACATCGCTTAGGAACCAGCCGAGGCCATAGGCCCTAAAGTGCGTATTGTATAATCCCGAACCTCCCGGAATAATGGTTTGCGGACTCCACATTTCATTTAAAATGGATTGGCTGAACAGCTCATGCTCCAGGTTTTTGCCGTACTTCCCGGCGTTCAACAAAGCCCGAATCCATTTGCTCATATCCTCAATGGAGGAATAGACCCCTGCCGCTGCGTTAGCAGATTTTGTAAAACTTAGGCCTACAGGCACGAGCTCGCCGTCCACCGGCGCATGACCTTCGATCACGTTGGAGTAGTCGTCGATCCGGTGCCATGACATCGCAGTTCTGTCCATTCCAAGGGGTTCAAAAAAGTGATTTTTGATATAGGTTTCGTATTCCTCACCTGAAACTCGCTCCACAACCTCACCGGCAACGATGTACAACAGGTTATCGTAGTCAAATTTTGAGCGGAAAGAGGAAACCGGCTTCAGATATCTAAGGTTGTAAATAAGCTCGTCTTTTGTAGTAATATTAGAGGCCGGGAAGACCATCATGTCTCCCGCTCCCAAACCAAGTCCGCTGCGGTGGGTGAGCAGGTCTCTAACCGTAAATTCGCTGGTCACGTAAGGGTCGTAAAGTTTAAACTCCGGAATGATCTCGGTAACTTTGGTGTCCCAATCGATCTTTCCCTGGTCTACCAACTGCCCCAGGGCGGCACTGGTAAAGGCTTTGGTGTTTGATGCTACTCCAAAAAGGGTATTTTCATCTACTTTTCCGCCTTTCTCTAAAGAACGGGTGCCGTAACCCTGCATGTGCTTCACCTGCCCGTCTTTTAGAACAGCCACGGCAATACCGGGGACATTGAAGGTTTTCATCGTCTTTTCGACCAGGCTGTCCAGTTGTTGGTCACTCAGGCCCTGGGCCGATAATTGAACTGAAATAAATAGAAAAAGTGCGAGAAGCGGAAGGCGCAAAAATGTGGTTTTCATGCGGAATTTTAGTTTTAGGCCCTAAATATATTGATTCTTTTCAAGAGCAGCAGCAATTCGGCTTTTTCATAAGCAAACCTGTTCAAAGAGCATAGTTTTATCGATGAAATGCAGAATTTGTCGATTAACGGAATTTTTTTTTACTTTGGAAATATTAAATTGGCCATGCCTTATGCTTATCAAAAAAGATATTTACAGACTTGATCTCTTTCGTGATGGAACGCCTTTGGATGAGCTAATGCGGGATTCTTCAGGCCCCTATATCAAAGAGCTTGAAGCTCATGATATTATTTTCATCGACCCGGTGAAGGCTAAGGTTTATCTTACGCCTAAGGGAAAAGTGGTGAGAAAAATTGGGTTGGAGAAATACCTGGAGCTGGAAAAGGTGGAGCAAAAATATCTTACCGTTGATTCTTCGAGGCTACGCTTTCGTAACCGTTTATTCCTTGGCTTTATGCTTTTGCTCATTTTTAGCCTGGGTTATTTTCTAATGAACAATCCTGTGCTGTAGTAACTTGCGCCATTCCCTTTATATCTCCTGTTTTAGTTCATTTTTCCCTTTATTCCTTTTAAATCTTTCTTAAAACTGAAGGAATTTCAAACTTTCAGAAGGTTTTTTAGTCACTGCTTCATAACTTTAGAAAAAGCAGCTCTGCCTGAAGCGCTTAGCTTCAGTAGACATTTTTTTAAATCTAGCCAATGCAGGAGAAACACGAAAAAGATCAGCAGCATGCCGGGATGTGGAGTCGTGGCGTGAGCAGACCCATGGCCGAAATGGAGATGAAGAAAGATAGCAAAGGCGGCGGCATGGATAAGGAGCAGCGCATGATGATGCTCAAAATGCACCACAAGCAAACCCTGTGGGTATATTGGACTATAGTGCTGCTGGGGTTTTGGATGATCATTTTTCCGCTGACTTTTAGTTATTCGCAAGGAGTAGTAGAGGTAAGCGGTGGCCGGGAACTCTGGCTAAGCCTGGATCAACGAATAAATATCCTCACCTGGAACGATATCATCTGCGGTTTACTGCTGGTCGTTTTTGGCTGGCGGTCCCTGCGACCCAACCGGCCAATAAGCCTTTGGATCGCCTGCTTTATAGGAATATGGCTTACCCTGGCGCCGCTCATCTTCTGGTCCCCGACAGCCGTAGGTTACCTGAACTCCACTCTTGTGGGCGCTCTTGTCATCGCTCTCACTATACTTATTCCGGGCATGCCCAATATGATCACCTATATGAAAATGGGTTCTGAAGTGCCTCCCGGCTGGTCTTACAATCCTTCCAGCTGGCCGCAGCGCTGGATCATGATCGTGCTGGCATTTTTCGGGTGGATCGTTTCCCGTTACCTGGGTGCTTTTCAGCTGGGTTACATAGATGCCGCCTGGGATCCGTTTTTTGGAGAAAGTACGATGAAAGTCCTGAATTCAAACATGTCGCATTCCCTGCCGGTTTCCGATGGAGCGATGGGGGCAATGGCCTATACCTTCGAATTTTTGATGGGCTGGATGGGTAGCCCTACCCGCTGGCGCACCATGCCGTGGATGGTCACCTTCTTCGGAATTCTGGTCATCCCGCTGGGCCTCGTGCACATCTTCCTGGTGATCTCTCAACCTGTGGTAGTAGGAGAGTGGTGTACCTTCTGTTTAATGGCTGCCGCGATCATGTTGCCTATGATTCCGTTAGAATTTGATGAGGTCATCGCTATGGGACAGCATATGGTGCAGGCGAAGAAGCGCGGCGATAATATGTGGGAAGTGTTCTGGAAAGGCGGAAAAGCTTTTGAAAAAAACAAAGATGACCGTTCAGCAGAATTGATGGATCTTTCAGAAAAACCTATGAGCGTAATAAAGTCTGCTGTATGGGGAATGAGTATTCCGTGGACGCTTGCCCTTTCGACGATCATAGGAATTGTAATGATGTTCGTGCCAACCTTTTTCGATATTGATATTTCTACCCGGGCGGCAGATATTTTTCACCTTGCAGGCTCATTGATCATTGTCACCTCGGTGATTTGTATGGGCGAGATCGTGAGAAGAGGCCGTTATTTCAATATTCTTCTTGGGCTTATCCTGGCAGCCGCACCCTGGTTCGTAGAAAGTTCTACCACAGCTCTTAATTTTACCGGTCTTATTGCCGGTCTCATGGTGGTGCTGTTGTCTTTTCCGCTTGGGCCGGTAAAAGAGGAATATGGGTTGTGGAACAAGTACATCAGCTAAATCCCGTTCAATTCAATTTATGACTGATAAAAAATTATCTGAACGTATACACAAACTGTTGATCAACAATATGGAGAAAGGCGGCGGCGGCGGTAAACCGCACTTCCACTTTACCCGCCCTTCCCCCGAACGTTACCCTTACCAGTTTTTCTGGGATACCTGTTTCCATGTATTTATTTTATGTGTGCTTGAGGAGCCTAAAATGGCTCAAAAACACCTTCGCAGTCTGTTCGCATTTCAGGAGGACAACGGCTTTGTAGGGCACATGATCTATTGGGACAGGTTGAAACCCGGAAGGTTTACAGATATATTTCAGTCACACCCAAGCTTCAGAAACTTATATAAAAGCCATATGAGCGCACTCATTCAGCCGCCTATGGCAGCGCAGGCAGTGGAGCGGGTGCATGAAATTTCTGAAGACAGTCAATTCCTGGAAGAGATGTACCCCAAGCTGAAGGCACAATTTGATTGGCTGGCAAAGAACCGTGACTTTGATGGTGACGGTTTGCTTACGATCATTTCTCCTTTTGAATCGGGGATGGACTGGAAACCTACCTTCGACGTGCCTCTTGGGTTCAAGCCTCAAAAAGCAAACAAAAAGCTGTTTTGGAAGGTGGTTGGTGTTGATTTTAGAAATTACGTCAACAATTACAACTTGAAAAAGATCAGGAAAAAAGGCTATTTCCTGGTTAAGGAAGTTGGCCTTAACAGCATTTATGCGCAAAACCTGCGCGTTATGGCAAAACTGGCAGATCTTATGGATGATCAAGATTCGGCCAAATATCATGAGCTGGCCCTGAAGGTCGAAAAAAGTATTCTCAACCTCATGTACAGCCAAGAAGATGCTGCATTTTATGACTGCTACGGAAAAAATAATAAGCAGATCAAGGTGCTTACACCCACTATTTTTTATCCCGTGGTGCTGGAGAGCATTCCAACTGAAGTCAGCGAAAAGGTGATGAAAAAGCACTTTTTTAAGAGTGATGAATTTCACACAGATTTTCCCATTCCTTCCCTGGCAACCAACGAACCTGCTTTTGATGCGGGTGCTTCCATGTATATTTGGAGAGGCCCTACCTGGATCGTCAATAACTGGTATCTTCATAAATACCTGGTGCAGCAGGATTACGAAAAAGAAGCAAAACACCTGGTGGAAAGCATTAAGGCACTTATAGAAAAAAGCGGCTTCAGGGAATATTATGATCCTTTTACCGGCGAAGGGCATGGCGCCAGGAACTTCACCTGGTGCGGACTCGTGCTTGATATGATCAAAGCTGAAAAAGAGACCGCCGGGAAATAGGGTGTCAAAAATGTCATTTTAGACTACTTCTTCGGAACCTCTTTCGTCCTTTCTTTTGACAAAAACTCAACAAGCGCATGCATCTCTCCGCTGGTCAGGGAGCCGCCGTAAGAAGGCATATCCAGCCCTCCGTTGGCGATCTGTGCCATGATCTGCTGTTTGTTTAGGCGTTTTCCTACGTGGGTAAGTTCGGGGCCGTTCTTGCCGCCTGTTTCTCCCATTTTATGGCAGTAGGCGCATTTCATGTCATAGAACAGCTGCTCTCCCTGCTTTACGAGCGGGTCATCTTCACCTGCAGGAATACTGGTGTAATTTTTTGGAGGTTTTACGTCAAAAGCAGGTACCCAGTCGGCGTTAAGGCCGGCGTAGGTGAGAGAGCCAACAGTGACTACCGTAAGAATAACTCCGGCAATGGCCCACGGCCTTCTCAACGGGCTTCTTTCTCCGCCGCGGGAGAGAAAAGGGATCGAGAAAAGCAAAATTATTCCGAAGAGAGGTGCGAAAAACAGGAAATAGGGCTCCAAAAATCTGTTCATGGTCGCGAAAATGGCGTAGATCCATTTAAAATACCAGTCGGGAGTGGGTTCGGTTTCAAGAATAGTGGGATCGGCGGGTTTGGTGATCTCCGGGGCGCCTACAAAATAGGCCAGCAGGATAATGACAACAAGAACGCCTACAGAAAATACGACGTCCCGCCAGATCACATCAGGAAAAAATGGAACGCCCTTCTTTTTTAGCATTTTTGAATACCATTCACGGTAGGTCTTCGGGTCGACCAGCCTGCCGGGTTGAGTGGGTTCAGAAATGCCGTTTTTGAGCACAAGGTAAAGATGAAAGCCGATGAACAGGAACATCAGGCCTGGGAAAAGGAACACGTGCATGGAGAAAAAACGCGTGAGGGTTTCGCCTCCCAAAGTGGAGCCGCCAATAAAGAAGTGTGCGATAGTATCGCCTATAAATGGGATTCTTCCCGTCTGCTCGGCCACCAGGATCCCGGTCCAGATGGCGTTGCTGTCCCAGCGCAGCAGCTGCCCCGTCATCGCCATGGTAATAGTTAGGCCGAGAAGGAAAATTCCGGAGATCCAGCTCATTTCCCGCGGATATTTATAAGCTGCAAATAAATAGACCCTCGTCATGTGTGCTCCCATGAGCACCACCATACCCGAGGCGCCCCAGTTGTGCAATCCTCTTATGAAACTGCCCAGGAAAGCCTCATTCTGGATGTACTGAATGCTTTGATAGGCACTGCTTACCGACGGCTGATATAAAAACGCCAGCGCAATTCCCGTCATAACCTGTACCACAAAGCAGAACAGGGCGGCGCTGCCCCAAACATAGTTCCACTTGGCGCCGGGAGGCACGAGGTGTTCCCGCAATGGTTTTAACATTGCCGAGAAGTGTCCGCGGTCGTTTAGCCAGTGAAGAAGTCTATGTAGTTTCTTTTTCAACGTCAATATTGGTTACGGGTAATTTTTGGGTCTCCAGTTCTACAATGCCGTTCCTGACTCTCACAGGATAGGTGTACAATCCGCGATTGGGAGGGCCTGCTGCGCGGCTGCCGTCCTTATGAAATACGCCGCCGTGGCAGGGACAAAAGAACATTTTGGGTTTTTCTTCCCAACGCACCGGGCAGCCCAGGTGAGAACAATTTACACTGAAGGCTACCAGTTTTTCAGGTTCTTCCCGCCTAATGTATGCGGCAGATTTAGAGATCTTGTTGCTCCAGTCAAACCGGGAAGCATTCTTAAAGCTCACTTTTTTTGTTTCCCCTACTTTAAAATCGCTGAGGTCACCAATTTTTCTCCACTCGTTCTTTTGGTTGCCCACTAGCGGTTCCAGCAGGTTCACCAGCAGGGGCAGCGAAAGAAAAGCTCCTACCAATGCCACCAGGCCTGCCGTTAGTTTGGAAAGAAAACTGCGGCGCCCCATTTTTTCCTCCTGTTGTTCGCAGTTACAACTCATCCTCTTTTGTTTTTACTTCTTTGTAGAGATCTTTCAGCCAGCCCGCCAGGGCAATAATAAAGACGACAAATCCCACCATAGAGACTATAATATTGGTCAAAATGCCCCACAGCAACACCACGATGCCCAGCGCCAGCATGAAGGGCCAATAGGTTGGTTCGGGCAGGCGTTGAGGCTCTGCTTTATATTTTTTTTCTGTCTCACTCATCTCTTTCTGCTTTTTGGTAATGCTTCGGAAACCACCGCAACCTGTTTTTCATCTTCCAGCCAGCCAAGGGCGATATGCACCGATGTAGCCACGTACAGGACACAACCGGGAACCCACATGATCATTCCTGCCAATTCCTGGTCGGCCCGCAGGCTCATCGGGAACGGATTCCGAAGCGTGGTGAGAAAGGAAGCGGCATGTGCAGTGCCTGCTGATGAGGCAGAAAATGCCACCCACAGCCCCAAAATGGAACAGCTTACGCAGGCGGTAAAAAGATAGGCCACAGCGCCAAGAGGGCTCAGTCGAAGTTTCCTGCTTCGGCCGTAAACCGGAAGCAGGAAAACAATTCCGGCGAGCAGGAGCAGCAGTAAAATTGCAGGATCGGGAATTTTGAGCACCCAGCTGTTCGCTTCCGCAGAAATTCCGCAGATACTCAAGCCCGAGCGGGCAGAGATCTTGGCTGCACTCAAAAAATGTGCTGCCCACATGCTGGCGGTTCCGGCTAACCAGCTTAAGAGCACAAGAATTTTCTTCGGTTTTAAATTCGTTTTGGATTTCCCCTTTTTGGAAGGTATGCCTGCCCACAAGAGCAGCGGCACCAGCATTAGTACCACCACATGCTGCAGCATGGCCACACTATGCAGCCCGAACTGCGTTAGTGCGGCAACAGGGGAAGCGAGCATGAGGTAGAGCAGCAAAAAGGCTGTGAACACAGCAAAAGATCGTGCGGGCTTGGGCTTTAGCCAGAACAAACAGCCACCAAAAATGATAAATAAAGCCAATGCCCAGGAGAGGGACCAGTATTCTGAGATGCTAAAATAGGCTGTCCAGGTCATAGCAAAGGGCTTATATAAACAAAGAAAAATATGAAAAGCCACACCACGTCGACAAAATGCCAGTACAGCTCAATGCTGTGAATGCCGCGGGAAATAAGTATCCTGAATTTACCAAACGAGAAAACGAAAAGCAAACTGATGGCCACCAGCCCAAGGAAAACATGCATTCCGTGGAAGCCGGTAAGCGTAAAAAAACTACTGCCAAATACGCTGTCAGAGATCGTGACCTGCTTCTTATAAAGCTCCAGGTATTCATAAAGCTGCCCGGCGAGAAAGATCACCGCCAGGCTTAAGGTTATGCCGGTAAACAGCTTGAAGCGCGGAATATTCCCTTTGATAAGTTGTTTTTTGCCGGCTATTAAGGTGAAACTGCTGCTCATCAGGCAAACGGTAAGGATCGAGGCGCGTTGCACGTTGAGATATTCGGCAACCGTATCTGTAGCGCCCGAAAAGTTGCGGTAATAGACATAGGCGATGATGAGTGCAATGAAGAAGAATGCCTCAGAGCCTATCAGGAAATACATCAACATTTTGCTTTTGTCTCTCATTAATTAAGTCTTTTGTCTTTATTGTTAGGGTGTTTCATGTCCCAAAGCGGCCTGCGGCTGTGAATGGGCGGCAGGTCTTCAAAATTCTTCAGCGTTGGAGGCGAGGTTGTGGCCCATTCCAGGGTCCAGGCGTGCCATGGATTATATTCGGTCATTTCTGTATTTTGCCTTAGCGTGCTATAGATGTTCCACAGGAAGATACCTACGGCGCCAAACATAAGAACGGCCCCTGCACTCGAGATGAGGTTGAGCGAGGTCCAGTAAGGCAGATCGAAAAAAGTATATACCCGTCGCGGCATTCCAAGGATACCGAGGAAATGCTGCACCAAAAAGGTCATATTAAACCCGGTGACAAAGGTCCAGACCTGCCATTTACCCAGTTTTTCTGAAAGTTTTCTGCCGGTGATCTTGGGAAACCAGTAAAAAATACCCGCAAAAGCGGCGAACACGGTTCCGCCGAGAAAGACGTAATGCAAATGCGCCACCACGTAATAACTGTCTGTAAGCTGCCAGTCTATAGGGACAATGGCAAATGAGATCCCGCTAAGGCCGCCAATGGTGAAATTGATGAGGAACATAAGCGAGAACAGCATTGAAGTGGTAAACCTGATCTTACCCTTATATAAGGTTCCCAGCCAGTTGATCACTTTGATCCCGGTGGGAATTCCAATGAGCAGACTGGCGGCTCCAAAAAAGCCATTTACAGTATTGGAATATCCAACGGCAAACATGTGGTGCATCCAAACTCCAAAAGAGAGCAGCCCAATTGCCATTCCAGAGACCACGACAAAAGCGTATCCAAAAAGGGGTTTTCGGGAGAAGACGGGAATGACTTCAGAAATAATTCCGAAGGCCGGAAGGATAAGGATATAAACTTCGGGATGCCCAAAGCTCCAGAAAAAGTGTTGCCACAAAGTTGCTGAGCCGCCCGCTGAAGGCAAAAAGAAAAGCGCATTGAGCTGCCGGTCGATGAGCAGCATGACAAGGCCCGAGTTCAGCAATGGAAAAGCCGCCATGATCAGGAACGAATTGATCAGGGTCATCCATACGAACATGGGCATCATCTTAAGCGACATCTGCTTTGCCCGCATGCTTAAAATGGTGACTGCAAAATTAAGAGCGGTCCCAATACTTCCAATACCGGTGAGAATGAGGCCAACGGTGTAGTAATCAACGCCCACGTTGGGCGTATAAACTTTTTCGTTAAGAGGAGCATAATTGAACCAGCCGGCATTGGGTGCGCCCCCCGCAAAGAAGCTGAAATAGAGCAAGGTTCCTCCCAAAAAGGTGATCCAGAAGCTAAAGGCGTTGAGCCTTGGAAATGCCATTTCATTGGCACCTATCATCAAGGGTATGAAATAAACCCCCAGTCCCAGCAATACAGGCATGAGCGCTAAAAAGATCATGGTCGTCCCGTGCATGGTAAAGACCTGGCTGTAAACTTCGGGACTAATGATATAGTTGTTCGGCAGGGCCAGCTGAGCCCTGATGAGCATGGCTTCCAGACCACCGATGATAAAGAAGAGCAGCGCCATCCACAGGTACATGATCCCTATTTGCTTGTGGTCAACAGAGGAGATCCAGTGCAGCCTGCCGCGGTCGGTTCGCGGGGAGGGCAGTTTTTCTTTTGGTTCGGGAAGTTCTACTTCGATGCTCATTCTAAATTTTCAAGGTAAAACATTAAGGCCTTGATCTCGTCGTCGTTCAGCAGCATGTCGGGCATACGGGCGCTGGATTTTACACGGCCGGGATGCTTTAGCCAATGCGCAAGGTTTTCTTTATTATTAAGTTTGATGTTGCTTAAAAAATATTCTCGGCTCGAAAAATTGGCCAGGTTAGGGCCAAGATTCGGCTCATCTGCAGTGGGGGAAATTGCATGACAGTTGATACAGGTCTTGCTCGCGAACAGTTTTTGTCCCCTCTCAAAAAGGGCATTTTTGAGAGGTTTTTTTGAGGCGAGTTGTTTCGCTTTCCATTTTTGAAAATCTTCGGGAGCCTGTGCAATAAGCCTTATCCTCATCCATCCGTGCTGTGCGCCGCAAAATTCACTGCAGGAGCCCCAGTATTCGCCGGCTTCGTCCACCTTCAGCTTCATATAATTGTTGACGCCGGGTACTAAATCCATTTTTCGGCCCAGGCTGGGGATCCACCAGCTATGGATCACGTCTTCGGAATTGAACTGAACCAGCAGCTCTTTTCCCACCGGCACGTGAACCTCGTTGGCCGTAACCAATCCGCCGTCTGCGTATTTAGCCTCCCACCACCATTGGTGGCCCGTGATAAGCAGATTGGGTTTGGCACCTTCAGGAATGTCCTGTATCCGGTTCATCGCGCTTACCGTGAGGTAGAAAAACACACCCACCAGGGCAAAAGCGATCCCGATTAGGGAAAATTCCAGCCTTCGGTGGCCGTGCAGCTGTTCGGGTTCCTCCCTGTCACCTTTTTTCTGTTTGTACTTCCAGGAGTAGAACAGGGTGAAAAACACGACCAGCAGGAAAATGGCACCGGCTGCTATCAAAAAATACAGGAACAGGTCTTTTATGGGGCCAAGATGTTCAAATTGGATCTCCTTCAAGTCAAATGATCTTAATTATCTGAAAATCAGTTAAAAAACAAGGGTTTTAGAACGTTTTGCAGCTGCAGCTTTTTCTAATTTACAAAAATCTGCTGCCTCGGGGCAGGTTGTTTGACTCAAACTGCTTCGGAAATGGCATTTTTAACAGGGCTTTTACATCTCTGCTTCAGCCGAAAGAGCCTTCAAAAAAGACATTTTTGGAAGCTCTTATAGGCTCCGGTCTCTGCAGCTGCTGCTCCTGCTGCTAAAAAAGCCCGTCAATCTATTTAATACAGCCGGAATATTGTGCTAAGGTTATGTAAAAAAGGAGTTTAGTCATGTCAAAGTTTCTTAAACCCTCGTCCTGCTCCTCGCATAATTGGTAATTTTAAGAGGAAATACACCGGGAATCCGGCCGCTCTTCTACACCGCCTCTTTCCGAAAATTTCCAGTTCCGAAGCAACTTCGGAAGTTTTTCTGCAAAAACTGATTTTACGAATTATAAAACACAGCAACATGAGCGCAACAGTGAGCGACTTCATCTTAGAACGACTGAATGATTGGGGAGTATATCGCATCTATGGTTTTCCCGGCGACGGAATAAACGCTTTGACGGCAGCCGTACGCCGCGCCGAAGATGATAATAAAGTAGAATTTATACAGACGCGGCACGAAGAAATGGCCGCCTTTATGGCCGGGGGACATGCCAAGTTCACCGGTGAAGTTGGAGTTTGTATGGCTACTTCTGGTCCCGGCGCTGTGCACCTGCTCAACGGGTTGTACGATGCCAAGATGGATCACCAACCTGTGGTCGCCTTTGTTGGACAGCAGGCAAGAATGGCTCTTGGCGGAGATTACCAGCAGGAAATAGATCTAATTTCGCTGTTCAAAGATGTGGCCGGTGAATATGTTCATATGGCCACAGTGCCCGAACAGGTGCGCCACCTGGTGGATAGGGCCATGAGAATTGCCATTTCTGAAAGGACGGTAACCTGTATCATCCTGCCCAATGACCTGCAGGAGTTGCCGGCACCTGATAAACCGCCGCGTAAGCATGGCTCTGTGCATTCGGGAATTGGTATTTCATTGCCGAGTGTAGTGCCGCACAAGAGAGACCTGGAACGGGCAGCAGAGATCCTCAATAAAGGAGAAAAAGTTTCCATTCTGATTGGTGCAGGCGCTCGTAACGCAGCCGATGAGGTCATTGAAATGGCAAATCTTTTAGGCGCCGGGGTTGCCAAAGCCCTGTTGGGTAAAGATGTGCTGCCCGACGATCTGCCATTCGTTACCGGCTCCATCGGATTATTGGGAACAAATCCAAGCTATATGATGATGGATGAGTGCGATACTCTGCTGATGATAGGTACAGATTTCCCTTATTCCGAATTTCTTCCGAAGGAAGACCAGGCAAAAGCAGTACAAATAGATATAGAAGGCCGTAGGCTGGGTACCCGCTATCCAACCGATGTGAATCTCATTGGCGACAGCCAGGAAACTTTGAAGGAATTGCTACCAATGATAAGGCGCAAAAAAGACAGGGACTGGAGAGAAAAGATCGAGAAGAGCGTCAAGGAATGGTGGGAAATACTCGAGGCACGGGCCATGAAAAGCGCAGACCCCATCAATCCGCAAAGAGTGTTCTGGGAGCTCAGTAAGCAGCTGCCCGAAAATTGCATTATAACGGCCGATTCCGGTTCTTCTGCTAACTGGTATGCCCGTGATGTGAAGATGCGCAAAGGCATGCGCGGTTCGCTTTCAGGAAAACTTGCGACCATGTGTCCCGGGGTGCCTTATGCCGTGGCTGCCAAGTTTGCTCATCCCGAGAAACAGGTGGTGGCCCTTGTTGGAGACGGTGCCATGCAAATGCTTGGGAACAACGGCTTGATCACCATCGGAAAATACTGGCAGCGCTGGAAAACTCCAAATCTTGTGGTTCTTGTGCTGAATAACCGCGACCTGAACCAGGTGACCTGGGAACAGAGGGTGCTTACCGGAAATCCGAAATATGAAGGTTCACAGGATGTGCCCGACTTCCCTTATGCCGAATACGCTCAAATGCTCGGCCTGCAGGGAATAAAAGTGGAGAATCCTGATGATCTTGAAGGCGCATGGAAAGAGGCCTTCAGCGCTAATCGTCCGGTGGTTCTGGAAGCCTATACAGATCCTGAAGTGCCGCCAATGCCGCCTCACATCAAACCAAATCAGGCCAAAGCGTTTGTTTCAGCCTTGCTTAAAGGTGATCCTGAGTCTGTTGACATGATCAAGCAGTCCTGGAAAGACGCCATTGCCGAATACATACATTAAAAGCAGCAACAGCTTTGCGAAGCAGCAGCAAAACACCGAAATTACCTATAACCGAATGTCGGGTGCGGGCTTATAAAATCCCTACCGAAGAACCCGAATCTGACGGGACTCTAAAATGGCATTTTACGGTGCTCGTCCTGGTGGAGGTTTCCGCAGGAGATCACACGGGATTAGGCTACACCTATGCCGATAAGTCAACAGCTGTTTTCATAAAGGAGCATCTTTTTCCCCTTTTAGAGGGGGAAGACGCAATGGAAAATACCCGCCTTTGGTATAAAATGTTTCAGCAGATCAGGAACCTGGGCAGGCAGGGCATTGCTGCCATGGCGATTTCTGCTGTTGATGCTGCTCTTTGGGATCTAAAGGCTCGTTTCCTGGAACTCCCGCTGTGTCGGCTGTTGGGGCAAAAGAATGAGGCTTTACCGGTATATGCCAGCGGCGGATTCACTTCTTATTCGCCGGAAGAGCTTTCTGAAAAATTTTCTGAATGGAAAGCTGAGGGGCACAATAGGTTCAAAATGAAAATAGGCCGCAACAAAAAAGAAGATCTACAGCGCCTGAAGGCCGCCCGGAAAGCGATTGGGAAACATCAGCTATTTGTGGATGCCAATGGTGCATACATTCCAAAAGAAGCCCTGGCCATAGCAAAAGAAATGCAGCAATTTGATGTCCGTTGGTTTGAAGAACCTGTTACTTCAGATGACCCTGAAGGTATGCACCTGGTGAAAGAGCAAGTCGCTGCTCCAGTTGAA
>JBAVJB010000102.1:0-1568 GCA_049687495.1 Salinimicrobium sp.
GTTATTTACGTCCCCGTTACGCGGGAATTGTTTTGGGGAAATGTTTCAGAGCTCGCAGCTTTCAAAATTATTGTGCCAGAAGGAAAGGAGGAGGATATCCTTGCAGGTGCATCTCATATCCAACCTCATAAGGAAAAAGGCAAGATCCGAATAGTGGGGAGCCGCTCCCATATGAATCAGGCCACGGTGAATTACATTGAAAAAATTAAGGAAGAGTATAATACAGAGGTTGAGATCGTAGCGAAAGGGAGTAGTCTCAAATTTTGTCTATTGGCAGAAGGCAAAGCTGATGTTTATCCGCGATTTGCTCCTACTATGGAATGGGATACTGCAGCCGGTCACGCGATTTGCAGAGCGGTAGGTTTAAATGTTATGGATCAGACAACGGGTGAAGAGATGAAATACAACAGAAAGGAATTGTTGAATAATCATTTTTTAGTTTCTAACCTTGTCTAAGACTTACAGAAGACATATCGCCAAAAGTCTTACGTGGAGAATCGTAGGGACTATTGATACCATACTTCTATCCTGGTGGATTTCTGGAAATCCTTACACAGGGCTAAAGATAGGTTCTGCGGAATTTATAACTAAAATGATCTTATACTTCCTTCATGAGAGGCTATGGTTTAAGATTCGCATCGGGATTACAAAAAATGGGGATAGTCGGAAGAGGCATATTGCTAAAACTATTTCCTGGCGGTTTGTGGGTACATTGGATACCATGACGCTCGGTTGGATCATATCCGGGGATCCAATGACCGGTCTTCAGATCGGGCTGGCGGAGGTATGCACAAAGATGTTATTGTATTATTTTCATGAGAGGGCCTGGTATAATATTGATTATGGTCTCGAGGAACGAAGGAGTAGAGGCCATAAAAGGAAAAAGGAATTTGATCCTGTCACAAAAGATGATTGAAGTTTTTCTTAGGAATTGCAAGACCAAAAAAGTTAAAAATAATAGCATAAGCATTAGAAATTGTAAGAGGGAATCTGCAGAAATAATAAAATAATCTTTTATTAGGCATGAACAATATTGTAAAACATGATTACCATATTGAAAGGAAGGTAAGGAATCAGCGGAATGGACATAATTCCTGCCTGGTGTGGCTTACGGGACTTTCGGGATCGGGAAAATCCACGATTGCCAGCGGTCTGGAAAAGAAGCTCTTTGAGAAAGGGATTAGTACTTTTTCTTTGGATGGGGATAATATCAGGAGTGGATTAAATAAAGACCTGGGTTTTTCTGAAGAAGGCAGACACGAGAACCTGCGCCGCATTGCCGAGGTAGCAAAGTTGATGACAGATGCGGGTTTAGTGGTGGTTGCGGCTTTTATTTCCCCCTTAGAAAAAGATAGGGATATGTTGAAGGAAATAGTGGGAAAAGAAAATTTTATTGAAGTATTCATTAATACTCCGCTGGAGATATGTGAACAAAGCGATACGAAAGGGCTCTATAAGAAGGCCAGGGCAGGAGAGATACAAAACTTTACAGGAATAGGCGCTCCCTATGAGCCACCTTCCAACCCCAATCTGGAAGTGAGAACTGAGGAGGAGGCCCCTGAAGAAGC
>JBAVJB010000103.1:0-24253 GCA_049687495.1 Salinimicrobium sp.
GTATTAACCTTGGTAATGTCTTCGTTCACCCAAAGTCCACCACTTACTGCACCGGCAAAAACCCGCTTGTTCTCTGAATCATTGGGGTCAAAAAATACCACGCGAGTCCTGCCACCAACAGTGTCCGGGCCTCGGGAAACCCAGGTATTCTCCGGGGAATCTCCCGGGGCTTTCATTGAACGGCTCTTGAATTTCTTTTGGCGCAGCAATTTCTCATGTAGCTCCTCCAGCTTGTAGGGCTCTGGATATCCCAGCGCCGGATTCATTGTGAGGTAGCGCATTTGCTCGTAATAAGGATTGGGAGCGGCCTCTCTGGATTCACCTTCTTCCTCCTCTTCTTCCTTCGAAAAATGGGTTTTTTTAGGAGCATTTTCTTTAAGAAAATGCTCGTGTTTTAAACGCAAGCTGCTAACCCCCTTATCGCGCTGCAAACAGCTGTAAAAGCTAAACAGTAGAAAAAAAGCAAAAACCGGAAGAAAAAAATGTATTCGTCTATTCATGGGGGTGTACAGTCGCTAAAGCTCAGCAAAATACGAAAAAATTATATCTTCAAACCCTTGAACTTGCTGAAAGAGGCCACGATATTGCTGTCGGTAAGCGAGGAAATATGGCTGCAGATCCTAATGAGATTTCCATAAGTGGAAAGCTGCTCATAATCGCCGGCCTCAGGAATTAACTTTAACACCAGTTTGTTATAGTTCGTCCTTTCGTTTTCGGGAAGCAAAGCATGAGTATAAGTGTCCAGTAAATGAGAAAGCATCTGGTAACCGGCGATCTCTTTGCTTATTACCTCTTCGCTCTGGTAGATCTTCTCTATGCTTATCTTGATGATATCTGTGATCTGGGCCTCATACCTGCTCCTGTCGAACAAAGCCTGGTGAAATTCCCCTTTTAGGATGGCTTCTTCGTTCTCCAGAAAGATCTCGACGGCTTCGGTGATGAGGGTATTGATCGCCAAAGCTCTCAAATAACCCAGCCTGTCTGCACGGGTTTGCAGGTTGTGGTATTTCTTGGTGTTGATGGAACCTTTCACCAAATTAATAAGATACTCCAGCGCATATTCCTCCTGGATGAGCCCCAGGTTAATACCATCTTCAAAGTCGATTATTGTGTAGCAAATATCATCTGCAGCTTCAACGAGAAAAGCCAGAGGATGCCTGCAATAGCTGAGGTTCTTTCCGCTGCCGGATGGAATCAGGCCCAGTTCATTCGCTACCTCTTCAAAAAAGGCTTTTTCAGACTGAAATACGCCGAACTTCTTGTCGGCTATTTTGTTGCTGGGTTTATGCGGAAGTGATTCCTTCGGATATTTTATGAAGGCTCCTAAAGTGGCATAAGAAAGACGAACCCCACCCGGAATTCCTGGTCTGTCTTCAGTCAAAATTTTAAAGCCGTTGGCGTTACCTTCAAATTTTATGAGATCCTGGTATTCTTCTGCGGAAAGACGATCTTCGAACCTTTTCCCGTTGCCACTGCTGAAGTATTCTCCTATAGCCTTTTCTCCGGAATGCCCGAAAGGCGGATTTCCTATATCATGTGCCAAAGCTGCCGCTGCGACTATTGCTCCAAAGTCATTCATTTGGTAGCCGTGGATCTTTTGCAGGTGCGGGTGCTTCTCCAGGATCTTTTGACCGGCCAATCTTCCCAGCGAACGCCCCACTACTGAAACTTCCAGCGAATGGGTTAGTCGGGTGTGCACAAAATCGGTTTTGGAAAGCGGGATCACCTGTGTCTTGTCCTGCAGGCTTCTAAAGGCCGAGGAGAAGATGATGCGGTCGTAATCTACTTCGAAGCCAAGCCGGGTTTCGTTTTGTTCTTTTCTTAGTCTTTTATTTTTGTCTCCGGCCCTTCTTAGCGAGAGCAGTTGTTCCCAGTTCATCATTGGTTGAGGGGTTGCGTTAAGGATTGAGCAGCTTGTTTAAGCTCTCAAAAATAGCAAAAAAGCGAAGCTTTTGGGCTTCGCTTTTGTTTCTATTCCTAAAGTTTCAGGAAATTACGATGTACTCCACCGGGGCTTCCAGGGCGGCATCGCTGGTAAAATAGAGATCAATATCGTCTGGATTGGTGTTGATGTAAACTTTGCCCATTGATGTTTGATCGGGATAATTGGTGTCGTCTTTCATTGGTACTACTTCGTTTTTGATGGTTGTTTCTTTTTTAGGAGCCGCACATGAGGCAGTCGTCGCCTTCGGCTTCTTTTGATTTTGCGATTAGATTTCTTAGTTCTTCGGGCGAGAGAGAAGTGTTTTCGGCCACCACGGGAGCAATTTCCTGCTGGGGCAATTCCTGTTTTTTCTCCTCTTTTGCCAGGGTAAATTTTATAGCGTCAACAGCACTTTTGGTGCGTAAATAATACATTCCGGTTTTAAGCCCGCTTTTCCAGGCATAGAAATGCATAGAGGTCAATTTGCCGTAATTGGCATTCTCCATGAACAGGTTAAGCGACTGCGATTGGTCAATAAAATAACCGCGATGACGGGACATATCGATAATGTCTTTCATGCTCATTTCCCAAACGGTCTTGTAAAGCTCTTTTAAGTCCTGCGGAATCACATCGATGCTTTGCACCGAACCATTGGAGCGTAAAATGGCATTTTTGACATCTTCGTTCCACAGGTTGCGCTCTACCAGGTCTTCCAGCAGGTGCTTATTGACGACAATAAATTCTCCGGAGAGTACACGTCTCGTATAAATGTTGGACGTGTAAGGCTCGAAAGCCTCGTTGTTCCCAAGGATCTGCGAGGTAGAAGCCGTTGGCATGGGCGCTACTAAAAGCGAGTTGCGAACGCCATTTTTGAGCACCTGCTTGCGCAGTTTTGCCCAATCCCATCTTCCGGAAAGGTCATTGTCGTCAATGCCCCATAAATTGAACTGGAACTGGCCCTTGCTTATTGGCGAGCCTTCATAAGTAGAATATGGGCCTTCTTCTTTTGCCATTTCCATAGAAGCGGAAACTGCAGCAAAATATAGGGTCTCAAAAATGTCTTTATTGAGCTGCTTTGCCTCATCGCTGGTGAAAGGCAGGCGCAGCTTGATGAAAGTATCTGCCAACCCCTGAACTCCCAACCCCACAGGGCGGTGCCTGAAATTTGAATTCTCGGCCTCCTTCACAGGATAAAAGTTGCGGTCGATCACTTTGTTAAGGTTGCGGGTCACGCGTTTGGTGATCTTGAATAGCTCTTTGTGATCAAATTCATCACCTTTGATGAACATTGGCAAAGCGATAGATGCCAGGTTACAAACGGCAACTTCGTCTTCGCTGGTGTATTCCAGGATCTCGGTACACAGGTTGGAGGATCGAATTGTGCCCAGGTTCTGCTGGTTAGATTTTCTGTTAGCAGAATCTTTGTACAGCATGTAAGGCGTTCCGGTCTCGATCTGCGATTCCAGGATCTTCTCCCACAGGTCGCGGGCTTTTATGGTTTTGCGGCCTTTGCCTTCCTGCTCATACTTGAGGTACAGCGCTTCAAATTCTTCGCTGTGCTTGTTGTAAAGGTCAGGACATTCGTGAGGGCACATCAACGTCCATTGGGCATCTTCCTCAACACGCTTCATGAAAAGATCTGGCACCCACATCGCGTAGAAGAGGTCGCGGGCACGCATCTCTTCTTTTCCGTGGTTTTTCTTGAGATCCAGAAAATCGTAAATATCGGCGTGCCATGGTTCCACGTATATGGCAAATGAGCCTTTCCTCTTTCCGCCGCCCTGGTCGACGTAACGGGCGGTGTCATTAAAAACGCGCAACATGGGAACGATCCCGTTGGAAGTCCCGTTGGTGCCAGAGATGTATGAGCCCGTTGCTCTTACGTTATGAATTGAAAGCCCTATTCCACCGGCAGATTGCGAGATCTTCGCGGTTTGCTTTAGCGTGTCGTAAATTCCGTCGATGCTGTCGTCCTGCATAGTGAGCAGGAAACAGGAAGACATTTGAGGTTTTGGAGTTCCAGAGTTGAACAGCGTAGGAGTGGCGTGGGTGAAATATTTTTTCGACATCAGCTCATAGGTTTCTATGGCCGCTTCAATGTCGTCCACATGAATTCCCACGGAAACCCTCATCAACATATGCTGCGGCCTTTCGGCAATCTTGCCGTTAAGCTTCAGCAGGTAAGAACGCTCGAGGGTCTTAAATCCGAAATAGTCGTACTGGAAATCCCGGTTGTAAATGATCGTTGAGTCCAGGCGCTCCTTGTTTTCCTGGATGACCTTGTAAACATCATCGGCTAAAAGGGGGGCTTTTTGGCCGGTGCGGGGGTTGACATATTCGTAAAGATCTGTCATCACCTCCGAGAAGGTCTTTTTGGTGTTCTTATGCAGGTTGGAGACCGAGATGCGCGCTGCCAGCTTCGCATAATCGGGATGCGAGGTGGTCATGGTGGCGGCGATCTCTGCCGCAAGATTGTCCAGTTCGCTGGTGGTCACCCCGTCGTACAGGCCTTCAATAACGCGCATCGCCACTTTAACAGGGTCTACGAGTTCGTTAAGGCCGTAGCACAATTTGCGCACCCGGGCGGTGATCTTGTCAAACATGATAGGCTCTTTGCGGCCGTCTCTTTTTTCTACATACATGAGCTTAAGTTTTGAAATAGAAATTCCTGAGGTTCTTTGAAAACCTTGAATTTCTATGGTTGGTTATGCTTAAAAAACACCACCACGCCGGGGGGGAGCGTGGCATTGTTTCTGGGAATTTTCTAAAAATCGGCGTCGAAGCTGATCTTGTCAGATTCTTTGTCCTTGTTCATGACACCCGCCTTCTGGTATTCGCCAACTCGTTTTTCAAAGAAGTTGGTTTTTCCCTGCAGGTTGATCATGTCCATGAAATCAAAAGGATTTGCAGTGCCGTATTCCTTCTCACACTCCAGTTCAACAAGTAAACGGTCAGCTACAAATTCTAAATATTGGGTCATGAGTTTGGCATTCATGCCAATAAGGCTTACGGGCAATGACTCGGTTATGAATTCTCTTTCGATGTTGAGGGCGTCAACAATGATCTCACGGATGCGCTCTTTTGGCACCTTGTTCACCAGGTGATTATTGTGCAGGTGAACGGCGAAGTCGCAGTGAACCCCTTCGTCGCGAGAGATAAGTTCATTAGAAAAAGTAAGCCCCGGCATAAGACCTCTTTTCTTTAGCCAAAAGATAGAGCAGAAGGCGCCCGAGAAGAAAATTCCTTCTACGGCGGCAAATGCGATCAACCTTTCGGCAAAAGAGTCAGATTCTATCCATTTTAAAGCCCATTTGGCTTTCTTCTGAATAGCGGGAAATACTTCAATAGCTTTAAAAAGCTGGTTTTTTTCCTTCTCATCCTTAACGTAGGTGTCAATGAGCAGGGAGTAGGTTTCAGAATGGATGTTCTCCATCATGATCTGGAATCCGTAGAAGAACTTGGCTTCGGAATATTGCACTTCATTGACGAAGTTTTCGGCCAGGTTCTCGTTTACGATCCCATCAGATGCGGCAAAAAAGGCTAAAATGTGTTTGATGAAATAACGCTCGTCTGCAGTCAATTTTTGGTTCCAGTCGGTAAGGTCCTGGTGCAGGTCAATTTCTTCGGCGGTCCAAAAACTTGCTTCCATTTTTTTGTACCAGTCCCAAATGTCATGATGTTTTATGGGGAAGATGACAAACCGGTCTTTGTTTTCCTGCAAAATGGGTTCAAGCTTAGACATATTTCAATTATGGTTTTTTAGTTGGTTTTGTTAAGAAGGTTTAACAAATATTGGAAAATCAGGCAGATATAGAAAGATGCTCAGAAAAAGCTTTTCAACAAAGTTTTCAACACGCAAGCCCCGCATTGTTACTGAGCTCGTGTTAAACGGGTTGATTAAAGATCTGTACAACAGATAATTATAAGTTGTTAATAATTTTAAGAAGAGGAAATTCTGCTTTGGTACGCGGAAGTTGTAAACAAGCAGGGTTCGGCAGCTGAAAAAGCCAATTTTTCGGCTTTTTTCTGAAGAAAAATTAACAAAACCTGAAGAATTGACTTCGGCTTGACTGCGCAATAAACCAACAATAAGATGCTCCAAAAATGACATTTTTGGAGCATCTTCAGAAATACTTTTAGTTCAGCAGAAGGTGGCTCTAACATGTCATTTTAGAGCAGTAATCTTTCGCCTCCCTTAGCAGCCGATTCGTAGTACTTTTCCGGGATGGCAGAGTAGCTGGAAAATGTGAGACTTCTCTAATTTAAAATAGAGGGGACTCAAAAATGTCATTTTTGAATCCCCTCTTCATTAGTTTTTGTACATACTTTGATAATTGGATTTATTAATGATCATAGCTTCTTTTTTCAGACCTGTACAGACCATGCTGGCATTATTGGAAGGTGACTTTTTGTCGATCATTTGCATTTCCATCAAAAGACCGTTTCCGCTCTTTAGCCACTCTTCCTTAATGGCAGGCGGTAACTTGCTTTTTTCATATTGGTACATTTGCGTAAAACTCACATCTGCCTCATTGGTGATATAAAATTTCACAAGGTGGTCATCGGTTTCTACTTCATAGCCATCGCAGTTGTACCCGAGAATTTTCTTGCCGGCAATCTGTTTGATCTTAGCATCTTTATAGAATTCTTCTTCACTACTAGCCTGTTTAGATTTCATCCGGGAAGCCATAAGCATCTTACTTCCCTGAGATTCAAAGAACATCGCCATGAGGTCATTTTTGGTGTCCATGACCATGAAAACATCTGTGCCCTGGTGCATTTCCACACCCATGTAAGGAGCTTTGTTCTTTAGCCTGTAGATCATTTCCATATCTCCCTGGGTGGTATTGATCCTGGCGTTATACTTCCAGTTGAAATCGTATTGAGCCGGAACCTCATCAATGCTTACCTGCTCAACTCCCATGGGCATCATGGCCGAGTTGTTCATTTGCTCACCCATCATTCGGGTCATCATGCTATCTGTCTCGTCGGCTGCCTTGTCAGATAACTTCTCTGTGACTTTGTTTTCCACTTTTCTCTCAACCTTCTTTTTCAGTTTTTTAAGGATCTGTGCTTCCGCAGGAATGGAAAACACGAATAGAGAAAGTAGAATCCATACTAATTTTCTCATAAGCTCTAGTTTTTTTATTATACCTGATTTTTTGCCAAAAGCGGTAAAAGCAGAGGCGGGGCCACTTAGGAACAGGGGGGAATTACTAAGGCGGGAAACGGAATGTAAGGTACTAAAAATTAGCCTCTTGTGAAAAATTGAAGCTGGATAATGAGAAAAATAGAAGCAGGATTACTTCTTCAATTTTTCTGCAACTTTCTCAAGCTCGGCATACCAGTCTTCGCCAAACTTCCTGATGAGGGCGTCTTTTACGAACTTGTAAATAGGCACCTGCAGCTCTTTTCCTAAGGTACAGGCGTCATCGCAAATGTACCACTGGTGGTAATTCACGGCAGAGAACTCGGAATAATCCTGGGTGCGCACAGGATATAAATGGCAGGAAACGGGTTTCTTCCAGTCGATCTCGCCCTGGTTAAAAGCTTCTTCGATCCCGCAGAGGGCGGTGCCTTTCTTGTCAAAGGTGACATAGGCACAGTCGGCGCCATTGATCAAAGGAGTTTCATATTCCCCATCTTCTCCAATAATTGAAGTGCCTTCTTTCTCGATGACCTCTATACCTTCCGGGCGCAGAAACGGCTTTACCTTTGGGTAAATATCCTCCAGGATGTGCGTTTCCTTTTCTTCCAGCGGGGCGCCGGCATCGCCTGCAATACAACAGGCACCTTTGCAGGCAGAGAGGTTGCACACAAAATCCTTTTCCAGGATCTCTTCAGAAACGATGGTTTTTCCAAGTTGAAACATGCCGCAAAGATAATTTTTTCCGCAGCAATTTAAATAGAAAAAGCCTTAGATAGTTCGCGTTAAAGTTTTTAAAGAATTTGAGGTTATTTATGCTTTCCGAAGTACTTTTGTGCAGAATTTCAGCAATATGACACTCAACTTTAGAGAAATAGCCAGTGCTACCATGATCCTGTTCGCGGTGATCGACATCATTGGGAGTATTCCAATAATCATTGATCTTCGGAAAAAGGCGGGGCATATTCAAAGCGAGAAAGCAACTGTAGTGGCCGGTTTGCTTATGATCGCCTTCCTTTTTGTTGGAAAAGAGATCCTTAACCTTATTGGGATAGACGTGAATTCATTCGCGGTTGCCGGTTCGCTCATCCTGTTCTTCCTTGCGCTGGAAATGATACTTGGCATCACGCTTTACAAGGATGAAACGCCGGAGACCTCGGCAGTCGTGCCCTTGGCCTTTCCGCTTATCGCAGGTGCGGGAACCATGACTTCCTTGCTTTCTTTAAGGGCAGAATATGAAGCTGTTAATATTATTGCTGCCATCATAATAAATATTATTTTTGTCTACCTCGTTTTAAAATCATCGGGAAGGATTGAGAATTTCCTGGGGAAACAGGGAATCAATGTGATACGGAAAATTTTTGGCGTCATTTTACTGGCCATCGCGGTCAAGTTGTTCGCCGCCAACATCAAGAATTTATTTTAATGAAAGCTTTTATTTATACCCTTATTGTGGTCGCTTTGGCGCTCATCGCCTACAATTTCACTTTTCTGGATTTTGACAGCATCTCAAGCGGAGACAGTGGTACTGCCCTTATTGGCATTCTTGCCTCCAGCATCGTGGTCGTTTTGATGGTCATTTTGTTGATGTCTCGTGCCATCGCCGAAAAGGCTGAAAAATGAAAGATTTTGATGTGCTTATCATCGGTGGCGGTGCTGCCGGCATGTCCTGTGCTTTGGTTTTAGGCTCAGGCCTAAAAAAGTCTTTTGCTGAAGGTCGAAAAGCAGGAATTATATTACATCAGAAATCCTCTCATCTTCAAAGCGCCCTCTTAAACAACGTGCTGGGAGTCAAACCCGGGACTTCCGGAAAAGACATATTGGAATCGGGGAGAAAGCAGCTGGAGAAGAAATATCCTGAGCTGGAGCAGATCAAAAAAGAAAAGGTGCTGGAAATCTCATTTTTGGAAGATGGTTTTCGCGTACTGACCAATAAAGACGAGTATTCCGCTTCCAAAGTGGTCATTGCTGTTGGTTATACTAATCTCTTCGGAATTAAAGGCCTGGAGGAATATGTAATTCCGCATAAAAAGTCTAAAGCTTCAAAAGATCGCATACAACTGAAGAATGAAGATCATCTTGTTGCTCCCGGGCTTTACGTGGCGGGCAGTTTAGCCGGTCATCGCAGCCAGTATGCCATTGCCTGCGGCAGTGGAGCAGCCGTTGCTACAGATATTCTCACCGATTGGAACAAAGGGGAGCACACCAAAGTTCACGACAAAATATAGCGCTTCAAAAATGGCATTTTTGAAGCCTCTTAGTTCCTGGGTTTTTTGGAAAGCTCCACCACTTTTTTGATCACCCTGTCCTCTTCATTGACCATCTGTTCGAACTCGTTGCTTCCAAAGAGCTGCCTCGCCATAGTGGCTTTTAGGTAGCGTTTTAATACAGGTTTATAATCAGAGATCTGCAGGTTAAAGTTTTCTCTTCTCATGAAAGCTTTGAACTGTCTAAGAATATCCTCATCAATAAGATCTTTTTTTCTGAATAGATCAAAGCTCAAATTATTGTAGTACTCCCTGTTGCTTTCCAGAACTTCGAAAATGAACTTGTCCATATAACCGTTGTGCAGCAACAGGTTAAGACCTTCCTTTTCAAAACTGGTGTCCTTGGGCACAAAAACATCGGGAATAATTCCGCCGCCGCCGTAAACCACTTTTCCGCCGGGAGTGACATATTTTAGAGAATCTGCCACACTAATACTATCTGCGCTTACCAGTTCGCCGTTCTTATACCGGTTGAGGTAATCGTTGAAGTATTCTTCATTCCCGTGGTTATAAGGCTTCTGAATGGAGCGACCCGTAGGCGTGTAATACCTGGCGATGGTAAGTCTTACCGCGCTGCCGTCGCCAAGGGACATTTCGCGCTGAACAAGTCCTTTCCCATAAGACCGGCGGCCTACGATTGTACCTTTATCATTATCCTGAAGGGCTCCTGCAAGGATCTCACTTGCCGAGGCAGAATTTTCATTGATGAGAACATAGAGTCTTCCGTTTTCAAAGTTGCCTTCTTCGGTGGCGTAAGTTTTTTCTACAGCACCTTTTTTATTCCTGGTGATGAGCACCAGTTTATCATCTGGCAAAAACTCATCGACAATTTGAGTGGCTTCGGCTAAATAACCTCCGGGATTATTCCGCAGGTCAAGAGCGATCTGTTTCGCGCCCTGTTTCTTCAGCTTGAGCAGATTCTCTTTAAATTCTTTGTAAGTAGATTCTGCAAACCTGTTGATCTTGATGTATCCCAGCTCATCGGTCAACATATATGCGGCATCCACACTTTTGAGGGGAACTTTTCCGCGGCGTACGTTAAATTCAAGCAATTGAGGTTCGCCTTTGCGATATACTTTTAAGGCAACCCTGGAGTTCTCTTCACCTTTTAAATGCTCGGTAACCGAACCATTGCTGATGTTCTTATTGAACAGTTTTTCCCCGTTCGCGTAAAGTATTCTGTCTCCACCCTGAATACCTACTTTTTCGCTGGGGCCGCCTTCCAAAGCTTGAATGACAGCAATTGTATCGTTAACGTTGTAAAAACTGACGCCAATACCCACAAAATCACCTTTCATGCTGGCGCTGATGTTGGCATATTCATCCTGCGGAATGTATACGGAATGCGGATCGAGGTCTTTTAAAATGTCGTTGACCGTAACCTCGACAATGCTGTCCATATCGACTTCATCCACATATTCGTATTCGATGTAGTCAATGAGGCGGGCGAGTTTTTCTTTTTCCTTGTTGCTGGAGAGCAGGGAAGAGGAGCTGTAATCGGCAAAATCAAGCGCAGCACCAATTAGTACGCCTATGGCGCAGGCAAATCCTAAGAGGAGTGGCAGGTATATTTTAGATGTTCCTTTCAATCGTCCAAATCTGTTATCTGTTGTAGTTCGACACCGGCCTTTTCAAGAAAATCAAGTCCCGAACAATCTTTGTAATCTATGTGGTAAACCAGCCTTTTTATTCCGGACTGGTGGATCAATTTGCTGCATTCCTTGCAGGGGGACATGGTAATATATAAGGTTGCTCCTTCGCAGGACTGCGTCGAACCCGCCACTTTCAAGATGGCATTGGCCTCGGCATGCAGCACATACCATTTGGTATATCCTTCTTCATCTTCACACGGATTTTCAAAACCGGTGGGGGTACCGTTATATCCGTCGGAAATAATCATTCTATCTTTCACAATAAGTGCGCCAACCTGCTTGCGGCTGCAGTGGGAAAGTTTGCTCCATTCCCGGGCGATCCTTAAGTATGCTTTATCAAACTTTAATTGCTTCTTTTTCTGCATTTGTTTAGAACTGCATTAAGCGAAGCACTAGCCGCGCTTAAAAGATTGGGGGGATAAACTACAAGAGGTTAAATGTATCAAAGTGCCAGATAATTATCTCTTAAAATAGGCAAAATTATTCCTATGACTATAGAAGAAATGACAAGGATCCAGTCACGCCGGGACACTTGCAGCACATTCTGGAAGAGAAAGGCAAGGATAAGAACAGTAAGCACGACGATCACCTGTGCGGTTTCAATACCTAAAGCAAATTCCAGCAGCGGGAGCAGTTTATTCTCACCGCTGCCTGCGATCATTTTAAAATAGGTTGAAAATCCGAGGCCGTGAATGACTCCAAAGAAAGCTGTTGTAAAATAGAGCAGGCTTATGTTCTTCGTGTTCTCTTTCTTTTTTGAAGTGGCAATGTCATACACAGCGGTAACCAGAATGGTGATTGGAATCAAGAACTCCACCCATTTTGTGTTGACAATGACGATGTTGTAGACCGAAAGGAAGAGCGAAATAGTATGTCCCAGGGTAAAAGTGGACACCAGCCAAAATACCCTTTTCCAGCCCAAGAAGGTGTAGGAGGCGACCAGTGCAACCAGGAAAAGGATATGGTCGTAGGCATTCCAGTCCAATACATGCTCAAGCCCCAATTTAAAATATAACCAAAACTCTGACATAGTCTTTCGTGATAAGCGCCGAAATTACAACATCTTGAGAAATTTGCAAAGCGGCATGAATAGGTGTCGGCCGGAGTGGGCCCGTCAAAGAAAAAATAAGTGTCAAAAATGACATTTTAGGAGGTCATCCTTGCAACAATGAAGATGACCAGCAGCACACTGCTGAGGAGAAAAAGGAATTGAATGATCTTAATGAAAGTATCGTCTCTCATAGCACTAAAATTTAATGGGGGGAGATAACGATGAATGAGTAACAAGCTAAGTTAAAGAAAAATCTGCTGAAGCTGGAGGGGAGATCGTATAATTCTGGTTAACAAGATGTTAAAATTAAAACAGACGTGAATATAGCTGGGAAAAAAAGCAATAAAAAAACCCTTGAAGATCTTCAAGGGTTTTAAAAGTACTCGAGGTGGGAATCGAACCCACACGACCGAAGTCACTGGATTTTGAATCCAGCGCGTCTACCAATTCCGCCACTCGAGCATTATTTCGAATCTCTGAGTTTCCTCAGTTTCGCTCTGCCTATTGGTAAAAGCCAATAGAGCAAAAGTGGACGGCAAAAGTATGAATTTTTTCTATTTTCCAAACTTTTATTTCCTGAAAATTTCCATGCTTAAATCAAGTTTTTTCCGGGAAGCCGGTTGGGCAGAAAGGCGGCAGGATAAGCCTGTTAGAACGAATTAATTTCTAAATTTGTATCCCACAACGCAAACACAAACACACAACAAATGTCTGAAGTAATCACCGAAGCCAAAGTTTTTTCCTGCACCCAGAGCAGGGACCTCGCTGAAAAAATAGCCGAATCCTACGGGACCAAGCTGGGAAATGTCATCACTTCCACCTATAGTGACGGCGAATTCCAGCCGTCTTTTGAAGAATCTGTACGTGGTTCGAGGGTTTTTATCATTGGTTCTACACATCCGGGATCAGATCACCTTATGGAATTGCTTCTAATGCTGGATGCCGCAAAACGAGCTTCGGCAAGGCATATTACTGCAGTCATTCCTTATTATGGCTGGGCAAGACAGGACAGGAAAGACAAACCCCGTGTTCCTATCGCTGCCAAGTTGATCGCAAAGATGCTCGAAACTGCCGGTGCCACAAGGATCATTACCATGGACCTTCATGCAGACCAGATCCAGGGCTTTTTTGAAAAACCAGTGGATCATCTGTTTGCTTCCACCGTTTTCCTGCCTTACCTGCGAGGTCTTGAACTCGAAAACCTTACAATAGCATCGCCTGATATGGGCGGATCAAAAAGAGCATACGCCTATTCCAAAACCATGGAAAGCGATGTGGTGATCTGTTACAAGCAACGCGCCAAGGCTAATGTGATCTCACACATGGAATTGATCGGGAATGTAGAGGGCAAAAATGTGGTTTTGGTAGATGACATGGTAGATACCGCCGGTACACTTACAAAGGCTGCCGATGTGATGATGGAACGCGGAGCCAAAAGCGTAAGAGCTATTTGTACTCATCCGGTACTTTCCGGGGAAGCTTACGAGCGCATAGAAAATTCTAAACTGTTGGAGTTGATCGTGACCGATTCTATTCCGCTGAAAAAGCAGAGCAAAAAAATTAGAGTGGTTACCTGCAGCGACCTTTTTGCCGATGTGATGAAAAGGGTGCACAACAACAGGTCCATTAGCTCAAAATTCATCATGTAAATATGAAGTTCGATTTTAGAAGGTAGAAGTTAGAAGTAGGAAAAGGTGTCAAAAATGTCATTTTTGAGCAGTAATTTTCCGAAGTAATTTTTCCGAAAGGGAATCGCTTGATTTTCAGTAGAAATATTTAGGCTGTAAGTTTTAATACTTAAGAAAAAGAGATTACTTTTGCAGCCTAAAATTTTTTACAATGAAATCAATTACGATCAACGGATCTAAAAGAGAAAGCGTAGGCAAGAAAGCTACAAAAGCCTTACGTAATGCTGGACAGGTTCCTTGCGTACTATACGGGGGAGATCAGCCATTACACTTTGCAGCAGACGAGATTGCCTTTAAAGACCTGGTGTACACTCCAGATGTACATACTGTGGTTATTGAATTGAAAGATGGATCGAAGTACAATGCTGTTCTTCAGGACATCCAGTTCCACCCTGTAACCGATGCTATTTTGCACATTGATTTCTACGAGATCTTTGAAGACAAAGAGATCTCAATGGAAATTCCGGTTCACACTACAGGAGTTCCTCGCGGTGTTAAGAACGGTGGGGTATTGAGATTCAACCTTCGTCGTATGAGAGTAAAAGGCCTTCCAGGAAACCTTCCTGACTTTATCGAGGCTGATGTTACTCCGCTTAAGATTGGTAACAAACTTTATGTTACTGCTCTTAAGAGCGATGACTACAAGATCATGCACCCAGATAACACTGTTGTTTGCCAGGTTAGAACTTCCCGTAACGTTGTTGCTCTTGATGAAGAGGAAGACGAAGTGGAAGAAGGAGCTGATGAAGTACCGGCAACTGAAGTTAAAGAGAACGAAAACGAATAAGCCTAGCTTAGTTTTCAATCATAAAAGCATCCCGATTTCGGGATGCTTTTTTATTTTTACCAAAACGAAACTATGCTTTCTTTCTTCGGAAGACTCATTGGTAAGCAAAAAAAAGAAGAAATTCCCCCTATGAAGAAGTTTCTTATCGTTGGACTTGGTAACATTGGTCCAAAATATCATAACACGCGACATAATATAGGTTTCCAGGTGCTGGACGAACTGGCAGCCGAGGAAGACTTTACTTTTGAAACCCAGAAACTGGGCGATGTTGCTACCTATAAATTCAAAGGCAGGACTTTCATCCTGCTGAAGCCTTCCACTTTTATGAATCTTAGCGGAAAGGCTGTGAATTATTGGCTGCAAAAGGAGAAGGTGCCGCTGGAGAACCTGCTGGTGATCACAGATGATCTTAATTTACCCTTCGGGAGCATTCGCGTCAAGACCAAAGGCAGCGACGGCGGCCACAATGGTTTAAAAGACATTCAGGCGCAGCTCAACACCACTAAGTACAACCGTTTTCGTTTCGGAATAAGTGACGAGTTCACAAAAGGCCGGCAGGTAGATTACGTGCTGGGCGAGTGGGAAGAGGAGGAGCTAAAGAAGCTGCCCGAACGCCTGAAGAAGTCCGTGGAAGTGATAAAATCTTTTGGCACCGCGGGAATTAATAATACAATGAATACCTTTAACGGAAAATAGGCTGACATCTTGAAAGAACACAAAGGAGCCAACGCTTTTCATAGTGAGCATCATACCGTAGTGACCATAGGAACCTTTGACGGGGTGCACGTGGGCCATCAAAAGATCATTGAGAGGCTGGTCAATACTGCCAAAGCCAGTAATTTAGAATCGGCTATTCTTACCTTTTTTCCGCACCCGCGAATGGTGCTTCAAAAAGACTCAAGTATCAAGTTGATCAACACCATTAAAGAGCGAAAGGAGATCCTTGAAAAAACAGGGGTTGACCATCTCATCATACACCCTTTCACGCAGCAATTCTCCAGGCTTAGCGCTCGCGAATTTGTACGGGACATCCTGGTCAATAAGTTACGGGCCAAAAAGGTCATTATTGGCTATGATCACAGGTTTGGCCGCAACCGCACTGCCGATATTAACGACCTGCGAAAATTCGGGATCGAGTACGGTTTTGACGTTGAAGAAATTTCCGAGCAGGATATCGAAGAGGTTGCGGTAAGTTCAACAAAGATCAGGAATGCTCTTTTAGAGGGGAAAGTTGAGCTGGCTAATCGCTACTTGAGTTATCCATTTGCTTTGGCCGGTACCGTGGTAAGAGGTAAAGGTCTTGGGAAAGAGTTGTTGTATCCAACTGCTAACCTGCACATTGAGGAAGAATATAAGCTTATCCCGAAGAACGGCGTTTACGTGGTTCGTACACAAATAGAGGAGGTGACCGTGTTTGGGATGATGAATATTGGCACCAATCCTACCGTTGGTGGGACAGAAAAGACCATAGAAACCCACTTTTTCGACCTTGAGATGGATCTTTACGGAAGATACCTGAGCATTGAAATGCTCACCCGCATTAGGGATGAGAAGAAATTTGACAGCATTGAAGGCCTAAAGATCGCCATGAAGCAGGATGAGGCCTTTAGCAGGCAGTATATCCTCGATAACTATGCTGAATAAATGGCTTTTCACCCGCATTGACAATTCTGCCCTGGTGGTGTTTAGGATCCTCTTCGGGATCTTAATTGCGGCTGAGGCTGTTGGGGGCATTTTTACCGGCTGGGTAAACAGGGCCCTTATCAAGCCTAATTTCACCTTTAACTTTATTGGCTTTGAATTTTTGCAGCCACTGCCCGGCAATGGCATGATCTGGTATTACGCCGTTCTTGGCGTATTGGGAGTCTTTGTTGCGGCAGGCTTTCGGTATCGGCTAAGCATGAGCCTGTATACGATCATGTGGGCGGGTGTTTACCTTATGCAAAAGTCTTCCTACAACAACCACTACTATTTATTGATGCTGCTGTGCTTTCTCATGATCTTTGTGCCGGCACATCGCTACGCATCCATTGATACAAAGCTCAACCCAAAGCTAAAAAAGATCAGCATGCCGCGCTGGGTGTGGCTGCTGCTGGTGCTGCAAATGTGGCTGGTCTACACCTATGCTTCCATAGCAAAATTGTATCCAGACTGGCTGGACGGGACTTTGCCCGGCTTGCTTATGGCTTCCCGCAAGGATTACTGGTTGATCGGAGATTTTCTGCAGCTGGAATGGGTGAAGTATGTAATCGCTTACTTCGGAATTCTTTTTGACCTGTTGATCGTGCCTTTGCTGCTGTGGAAAAGAACCCGTTTTTTCGCATTTTTGGCAGCCATATTTTTCCACCTTTTCAACAGCTTCATTTTTCACATCGGTATTTTCCCTTACCTCTCGCTGGCTTTCATCCTTTTCTTTTTTCCTTCGGAAAAGATCAACAGGTATTTCCTCTGGAAAAAGCCATTTTACGATGCTCATGAAATTATTGTTCCGTCTTACCGGAAGCCTTTGCTGTGGGCCTTTGGCCTCTGGTTCCTGGTGCAGCTCTCTTTGCCGCTGCGGCACTGGTTCTTTCAGGACGACGTGCTGTGGACCGAAGAAGGTCACCGCCTAAGCTGGCGCATGATGCTGAGGTCGAAATCGGGCAGGATCCAATATAAGGTGGTGAATAAGGAACATCCCGGCGACACGCTCTTTATTCAGAATTCAAAATACCTCTCCCATAAACAATCCTTTGCCCTGCCTTCAAAGCCCGATCTCATTTGGCAGTTCGCGCAGCGGTTGAAGAATGAGTTTGCCGAAAAAGGCCACGATGTGGAGATCTATGTAGACAGTAAAGTTAGCGTTAACGGTTCCTCTTATGAGCGCTTTATAGACCCTTCGGTTGACCTCGCAGCCGAAAAATGGCGACATTTTAGCCATTCCCCGTGGATTTTACCCTCTCCAAAAGACTAGATTTTTTACTTTTGTTCCCTGAGCTGAAAATTTTGTTCAGATAATCTTCAAAAACGACAACTATGTTACAGGTAGCCAATATTCGGGCGAATAAAGAGGCATATCTCGCGGCCTTAAAAAAGCGAAATTTTGATGCCGAACAAATTTTTTCCGAAGTGCTGGAACTGGATGAAACGCGCCGTTCCACCCAGGCAGAACTGGATGAGCAACTGGCCGAATCCAACAGGTTGTCAAGAGAGATCGGCATGCTTTTTAAGACCGGCGAGCACCAAAAAGCCAATCGCCTTAAGGAGCAGAGTTCAGAATTAAAGGAGTCTACAAAAGCCCTTGCTGAAAAACTTGCCGAAACCACTGCTGCGCTCAACAGGCAGCTTTACAATATTCCCAACGTACCTAATGACATAGTTCCTGCAGGAACTTCTGAAGAAGATAACCTTGAGGTTTTCAAAGAAGGAGATGTGCCTGCGCTTGCGGAAGGATCTTTGCCGCACTGGGAGCTGGCTAAGAAATACGACATCATTGATTTTGAGCTGGGGAACAAGATCACCGGCGCCGGGTTTCCGGTCTATAAAGGCAAAGGAGCTCGCCTGCAACGCGCGTTGATCTCTTACTTCCTGGACAAGAACGTGGCCGCCGGCTATACCGAATTCCAGATGCCGTTGATGGTGAACGAAGCTTCAGGTTACGGTACAGGACAGTTGCCCGATAAAGAAGGCCAGATGTACCACGTTACTGAAGACAATCTTTACCTTATCCCAACCGCCGAAGTTCCTGTGACCAACATGTTTAGGGACGAAATGCTTTCTGAAAAAGACCTGCCCATCGCCTGCACCGGCTACACCCCGTGTTTCAGGAGAGAGGCCGGTTCTTACGGGGCTCACGTACGTGGGTTGAACAGGTTGCATCAGTTCGATAAGGTAGAGATCGTGAGAATCGAAAAACCAGAAAATTCTTATGCCGCGCTTGATCAAATGGTAGAGCAGGTGAAAGATATTCTACGCGAGCTGAAATTGCCTTACAGGATCTTAAGGCTTTGCGGTGGCGACCTCGGTTTCACCTCGGCGCTTACCTATGACTTTGAGGTGTTCTCAACTGCGCAGGATCGCTGGCTGGAGATCAGTTCGGTTTCTAACTTTGAAACCTTCCAGGCCAATCGCCTGAAGCTGCGTTATAAATCTGCCGATGGTAAAAAACAGCTGGCTCACACCCTTAACGGCAGTGCATTGGCGCTTCCGAGGGTTTTGGCCGGAATCCTGGAGAATTATCAAACTCCCGAAGGTATTAAGGTGCCTGAAGTGTTGATCCCTTATACCGGCTTTAGCATCATAGACTAAGAGGTCTCAAAAATGACATTTTTGATCCCCCGTCCCAACAGGCGGGGGATCTTCTTTTTTAAAAATAAAAGCGTCATTTTCTTATCTTTATAAAAAATAGTTGGATGCGCAGCCTCTACCTCTTGTTATGTTTTTTCCTTTTCAGTTTTGCCGGTTTTTCACAGAGTGAACAATTGGCAAGGAATTATTTTGAAAAAGGAGAATTTGAAAAGGCAGAGAATATCTACGAGAAGTTGGTGGAACAGGAGCCGGGAAATCCTTCTTTTTTTATGGGCCTCATTAGCACCTATCAGCAACTTGAGAAATACAAACAGGCCGAAAAACTGCTGAAGGAAAAGGTAAATACTACTGCCAATGCACCGCATTACCTGGTCGAAGTAGGTTATAACTATCAGCTGCAGGACAAAAAAGAAGAGGCCGAACGCTTTTACGATGAGGCGCTAAGCGCCATAGAATCCAGGCCCAATTATGCCTTTTCCATTGCCCGTACCTTCGAGAAATACAGCCTGCTAGACAATGCTGTGAAGGCCTACGAGCTGGGGATGAAAATGAATTCAGATGCTCAATATTATATTCAGCTGGCGCGGCTTTACGGGGAGCAGGGCGAGATCGAGAAAATGTTCAGCAATTATATTGACGTCATTGGCACAAACCCCGATCTTTTGCCGGCGGTGAGCCGAATTTACGGGCAGTTCATCACAGATGATCCTGCCAATGAAGCCAACATCATCTTTAGAAAACTGCTGCTTAAAAAGCTACAGGAAGATCAGAATATCCTGTTCAATCAAATGTTGAGTTGGCTTTTTGTGCAGCAAAAGGAGTTCAAAAAAGCCTTTTTACAGGAGAAGGCGATCTACCGCCGCGAAAACCAGGGGCTGGGGCAGATCATGCGGCTAACCCTTCTTTCAAAGGAAGAAGGGGAACAGGAGACAGCCCTGGAGCTGCTGGATTTTGTAATTGCCGAAGCCCGGCAGGAGGAGGTAAAGTTGCAGGCAGAACAGTTAAGGCTGAAGATCCTGCAGGAGACGCTTCCGAAGAAAAAATATCCCGAGATAGAGACTGCATACGAACAGCTTTTTGCGATCTATGGCAACGGGCTAATTACACTCTCTTTACAAATAGATTATGCCAATTTCCTGGCATTTAACGAAGGCAAAACAGATAAAGCCGAAGCCGTTCTTAAAGGTTTTCTGGACAAGGATCTTAAGAAATTTGAACAGGCAGCGGTAAAAATGGCACTTTCGGACATTCTTGTGCTGGATGAGAAATTCAACCAGGCACTCATTTACTACACCCAGGTGCAAAACCTGGTAGAGAATGACGTGATCGCGCAGATGGCGCGGTTTAAGGTGGCGAAGACAAGCTACTACAAGGGCGACTTCAAATGGGCGGGCATACAGCTGGACGTGTTGAAATCGGCGACCTCGCAGTTGATCGCTAACGACGCCATGGAGCTAAGTTTGCTTATCAGCGAAAATTCCCTGGAAGACTCCACTCAAACCGCTTTAAAGCAGTACGCAAGAGCAGACCTGTTGGCTTTTCAGAAAAAAGAAGAAGCAGCCATTGAGCTTTTGAGTAAGTTGTTGCAGGAGCACAAAGGAGAGAAGATCGAAGACGATGCGCTGCTTAAGCAGGCGCAGCTGTACGAAGATCAGGAAGAATATGAAAAGGCCGAGGCCAATTATTTGAGCATTATTGCAAACTATAAAGACGGCGTTTTAGCCGATAATGCGCACTATCTTTTAGCCGAACTCTATGCCAATGAGCTGCAGCAGCCTGAAAAAGCGCAGGACTTTTATGAAAAAATTGTCTTTAATTACGCCGATAGTATTTACTTTGTCGATGCCCGAAAGAAATTCAGGCGGCTACGCGGCGACGAGCTGGAGTAGCTATTCAAAAATGGCAAATTTCCCGGGTTTTTTGGGAAGCACAATCATAATCTTATGTATATCTATAATGTTACTGTAAATATTCAGGAAGATGTCCACGACGACTGGGTGGAGTGGATGAAAAAAGAACATATTCCCGATATGCTCAAGACCGGGAAGTTCATCAAAGCCCTCATGACAAAAGTGCTGGTGAACGAGGAAATGGGCGGCATTACGTATTCTGTGCAATACACGGCCAAAAACAAAGAGATGCTGAAGCGTTACTATGAGGAGAACGCAGAGGAATTGAGGAGCAAAACAAAGCCTTTTGAAGGAAAATTCGTCGCCTTCAGGACAGAGCTGGAAGTGATTAGCGAGCAGTAATCTTCAGAAAGAACTACATGAGCAAAAAATTCCGAAGTAAATATTCAAACAGGACCCAGCGCGATAAAAACGAGACTGCCGAAGGCCTTGTAAAGGCGAAGAAGCACCTGGGACAGCATTTTTTGAAAGACGAGAATGTGGCTTCCAAAATAGCCGACACGCTTTCTTACAGCGGCTATAGACATGTGCTTGAAATTGGCCCGGGAATGGGTGTACTCACAAAATATTTGCTTCAGAAGCCGACAGATGTGCATGTGATCGAGATCGACACCGAAAGTGTGGCCTATCTTACTGAACACTATCCCGCCCTCCAGGGAAAGATCCACGAGAAAGATTTTTTAAAGCATGACCTGAGTGACATTTTTGGCAAGGAAGAATTCGCCATCATTGGTAACTTCCCCTATAATATTTCGACCCAGATCGTCTTCAAAATGCTGGAACTGCGGAATTTTATCCCTGAATTTTCGGGCATGTTCCAAAAGGAAGTGGCGCAGCGCATTTGCGAAAAAGCCGGCAGCAAGACCTACGGAATACTTTCGGTGCTGGTGCAGGCCTATTATGAAGCCGATTACTTGTTCACCGTGCCGCCGAGTGTATTTAATCCGCCGCCGAAGGTGGACAGCGGAGTTTTGAGGCTCACCCGAAAAGAAGATTTTTCACTTGCATGTAATGAGAAGCTGTTCTTCAGGGTGGTGAAAACCGCATTTCAGCAACGCCGAAAAACGCTGCGCAACAGTCTTAAGATCTTTGATCTGCCCGATGATATCAAAGAAGATAGTATCTTTGGGCAGCGGCCGGAGCAGCTGAGCTTTGGCCAATTTGTGGAACTCACCCAAATTATTGAGCCTCATGCAGTTCGAGATTAACGAAGAATATATCGAGCAAATTCAGCACCTTATCGAAGAGCATAAGGATGATGAACTATTGCATCAACTCGAGGAGGTACACCATGCCGACATTGCCGAGATCATTGACGAGCTTGAGCTTGACCAGGCGACTTATATTATAAAATTACTCGACAGCACAAAAACTTCTGAAGCCCTTATGGAGCTGGAGGAAGACGTGCGGGAGCGAATTCTCGATAACCTTTCGGCCAAAGAGATCGCCGAAGAGCTCGAGAATATGGATACCGATGATGCCGCCGATATTATCGCCGAACTTTCCGAAGAAAGAAAGCAGGAGGTAATTGGCGAGATCATCGACGAAGAGCACGCCGAACATATCGTGGAGCTGCTGCGCTATGACGAAAATTCGGCCGGGGGATTGATGGCGAAGGAGCTGGTGAAGGTCAACGAGAACTGGAGTGTGACCGGTTGCATGACCGAGATGCGTGCCCAGGCCGAAAATGTGACCCGCGTGCATTCTATTTATGTGGTAGATAACCGCGGAAAACTCAAGGGAAGACTTTCTTTAAAAGATCTGCTCACAGCATCAAGCAAGGCGAATATCAGCGATGTTTACATTCCAAAGGTGGATTACGTGAACGTGCACAC
The DNA here is from genome assembly GCA_049687495.1 of Salinimicrobium sp. Classification (GTDB taxonomy): domain Bacteria; phylum Bacteroidota; class Bacteroidia; order Flavobacteriales; family Flavobacteriaceae; genus Salinimicrobium. The sequence continues at coordinate 22,548 of JBAVJB010000103.1, forward strand.
CAAGGGCGACGAAGTGGCGAGGATCATGCAAAAATATGACCTGGAGGCCATTCCCGTGGTAGATGAGATGGGCAGGCTGGTAGGCCGCGTCACCATTGATGATATCGTGGATTATATTCGTGATGAGGCCGAAAAAGATTACCAGATGGCGGCAGGTATTTCTGAAGATGTTGAGGCAGATGACTCGATTCTCAGGCTTACCCGCGCCCGGTTACCCTGGCTTATTCTCGCGCTTTTGGGAGGATTTGTGAGTGTAACGGTACTGGGTACTTTTAGCGATGCGATGGCAAATCACGCGGCATTATTCTTTTTTGTACCACTTATTGCTGCAATGGCGGGAAATGTGGGCGTGCAATCCTCAGCCATTGTACTGCAGGGTCTGGCAAACCAAAGCCTTAGTGGTTCTTTGCTGCAGCGGCTTTTTAAGGAGGTTCTGTTGAGTTTGCTGAACGGTGCCGCACTTGCGCTGCTGCTTATTGTTGGAGGAAAATTCCTGCTGGGCTTCGACTTTTGGTTTGGCCTTACAGTGGGCATTTCGTTGATCTCGGTGATCATCATCGCCTCGCTCATAGGTACTTTTGTGCCGATCATCCTGGATAAATTCGGAATTGATCCCGCGATGGCAACCGGGCCGTTTATCACTACCAGTAATGATATCTGCGGAATCCTGATCTACTTTAGCATTGCTAAGTGGATCTTAGGATTTTGACTTATGGGGGCTGCTGCGCACCGGGCCTGCCTGCCGGCAGGCTTTTCGCTATATCCCCAAAAAATCGGGGGATGCCGCTACAATCCCTGCCCCACTTTTTATTTTTATAACAACCTCGATCAAAGAGGTGTCAAAAATGTCATTTTATGAAGGCAATAGATCCAAAGGAGAAATTAACCAAATTCAGCAACCATTGGCACCCGCGGCAGATTGGGATTGTGAACGATATGCAGGTGCTGCTGGCAAAGGTGAAAGATGAATTTGTATGGCACCAGCATGACGAGGAAGATGAGCTTTTCCAGGTGCTTAAAGGAACTTTGTATTTGCAGTTCGAGGACCGTACCGAAACTGTAAAAGAAGGAGAAATTATTATTGTACCAAAAGGTGTAAAACATTGTCCTAAAACCGAAAATGGAGAAGAGGTGCACATCATGTTGTTCGAAAAATTGAGCACCAAACACACCGGTGATGTGCGGGACAGCCTTACCCAATCTGACTATCCAAAAATTTGATTTTTTATGATCATTCTGCACGCCGATAGCAATCATCCTACTCTCATAAAACAATTGGAGGCTGCCGGGCATACCAACATTGAAGCTTACAATCAAAGTAAGGAGGAGATCCTGGAGAATGAGCAGCTGTATGACGGCATCGTGATCAGGAGCCGGTTTAAGATTGACAGGAATTTTATAGATGCAGTGCCACATCTCAAATTTATCGCCCGCGTGGGTGCGGGGTTGGAGAGTATAGATGTGGAATACGCCGAGAAGAAAGGCATTAAATTGTTCTCAGCTCCCGAAGGCAATCGCAATGCCGTTGGGGAACATGCGCTGGGCATGTTGCTCTCTCTGTTTAACAAACTCAACCAGGCAGACCGGCAGGTGAGGGAAGGGCATTGGCTGCGGGAAGAAAACCGGGGAGTAGAGCTGGAAGGCAAGACCGTGGGAATCATCGGCTACGGAAACATGGGTAAAGCCTTCGCAAAAAAACTGAAGGG
>JBAVJB010000104.1:0-19102 GCA_049687495.1 Salinimicrobium sp.
CTGGCAAGATGGGTTGATGAGTGGGCGACGCAGCCTGTAAACGCATAGTTACCTTATAGAAGTGATTGCTAGTTTGTCTTTTCTGAGACCTCAAGAAGGCTGCTTTTCACTATATTTAGCATATGGAAAGGGACCATCTTAAAATAAAGCTTTTGGAGGCGATTATTAACTGTGATGATTCAGCCATCCTTGAGCAGGTGAAAGAGATTCTGCTGAAAGATCACCAAGCTGGAGAACCGGGAGAAAATTATTTCAAAGAAGCTGATCCTGTTCCTGAAAGCTTCTATCGTCAACTTGAGGAGGAATCCGAAAAATACAAGAGAGGCGAAATCAAAGGAATTTTATGGGAAGATCTAAGAAAGGAGATCAAAACCAAGTATGGCTTTTGATTACATCCTTCTAAGCCGTGCCAGAAATGAAATTTTTGAAGCCATTAATTGGTATGAAAGCCGCCGTCCGGGCTTGGGAGAGGAGTTTTTGATCGCAGTTGAAAATGAATTGAAATGAATTATTGAAGATCCTCTCCAGTTTCCGAAATCTCACAACTTCAAAATCGGGTTCAGAAGAGCAGTTTTGAAAAGATTTCCTTTTATGATCATTTTTTCTCTCTCGACAGATCAAGTCATTGTCCATTCCGTTTTTAACACCTACAGGAATCCAAAATTGAAACCCTAAAAAGTCTATATTTGTAGGAAATATAGCGGTAATAGCTGAAATACTTCTGCAGAAGAGGTGCCAAAAAAGGCATTTTTGAGAGGAATTTTCCGCTTTTTTGTCTTAGTTAATTTTCTGATCTTGGAATACTACAACTACATCAAATCCCTGCATCTCATTTTTGTCATCACCTGGTTTGCAGGACTTTTTTATATCCCACGCCTTTTCATCTACCATATTGAAGCTTCAGAAAAACCCGAGCCCGAAAAAGGCATTTTAGGAACCCAATTAAAGTTGATGACCAAACGGCTCTGGTATATCATTACCTGGCCTTCGGCTATACTCGCGAGTTTGTTTGCTTTTTGGCTGTTGTTTTTGAACCCATTTTGGCTGAAGCAGGACTGGATGCAGGTCAAACTGGCATTTGTGCTGCTGCTTTATCTCTATCACTGGAAATGCCACCTGATCTTTAAGGAGCTCCAAAATGACATTTTTAAGTGGTCTTCAACCCAAATGCGTTTGTGGAACGAGGTTTCCACGCTCATATTGTTTGCCGTGGTTTTCCTTGTGATCCTGAAAAATGCCTTCAACTGGATCTATGGCGTAATAGGCATTTTTGTGCTGGCGGGTTTGTTGATGCTGGGTGTGAGAGTTTACAAGCGCCTGCGAAAGAAAAATCCTGAGCTTTAAAAATGGTTTAATAATTGTATTTTGAGGCGAAACAAAGAATAAATGAGGCTTTTGCAGTTTTCTTTACGTACTAGAATTTTCCTTTCCATGATCCTGCTGGTGCTGCTGGCTTCAATTCTTATTGGAGGGATAACCATTTTCCAGTACAAAGAAGAGGCGCAGGAATATCACCGCGACCGTCTTGAGCGCAAAGAGGAAGCTATTCGTGAGAACATCAAGTTCGTCATTGAAAGCACTACCTACGAGGTGAGCGAGGAAAATATCACGCTTATCCTGAAGGAGCGAAACAAGATCAACGAGATCTCGCAGGTGCACAACATGCCGCTGAACATTTACAGCCTTGACGGGGACATGATCCTCAAATCTAACCAGTCCTTTTTTAGAGATACGACAGATCTTCAGCTGGATCACAAGATCCTGGACAAACTGAGTTCCTCCTCCACAAAACGGGTGCTTCGGCATACCCGAAAAGGCGACAAAAAATTCCAGTCGTCCTACACCTATATTACCGATAATAAATTCAAGCCGCTGGCGATCCTTAATATTCCTTATCTCGAGGATGATTATTTTATTACAAAAGACCTGCACAATTTCCTGGTGAGGCTAACCGAAGTTTATCTTTTCATGCTGGTCCTGGCCATCGTTCTGGCTTATTTTCTCTCAAAATACATCACGCGCAGCCTTAAGACCATTTCAGAAAAGATCAACCAGACGCGGCTGGATAAGCGCAACCAGAAGATCGAGATAGGTAATGTGAGTGAGGAGATCTTCACCCTGGTGAGCGCCTACAACTCTATGATAGATGAGCTGGAGGAAAGTGCTGTGAAGCTGGCGACTTCCGAGAGGGAGCAGGCCTGGCGCGAGATGGCTAAACAGGTGGCGCACGAGATCAAGAATCCGTTGACGCCGATGAGGCTCAGCGTTCAGAATTTCCAGCGGAAGTTCGATCCCAACGATCCCGAGATGACGAAGAAAGTGAACGAGTTCAGCAATACTTTGATCAACCAGATCGACACTATGAGCTCAATTGCTTCGGCTTTTTCCAATTTTGCCAAGATGCCGGCGCAGCAAAATGAAACACTTAATGTTCCAAAAATAGTAAAACTGGCCCTGGATATTTTCAACGAGGATTATATCCTTTTTTCCGCAGAAAAAGAGGAGATCCTTGCCAAATTCGACCGTACGCAGTTGATAAGGGTGGTAACCAACCTTGTGAAAAACGCGATTCAGGCAGTTGGTGAGGCGGAAAATCCTACCATTCTTGTAGCGGTGACCGAAGAGGAGAACCGCGCCTGCCTTACGGTGTCTGACAACGGAATGGGAATTTCTGAAGAGAACAAAGACAAGATCTTTGAACCTAAGTTCACAACCAAATCAAGCGGTATGGGCCTTGGCCTGGCCATGGTGAAAAATATCGTCGAGAGCTGCAACGGCAGCATAGGTTTTACCTCTAAATTGAATAAAGGCACTATCTTTAAGGTGCATTTTCCAAAATAACTCACTATGAAATTTGAAAACATACTACTCGAAGTAAATGAAGGCATTGCCTACATCAGTATAGACCGACCAAAAAAGCTCAACGCTCTTAACAGGGATACCATCCAGGAGCTGCATGAGGCTTTTGCTGAAGTAAGGGAAGACAGCGAGGTGAAGGTGGTCATCCTTACCGGAACCGGAGAAAAGGCCTTTGTTGCAGGTGCCGACATCAGTGAATTTGCAGATTTTTCTGCTGAAGAAGGACGAAAACTGGCAGCCGAAGGACAGGAGAAGCTGTTCGACTATGTTGCCAACTTCAGCAAACCTGTTATTGCAGCAGTGAACGGTTTCGCCCTTGGCGGCGGCCTCGAACTGGCCATGGCAGCACACTTCCGCATCGCCAGTGACTATGCGAAGATGGGCCTTCCTGAAGTTTCTTTGGGAGTCATTCCCGGTTACGGCGGAACTCAGCGTCTGCCACAGCTGGTAGGTAAAGGCCGTGCAATGGAAATGATCATGACGGCAAAAATGATCGATGCCCGACAGGCTTTGGAATATAACCTGGTCAACCACGTTACAACGCCCGAGGAACTAATAGAATTTGCCGAAGACATTGCCAAAAAGATCATGAAGAATTCTCCTGTTGCTATTTCTGCAGCGATAAGAGCCGTCAATGCGAATTACGAAGCCGGCGTGAACGGTTTTGAAGTTGAAGTTGAAGCTTTTGGAGATTCTTTTGCTACCGAAGATTTTAAAGAAGGAACTACTGCTTTTCTTAACAAACGCAAAGCTGAATTTCCCGGGAAATAATTGGATTATTTCCAATTAAAAGGAATATTTCCTATTTTTGTTCCCGATGGAGGGGAACGGGCACATTAAGGGAAGAGGAGCACAGCACCAGGTGACCAATAGGTTTGCAACGCATTCATATGAGATGCGGGATGATTTCCTGAACTATTGTGCCGCAGAAGGAGAAGAGGCAACAGACTCTAAAACTTCATTTATTGACACCTTTCCAAAAACTATTGTAAACAAAGTGACCAGCCCCGATGTGGGGCTGGAATTTTCCCTGAATCCTTACCAGGGTTGTGAACACGGCTGCGTCTACTGCTACGCCCGCAACTCACATGAGTATTGGGGCTATGGTGCCGGTCTCGATTTTGAGCAAAAGATACTGGTGAAGCGAAATGCGGTGGAGCTGTTGGAGCAAAAGCTGCGGAGTAAAAGCTGGAAGGCCGCGCCTATTATACTTTCGGGAAATACAGATTGTTACCAACCTGTTGAGAGGAAGCTGGAGATAACTCGGCAGCTGCTGCAACTCTTTCTCAAGTACAAGCATCCCGTGGGAATCATCACCAAGAATGCATTAATTCAGCGGGATATTGACATTTTAGAGGAATTGGCAAAAGACAATCTTATACGGGTTAATCTGTCCATTACCTCTCTGGACGAAAAGGTCCGGCAGCTGCTGGAGCCACGAACCGCCAGCATAAAACGGAGACTACAGACCATTGAAAAACTCAGCGAGAAAGGAATTCCCGTCAATGTGATGATGGCACCTATTATTCCTTCGATCAATAGCCATGAGATCCTGCCCCTTGTAAAGGAAATTTCAGAAAGAGGTGCTACAAGTGTAGGTTATACGGTGGTCAGGCTGAACGGTGCTATTGGAGAGGTTTTTTCGAAGTGGATCCGTTCCGCCATGCCAGACCGGGCAGATAAGGTGCTGCACCAGATCGCCCAGTGCCACAACGGAAGCCTCAATGACAGCCGTTTTGGAACCAGAATGAAAGGCGAAGGCGAATTCGCAGAACAGGTGAAGCAGCAGTTCGCCATTGCCAGGAAAAAGTACCTGCCTGCAGGTCATCGACCTGTGCTCAATTGTGATCTTCATGAGCAGTATAAAGATGGGCAGATGAAGCTTTTCTGAAAAGAGCCTCAGAAAAATTGAAATATACCACCAAATAGGTATTGTATTGAGAGACAATTAAATATAAGTTTGGTTTATTGTCCAACCTTTTCCTTAATCGGGGTATTTTTCTCAATGAATGTGATGATGAATGTTTCTAAATTTGCTCTTTTAAGCCTGTTTTCTCTAACGGTATTAAGTTGTTCTACCGAAGATTCCGGGACAGAACCTGTTCCTCCAAAATCTAAAGAACCACAACTTAAAACAGGAGTATTTCTTGATTCGGAAGTTGAAGGTTTGACCTACACTACAGCGACCCAAAACGGCACCACCAATGCAAATGGGGAGTTCTTCTACTATGAAGGGGAAAATATTTCTTTCTCGATTGGGGACGTAGAGCTGGGAACCGCAGCAGCTGAGGCTGAAATGACTCCTGTTTCCATTGCGACTACGGCAGATGCCAGTATAGAAAGCGCAGAGGTAAAGAACATTGCAGCTTTTCTACAAACCCTTGATTCCGATGCCAATCCTTCTAATGGAATTAACATAGACCCTGCAGTAATTTCAGCCATAGAGGTGACCGGGATCGATTTTACGGGAAACATCGTTGGCCTCCTGGGAGAAATGGTGGCCAAAATCAATCTTGCGACAGGCAGTGACCTGCAGGTGGTGTATCCCGAGCAGGCTGCAGCTCATATGGCCGCAACTTTGGGAGAGGAATATGACACTGTAGATGTTGTGTTTAGCAGTTTTCTGCCAACGTTTTCGCATTACTACAGCGGGACGGCAGCACAATCTGTCTACTGGATACACGAGACCGATGAGGCGGGGAGGCTGGAAAAGTCATCCCGTTATGAGAAGTATCCCAACCGGCTCAACATGGAGATCTTTTATATAGATTACAACGAGCTGAATTTGCCCACTTCCTTTGAGCTGGTAAACATAATAAATGGTACTCCCGGACCTTCCACTTTCTTCAGCATCAATTATTCCGAAGAGAAAGAGATAGCAAGAATCAGCGCCTTAGATGCTAATGACAACATTAGCAACAGTGTTGTTTTTAGGGAGATCGATGAGCAGCTTCGGGCAAGTATAGTTGAAAACCGGAATAACAATGGTGGGTTTATACAGAGGGGCGAAAAGGTTTTTGATCTTAATGGCAATACAATTGAAACTTATATCTATACGAGCGAAGACGCGACAGTGGCCGATCTAAAGTGGGAAAACACCTACACCGAATTTGGAGATTTTGATCTGCTTACCTCAATTTCTGCTGAGCAGACCAGCTGGAGACAGTACAGTTACCGCGAAGATCACACGCTCGAGAAGATGGTGATGACCTACAACAACAATGAGGCGGTGACCACTTTTGAATATGATGAAGCCGAAGTGCTCAAAAAAGCCATTCTGGATTGGGAGTGGACGACGGTCATCAGATATTTCCATGAAAACGGCATACGTTCTAAAGAGGAGCATTATGATGAAAATGGAAATCTCATTAAAATTGACACTTTTGATGAGGATGGCAATTTGATCTCTTCGGAAGCTGCCTAAAACTTTATAATTGAATAAAGAAAGCAGCCATCAAGGCTGCTTTTTCTGTTTACTGAAGCATTAGATAAGGCTTCAAAAATGTCATTTTTATACCATTTTCCACTCCCTGAAGAATTGCTCCATGAAGAGCTCCATGAATTGATGCCTTTCTTCGGCCAGTCTTTTCCCGGTTTGGGTGTTCATCCTGTCCTTTAACAGGAATAACTTTTCGTAAAAGTGGTTCACGGTTGGCGCCGAAGACTTTTTGTACTCTTCTTTGCTCATGTTGAGGTTTGGTTCAATGTCGGGATCATAAATGGCACGTCCTTTATGGCCGCCGTAGTTGAACGTACGGGCTATCCCTATGGCTCCCAGGGCGTCAAGCCTGTCGGCATCCTGCACCACATCCAGCTCGGGAGAGCGAAACTGCTGTTCCTCATTCCCACCTTTAAAGGAGATCCACTTAATGATGTTCTCCACATGTTCGATCACCTCCTCCTGCACCTGCTGTTCTTCCAGGAATTGCCTCGCCACTTTTGGCCCGATGCTTTCATCGCCATTGTGGAATTTTGAATCTGCAATGTCGTGCAGTAGGGCTCCAAGGGCCACGACAAAACCATCCACTTCTTCGGAAGCAGCTATTTTTTTGGCATTTTTGAATACCCGTTCAATATGGAACCAGTCGTGCCCACCTTCGGCATTTGCCAAAGTTTGTTTCACAAATGCTTCGGTATTGCTGATGATCTCTTCTTTGTTCATTAGACGATATCTGCTGTTATGGTTCTTTCTACCTGTGCCACAAGGCTCTCTGCATCTCCTGAACTTACCGGCAGCGGTTGGTGTACCTTCAGTTTTAGATGCACGCCTATGCCCATGGGAAAGCTTCCGTAGCGGAAAAGTTTCCAGCTGTTGTTGATGGTGATGGGAACAATAGTGGCTTCAGGCATTTTGCGGAAAAGCATTTGCAGGCCCTGCACAGCAAACCTTTTTGGAGCTCCCGTGCGGCTGCGGGTACCCTCGGGAAATATCACTGCAGAACGGTCGTGCTCGTTGAGATAATCGGCGAATTTTGACATTTTCACCAGGGCTTCCCGGCCGTTCTTGCGATCGATCAACACGCTGCCGCCGTGACGCAGATTAAAAGAAATGCTGGGAATGCCTTTTCCAAGCTCTTTCTTACTCACAAATTTTGGGTGTTGCTGCCTAAAATGCCAGATAATAGGCGGGATGTCGTACATGCCCTGGTGGTTGGCCACGAAAATACACGGCCTGTCGGTTGGAAGGTCGTAGTCATTCTCTATGCTGAACCTTGTTCCCAGCAGGTTGAGGCAGCGCAGCAGGAAAAAATTGAAAAGGTCAACACTTTTCTTGTGAGCCGAATAACCGCCAAGCTTCAGGGAGATCCACTGAATGGGATGAAACACCAGCAGCACAATTCCGAAGAAAAAATAGAACAGGACAGAAAGTGGGTAAGAAATTATCTTTTTAAATGTCTTCATTTTAAGCTTTTGCAAGGGGCTGCAAGTTCTCAATTTATTTGTTTTCGGGCAACAGCTGCTGCAAATTTGAAGCTCAATGGCTTCGGTTTGGAAAGCGCATAAAAAAAGGCTGCTCAAAAATGACATTTTTGAGCAGCCTTAAATGTTGTTCTTCCGAAGAAAGATTAACAGAACTCGTTGTAAGCCTCTGTCAAATTATCTGCGATCATCTCTGCAGGACGTCCTTCAATGTGGTGTCTTTCCAGCATGTGAACAAGTTCACCGTCTTTGAACAGCGCCATGGCCGGGGAAGAAGGAGGGAACGGCACCATGTAATCACGGGCCTTTTCTGTAGCTTCCCTGTCAACTCCAGCAAAAACGGTCACCAAATGATCGGGCGTTTTGCTGTTTTGAAGGGAAATTCTTGCTCCCGGACGCGCGTTGGCAGCGGCACAACCACAAACAGAGTTCACCACCACAAGGGTAGTTCCTTTTTGTGCAATGGCTTCGTCAACTTCGGCTTCGGTATGTAGTTCTTTAAACCCAATGCTGGTCAAATCCTCGCGCATTGGCTTTACTAATTCTGGTGGATACATATGTCAATTATTTTTATTAAGATTTAGTCTGCAAAGATACCAAATAAAGTTCAGTCGGCTAAATTTCTGAAGTATAAAGCATTGGCAGCATTGAGATTGCTCTCTCAAAAATGCTTCTGCCGGCCGGGCTTAAAATACTATCTTTGCCGCAATAAAAATTATCTGATGGTTAAGTGGATAGCCGCTTTGCTCGGCTTCATGTTCTACGGAATTCGCGGGGCGATCCTGGGTTTTATAATTGGGAGTTTTATAGATTCCCTCACTCCTTCCTCCAAAAACGGCGGATTTAAAATGTTTGACCGAGAGCCGGAGGTTACTACCGGCGATTTTGAATTGCATTTGCTGTCGCTTTCGGCAATCGTAATCAAGGCAGATGGTAAGATAAGCCAGCAGGAGCTGGATTACGTGAGATCTTATTTCGTGCAGGCCTACGGAAAGGAGCGTGCAAATGCCATTTTTCGCACCTTTAATGAGGTCATCAAAAAGCGGGAGCTCAATGAGGCAAGGATCGCTCAATTTCTTGCGGCACGCACTCAATATGCTGCAAGGCTGCAAATAGTTCACTTTCTTTTTAGCATTGCCAATGCCGACGGGCATGTGAGCGACGCAGAAGCCAGGAAGATCGAAGATATTGCGCGTCACCTAAAGCTTTATGTCAAGGATTTTGGCAGTATCAAAGCGATGTTCTTCAAGTCTACAGACAATGCTTACAAGATCCTGGAGATCGACAAATCGGCTACCGATGCCGAAGTGAAGAAAGCTTTTAGGACGATGGCTAAAAAATATCACCCGGACAAGATCCAGCACATGGATGAGGCGCACATAAGAGGTGCCGAAGAAAAGTTTAGAAAAGTACAGGAGGCTTACGAGAAAATTCAGAAGGAAAGAGGTTTCTAAAATGTCATTTTTGGAGCGGCTTATTTATTGGTCTTTAACTTTATTTTTAGGAATGCCTAAAAATATATTTCTACTTTTGTAAAAGTTACTTTATGCCACTTATGATCAGTTTTGCTGAAGAAAATTACCTGAAGACGATCTTTCACCTCCAAAAAGCCTTTCCTGAAGGAGTGAATACCAATGCACTCGCCGAAAAAATGGAAAGCAAGGCATCCTCGGTCACCGAAATGCTCAAGAAACTATCTAAAAAGAACCTGGTGGTCTATAAAAAGTACCAGGGAGTGAAATTGAGCAAGAAAGGCAATGCCAATGCCATCGAGATCATAAGAAGGCACCGGCTGTGGGAGTATTTCCTGGTAGAAAAGCTCAACTTCAGCTGGGCAGAAGTCCATGACGTGGCAGAGCAGCTGGAGCATATCCAGTCCGATAAACTGGTTGAAGAGCTCGATAAATTCCTCGGTTTTCCGCGGAAGGATCCACACGGCGATCCAATTCCCGACAAACACGGGAACATAACAACTTCAGAAAAGACCTTGCTTGCAGAACTTTCAGAAGGAGAAGCGGGAGTATGTACGGGAGTCAAAGATTCATCTGCCGATTTCCTGAGGTATCTCGATAAAAATAACATAAGCCTGGGAAAAAGGATAAAGGTTCTAAAAATAGAAGAATTTGATCATGCTGTCGAAGTTGAAGTAGAAGGGCACAGCTTTACCCTGTCGAACAGTTCGACCTCTAATATTTTCATAAAACCCGAATAGGGATGGAAAGAGAATCTCACAAATCGCTTGAAGAAGTCCACGGCACAGTGGAGACTTCGGGAAAGAAATCTGGCTGGAAAAAGATCATGGCCTTTCTTGGTCCGGCCTACCTGGTTAGTGTAGGATATATGGATCCCGGCAACTGGGCCACAGACATTGCCGGCGGTAGCCAGTTTGGGTATAGCCTGCTGTGGGTGCTGCTCATGTCTAACATCATGGCTTTGCTGCTGCAGAGCCTATGTACCCGGTTAGGTATTGTAAGTGGTCTTGACCTGGCGCAGGCTTCGAGGAAAGAATACCCCAGGGCGGTAAATTTTGTGCTCTACATTCTTGCCGAAATAGCAATTGCAGCTTGTGACCTTGCTGAAGTTGTGGGTATGGCCATTGGGCTGGAACTGCTTTTTGGAATTCCGTTAAGCTGGGGCGTTTCCATTACCGTGCTGGATACTTTTTTACTGCTCTTCCTAATGAATAAAGGCATCCGTAAGATGGAAGCTTTCATTATTTCCCTGGTTGCAATTATTGGTCTCTGCTTTTTTCTCGAAATGTTTTTCGCTAGTCCAGATATGGGTGAGCTGGTGGCCGGCTTTGTTCCTGTCATTGAAAATGATCGTGCTCTCTATATTGCCATAGGAATTATTGGGGCCACGGTAATGCCTCACAATCTTTACCTTCATTCTTCCCTGGTGCAAACCAGGAAGATAAGACCTACAAAAAGAGGTATTAAACAGGCGCTGCGGTTCAATTTCATCGATTCGGCGATCGCCCTGAATTTTGCCTTTTTTGTCAATGCAGCAATTTTAATTCTTGCGGCTGCCGTTTTTTATACCCGTGGCATGTACGAGGTGGCCGACATAAGAGATGCACACGCGCTGCTACAGCCTCTCCTGGGTAGTTCCTGGGCACCAATTCTCTTTGCTCTTGCCCTTATCGCTGCCGGTCAAAGTTCAACGCTTACGGGCACCCTGGCAGGGCAGATCGTCATGGAAGGTTACTTGAATTTGAGGATACAGCCCTGGGTACGAAGACTCGTCACCCGATTGATAGCAATTGCCCCGGCACTCTTTACGGTGATCTACTTTGGGGAAGGTGCTACGGGAGAGCTGTTGGTCTTAAGCCAGGTTGTGCTGAGTTTGCAGCTGGGCTTCGCGATCATTCCTCTAATACACTTTGTGAGCGACAAAAAATTGATGAAAGGCTACCAGATAAAATGGCCGATAATCATTGGTTCCTGGCTCATCACCCTTGTGATCGTTGTATTGAATGCGAAGCTCGTTATTGATGAGGTCACCGGTTGGCTTAAAACTTCTGAAAATCCCGTTTACATCTGGATCTTTGTAGTGCCTGTGGTGGTTGCAGCTGCACTTTTGCTTCTTTTTATAACTTTCTGGCCTATGATCAAGGGCTTAATGAAGAAAAAGGAAGAGCACATGGTGCCTCACATCACTTCTTCGGAAATTGGAGAGATCGCCCTTCCCAAATCATATAAGAAAATAGCCATTGGAGTTGACTTTTCAACTTCAGACAGGAAAAGCGTTGCTTCTGCCTTGCAAATTGGAGGTAAAAAAGCGGTTTATACACTAGTGCATGTGGTGGAGACGCCGGGGGCCCTGATCTATGGAAATCAGATCAAAGATTTTGAGACTTCAAGTGACAAGAAATTTCTCAAAGATTATAAAGCTGAACTGGAAAAACAGGGGTACAGCATAAATGTGGAATTGGGCTTTGGACTTCCAAAAAAAGCGCTCCCCAAAATCATCAATGAAGGTGAATATGACCTTTTGGTTATGGGAAGTCACGGACATACATTCTTTAAAGATCTCATTTTTGGGACCACAGTAGACAGTGTGAGACATAGAGTGAATATTCCGGTGTTCATCGCATGATTTAAAAAACCAGAAAAATGAAAAATGTAATTGAATATATGGGATCGATCGATCCCGTTCTAGCGGCTCTTTACGCTACCCTTTTTACCTGGGGTCTTACTGCACTTGGCGCTTCGCTGGTTTTCTTCTTTAAAAAAATGAACCGCGCCATATTCGACGGGATGTTAGGATTTACAGGCGGAGTAATGGTGGCAGCCAGCTTTTGGAGTTTGCTCGCCCCGGGAATAGAAATGAGCCCTGGAGAAGGATTTGTGAAGGTGATTCCGGCGGTTGTAGGTTTTGCCCTGGGCGCACTTTTTATATTCGGACTGGACAAGGTGCTGCCTCACCTGCACGTTAACTTCAAAATGAGCCAGAAAGAAGGGGTGAAAACTCCCTGGCACCGGTCGATACTTTTAACCCTGGCGATCACCCTTCACAATATTCCCGAAGGCCTGGCCATAGGAGTACTATTTGGCGGCGCTGCTATGGGTCTCGAAAATGCCAGTATTGGAGGCGCGGTTGCCCTGGCAATAGGAATAGGGCTTCAAAATTTTCCTGAAGGTTTTGCTGTAGCCATGCCGTTAAGAGGTCAGGGGCTAAGCAGGTGGAAAAGCTTTAACTTCGGGCAGCTTTCGGCTATCGTGGAGCCTGTGGCCGCATGTTTGGGTGCCTGGGCAGTTATGACCTTTCAGCCCATTCTTCCGTATGCCTTGTGTTTTGCCGCAGGGGCAATGATCTTTGTGGTGGTTGAAGAGGTTATTCCTGAATCACAGCAGGAAAGATTCACAGATATTGCGACGCTGGGATTCATCGGCGGATTCATCATAATGATGAGCCTTGATGTGGGACTGGCTTAGTTTGTCACACCGGCTTTATTTATTCGTCTTTAGAGTATGAGAGAAAAAATGTTGTTACTGTTCCTTTGCCTGCCTATGCTGCTTTTTGCACAAGACGAACCTAAGAAAGAGGTAACTGAAGTACATCAAGAACTTGCTGTGGGGCAGGATTGGTCTTCAAAGCAAATTGGAGTAAAATTCCTGAAGGTTATTTCAGACTCGCGATGTCCCAGGCAGGTAACCTGCATTTGGGCAGGCGAGGCAAAAGTTTTGCTGGGAATTTCGGTTAACGGGGAATATTTCGAAAAAGAAGTTACCCTTTCGGGCACGAGAGTAGACTTACAACTCCCTGACAAATCCGGAGTGATAATTTCTAATCTTTATCCTTATCCTGAAACCGCGGAAGGTATAGACTATGAAGACTATTGTATCAGGTTTACGACTACTCTTCCAGAGTAATTAGTGGCAGCTTCCGCAGCCGGTGTCGCAGCCTGAAGCTTTGCTTTTTTCCTTTCCGAAGATAAAGGAGGGTTTATAGATGAACTTGGTGAACATGTAACCCACCGCAAAACTAAAGGTGATAAAGACGAGTATTTCCTGAATAATGTGTGTCATGGTCTTATCGCATTTATTTTAAAAGCTGGAAAGCAGCCAGAGCAGCCAAATAGGCGATCGTTGTCATACTTATCAACTGGTACATAGGCCATTTCCAGGTATTTGTTTCCCGCTTTACAATTGCCAGGGTACTCATACACTGCATTGCAAAAGCGTAAAAGAGCAGGAGACTGACTCCGCTCGCAAAGGTGAACAGCGGTCCACCCAGGATTTCGTTGGTTTCTGAAGACATTTTTGCCTTAATGGTCTCTTCTTCATCGCTTCCTACGGAATAAATAGTAGCCAGCGTACCTACAAAAACTTCCCTTGCTGCAAAAGAACTTACAATAGCTATGCCGATTTTCCAGTCATATCCCAGCGGAGAAACCACAGGTTCAATGGCTTTCCCTACATTCCCGATGTAGGAGTGCTGCAATTTATAAGAAGCAATTTTGTTCTCCAGCTCGTCCTGCGGAATAAAATTCCCTTCGTTTTTAGCCCTTACGATCTCTTCGGCATTTTCAAAATTGTCTCCCGGGCCGTAGCTGGCCAGGACCCAAAGAATAACAGAAATAGCCAGAATGATCTTTCCTGCACCCAGGACGAAAGATTTTGTCTTTTCAACCACGTTGATTCCCACATTTTTCAACATAGGCATCTTGTAGTTAGGCATCTCGATCACGAAATAAGACTTGCTTTTGATCTTGAGGATTTTCTGCAGCACCCAGGCCGAAAAGATCGCCATGGTAAAGCCCAGTAAATACAGCAGCATTAGGGTAAGCCCTTGTAAATTGAAGCCCATAAAGGATTCATCGGGTATGACCAAAGCTATTATGATGAGGTAGACCGGCAGTCTTGCCGAACAGGTGGTGAAAGGCACCACTAGAATAGTAATCAATCTTTCTTTCCAGTCTTCAATATTCCTCGAAGCCATTACCGCAGGGATGGCGCATGCTGTACCTGAAACCAGCGGCACAACGCTTTTTCCGCTTAAGCCGAACCGTCTCATGCTGCGGTCCATAAGGAATACCACGCGGCTCATATATCCGCTTTCTTCAAGAATGGAAATAAAGAGGAATAAAAATGCGATCTGCGGAATGAAAATAACGATTCCTCCCAGTCCCGGGATAATACCTTCGGCAATTAAATTTGTAAAGGAACCTGCAGGCAAAGAGGTCTTGACGATCTCGCTAAGCACTACGAACATATCGTCTATGAGGTCCATCGGGTAACTGGACCAATCATAAATGGCCTGGAAAATAAGCAGCAAAATGCTGAAAAAGATAACATATCCCCAAACTTTGTGGGTGAGGATCCTGTCCATTTTCTCGCGGAGACCTTTGGCGGCATTAAGATCAACCGTCATGGTTTTTTTCAGAACTCCGTTGATGAACTGGTAGCGAAGGATTGTCTCCTTCTGCTGCATTCTTTTAAGACTCGCCTCGTCTTTTGTATTAAAATCTTCCCGCCTATCTAATGAATTACGGTTGACATTTCCAAAGTTCACATCCTGCGTAATAACCAGCCAAAGTTTGTAAAGCGACTGGTTGGGAAAAGCGGTTCTCAACTTGTCAAAATACGCCGGATCCATAATGGAGGCGTTCAAACATGGCTCGGTAGAAATATGTCTGTAGTTGAGGATATGCTCTTTAAGTTCTTCAATGCCGGTTTTTTTACGGGCACTTACCAGAGCTATTCTTGTTTTAAGTTCTTTTTCCAGTTGAGGAATATCCAGGGAAATTCCTCTTCGGCTCATTCTGTCGGCCATGTTGATGACCAAAATGGTGGGAATTTCAAGATCTTTGATCTGTGTGAACAGCAGCAGGTTACGCTTGAGGTTTTCCACGTCGCTTACCACCACGGCCACATCGGGGTAATCTTTATCGTTCTTGTTGAGCAGCAGTTCTATTACCACGTTCTCATCAAGAGAAGAGGCATTAAGGCTATAGGTGCCGGGAAGATCAAGGATGTGAGCCTTCACATTCCTTCCCAGTTTGGAAACCCCTTCCTTCTTCTCAACTGTGATGCCCGGGTAATTCCCTACCTGCTGGTTCAACCCCGTAAGTTGATTAAATACGGAAGTTTTACCGGTATTGGGATTCCCAATCAACGCAACATTAATCTGTTTGGCCATTTTAGGGGATGATTTCTATTTCAATAAAGGAAGCCGTCTCTTTGCGAATGGCGAGATGGCTGCCGTTGATGTTGAGGTACATGGGATCTCTAAAGGGGGCCGTCTGCACCAGCTCCACTTCATTGCCCGGAAGACAACCCATTTCCAGCAGCTTAAGAGGAATAGATTCCACCTTAAACTCTTTAATGATGCCACGCTGGCCCCTCTTTAAATCGGCAATTGTGTTCCTCAATGTTTATTTAGATTCATTTTAAACAAGACAAAAGTAAGGCAAAATTCAGAGTTACAAAAACTTGCGCGAATAAAAGAAGAGATAATTGTCCTAAAGCTGATCCTCGTCAGGAATACCTTAATTTCCTGTTGAAAAATTTTATTCTTTTTCCAGGATCTCTATGTCGTGCATGAGATCTTCAATAGCCTCAGGATTAGTGCCGTCATAGAAGCCTCTTATCCTTTTTTTCCTGTCGACCAACACGAAATTCTCTGTGTGGATCATGTCAAAGGGACCTGCATCGCCCTGGGTCTTGGCTGCCAGGTAAGACTTTCTTGCGAGGTCGTAGATCTGTTTTTTATCACCTGTAACCAGGTTCCATTTCTCATCATTGACGCCTTTCTCTAAAGCATATTTTTTTAACTGCGGAACCGAGTCGGCTACGGGAATGACCGAGTGGGACAGCAGCAGCACATCTGGATCGTTCTTGGTGCGCTCCTGTATCTTGAGCATGTGGTCTGTCATAATAGGGCATATGGATTGGCAGGTCGTGAAGAAGAAGTCGGCCACATAGATCTTATCCTTGTAGAAATCCTGGGTAATGGTATCGCCGTTCTGGTTGACAAGTTTAAAGTCTTTGATTGTATGATATTTTCGCACCTCCTGCACCGTAGAGTCTACAAGCGCTGTACTCACCATGCTGGGCTGGTACACCGGCAGGGTTTCTTCAGGTTTTAAGAGGCTATAGATAATGCTCATGATGATCACAGAGAGCACAAAAAAGAAGATCCAGAAGAACTTATATTTCTTGAAAAAATTGAGCATTTCGTTTAATTTGGAGCAAAATTACAATTCTAAGTATCAAATAGTAATGCCTGGGCCTGCAAAAATCCTGCCTTGCTTTCCTGCTTCGTTCAATATACTTTTTTGGGAACCTTTAAAAGGTTACTTTTGTGCGATTTTAATTTTCCAAAACTGACTATGGATCCTTTTTTTATAAAAGCACTTCAATTAATTCTTAGCTTATCTATCCTCATCGTACTGCATGAGCTGGGGCATTTCATTCCCGCCAAGCTATTTAAAATAAGAGTGGAGAAATTCTTCCTCTTCTTCGACGTTAAATTTGCCCTTTTCAAGAAGAAGATCGGGAATACCGTCTACGGAATGGGGTGGCTTCCGCTGGGAGGCTATGTAAAGATCGCCGGAATGATCGATGAAAGCATGGACCGTGAGCAGATGGCCCAGCCGGCAAAGCCGTGGGAATTCCGAAGCAAACCTGCATGGCAAAGGCTTATCGTTATGGTAGGCGGGGTGACAGTGAACATTGTTCTTGGTTTCCTTATCTACATGATGGTGATGTTCGTGTGGGGCAGCCCCTACATTGCGCCGGGAGACATGCCAAACGGTTTTGCCGTAGATGACACTTTCCAGGAATTTGGCTTTAGAAACGGCGACCAGGTGCTGGAAGTGAATGGAGAAGAGCTTAAGAATAGCATTGACATCAATAAGTACCTTTTTTTGAGAGATGTCAAAAATGTGACTGTGAGGCATGATTCCGGGCAGGAGGAAACCATTTCGGTTCCCGAAGATATAGGGTCAGAAATGTTTCAACAGGGCGTGATGCAGCCGTTCATTCCATTGGCATATCCTATTCTCGATACTGTTGTGAAGGGGAGTCCGGCAGATTTGGCAGGGCTTAAGCCCGGTGACAGGATCATTTCTGTCAACGATGTGGAGATCGGCTATTGGCACGAGTTGACCCGTGAGATCAGCGACAATCCTGAACACGAATTAAAGCTCATCATCGAGCGCGGTGGCCACTATGAAAGCATTGAACTTAATGACGAACCTAAAGATGAGCTTAACGAGCAGCAGCTTGACATTGCTGTAACTCCCGATGCTGATGGGAAAATTGGTATTGCTCCGGAAAATGAGATCAAAATTAGCCATGAGAAATATTCTCTTGGAGAAAGTATCACCAAAGGTCTTGATCTGGCTTATTGGACGCTGCACGACTACGTGGCGCAGTTCGAGTATGTATTCACCAAAAAAGGAGCAACCCAGGTTGGTGGTTTTGGCGCCATAGGCGGACTTTTCCCTGATGTTTGGGACTGGCAGGCCTTCTGGATGACCACGGCCTTTATTTCGATCATTTTAGCATTTATGAACATCCTGCCTATACCTGCACTTGACGGCGGGCACGTCATGTTCCTGCTCTACGAGATGATCACGGGTAGAAAACCTAATGAAAAATTTATGGAATATGCACAGCTGGTAGGATTTATAATTCTTATCGCCCTGGTGCTTTTCGCCAACGGAAACGATATCTACCGCTGGTTGTTCGAATAAAAAAACAGGATTAACTAAAAACTACAAGGCTGAAAAATGATATTTTTCAGCCTTTTTTACAAGATGAATTTAAGACCTCTCAAAAAAGGCATTTTTGGAACCTCTTCAAGGTTGATGCCGCTACTCATATTCCTTTTTCTCGTAAGCTGTTCTGCGGAAGGGCCTTCAGAGCCTTCAGTAAAGGGTTATACGATCAACACTCTCGCAAAACCTGAAGAAGGCGGAAAGGTTTCTCCTTCAGAAACCGAATTCGAGGCCGGCGAACTGGTGGAATTCACCGCTGTACCTGCCGAAGGTTGGGAATTTAACGGCTGGGCCGGCGATTTCTCAGGTGACGACAATCCAATAGAGGTAGAGGTGCGCAAAGACATGAAGATCTTTGCCCTTTTCAAGAGGAAAACAGAATCGGTGGTTATTTTTGCCATTAACGACCCTCATGGGAAGATCAACAATTTTGCAAAGATCAAGGCGCTCATCGACAAGGAAAAAGAGACAGAATCTCGGGTTTTCTTTGTTTCGGGAGGTGATATTTTCTCCGGAAATCCCATTGTAGATTATCATTCAGAAAAAGGTTTTCCTATAGTTGACCTTATGGGCAAGGCAGGAATGGACGTGAGCGCTTTGGGAAACCATGAATTCGATTACGGCCAGGAGATCCTCAACAACAGGATGCAGCAGGCGACTTTCCCTTTTCTGTGTGCAAATGTTGAACAGGGCAACGGAAGCCTGAATATTCCGCAGGGTGAGGTGAACATCGAGAAAGACGGTTTTGAGATCGCCTTTATTGGGGTGGTGGAAACAAATTCTCCCGATCATACCCCGCTTTCACACCCAAAGAAGGTCGCGGGCCTAGATTTTTCTGAAGGAGTGAACGCAGTGGGAGACTACAGGAACAGTGAAGCCGTGAAAAACGCCGATTTGGTGGTGGCGCTCACCCACTACGGAAGCTATGGAGACAGGATGATCCTGGAGCAGCACGATTTCGTTGACCTGGTGATTGGCGGACATAACCACGACATCTATGACGAAGTGGTGAATGGAAGGCACATGATTCAATCCGGTTCCAATCTTGAGTACATGACGAGGCTGGATCTCGAGGTTCAAAACGGGAAGATTGTT
>JBAVJB010000105.1:0-23358 GCA_049687495.1 Salinimicrobium sp.
GGAGATATAAAAACAGCGGACTTTAACAGGGATTCTTTGCTGGAAACCGATAGGCTTGATCCCGATGAGGTGGATCTTAAGCCTTCCAAACAAGACTCTCTTTTGAGGGAGGTGGTGACACAAGAGGACAAGTATAATTTTTTAGAGACCGCCATATCAAAGGCAAATTATGCCCTTTTTCCGCCCCTCAAAGGACCGTTTTCTGAAAAATACAACATCAAGAACAAGCATTTTGGAGTTGATATTGTAGCTTCGCAGAACGCACCGGTCAAGTCGGTGGCTGATGGTACTGTTGTTTTTGCGGGCTGGACCTCAGAAACGGGCAATGTCATCATCATCGAGCACAGCTATGGCCTGCTATCGGTCTATAAGCATAATGCCTCCCTCACAAAAGAGCAGGGAGAAAGGGTCCAAAAAGGGGAAGTTATAGCAACGGCCGGTTCTACCGGTGAATTCTCAACGGGGCCACACCTGCACTTTGAACTTTGGAACGAAGGAAGGCCTGTAAACCCTGTAGATTTCATAGATTTTCAGTAATTATATGTCATTAAAATCTTTATCAGCAAAAATCTTCGCAGCCTATATTCAGAAGAGAATCAATGCCTGGGCCTCTAATCCCGTAGAGACTCAAAAAAGGGTTTTTGAGCAACTGATTCAAAAGGCAGCAAAAACAGAATTTGGAAAAGACCATAATTTTGCTGAAATACATACGCCTCAGGATTTTGCCAGGAAGGTTCCTGTGCGGGATTATGAAGAGTTAAAACCCTACATCAACAAAGTTGTTGAAGGCCAGAAAGATATTCTGTGGCCGGGAAAACCTATCTATTTTGCAAAGACTTCGGGTACCACCAGCGGTGCCAAATACATTCCGCTTACCAAAGAGTCCATGCCCACGCACATTGACGCGGCCCGTAACGCCATCCTGTGCTACATTGCCGATACCGGGAAAGCCGATTTTGTCAACGGAAAAATGATCTTTTTACAGGGGAGCCCGGAGCTGCAGGAAAAGAACGGGATTAAGTTAGGCCGATTATCAGGTATTGCGGCCCATTATGTTCCGAAGTATTTGCAGCGCAACCGCATGCCCAGCTGGCAAACCAACTGCATCGAAGACTGGGAGATCAAGGTGGAAAGCGTGGTAGACGAGACTTTAAGGGAGGATATGAGCGTGATAAGCGGGATACCTTCCTGGGTGCAAATGTATTTTGAAAAGTTGCAAACCAGAACGGGGAAAAAGATTGGTGAGATCTTTCCAAACTTCAAGTTGTTCATTTATGGTGGCGTTAATTTTGAGCCCTACCGGGCGAAATTTGAAAGCCTCATTGGCAGGAAGGTAGACAGTATAGAATTATTCCCTGCTTCGGAAGGTTTTTTTGCCTTTCAGGATAAGCAGGATAAAAAAGGAATGCTGTTGCAGCTCAACTCCGGCATTTTTTACGAGTTCATAAAAGCTGATGAGTTCTATTCCGAAGCTCCAAAAAGGCTGACCATTGGTGAAGTGGAGCTTAATACCAACTATGTAATGATCATCTCCAATACAGCAGGCCTTTGGGCTTACAACCTGGGAGATACCGTGCAATTCACGTCTCTAAAGCCTTACAGGCTGATCGTGTCGGGCAGGATAAAGCATTTTATTTCGGCTTTTGGAGAGCACGTGATCGCAAAAGAGGTAGAGCAGGCCATGCAGGAAGCAACTGCAGGAACAGATGTCCAAATCTCTGAATTCACTGTTGCCCCGCAAATAACGCCACAGGGAGAACAGCTGCCTTACCACGAATGGTTCATTGAATTTGAAAAGGAACCACAAGACATGGCAAAGTTTGCCGCAGCATTGGACAGGTCTATGCAGGAACAAAACACCTACTATTTTGACCTTATTGAAGGGAAGATCCTTCAGCCATTAAAAATCACAAAAGTACCGGCCAGCGGTTTCCAAGAATACATGAAGTCTATTGGAAAACTGGGCGGTCAAAATAAATTACCAAGGCTCTCTAATGACCGAAAGATCGCTGAGGCCCTTGAAAAACAAACAAAATAAAATATGAGTAATTTAAAATTACAGGGGCGCACCCGTGCACAGGAGAGTTCCAGTGCCATCGAGAGAATGTACATTACCATGCGCCACCTTTTTAATAGAGGATTCTATAAACCTATGGGAGTTTCGGGAGAAACACTTCGCGAGTCCCTTTTAATACTAAGACCCGAGATCTATGGATCTGTTGCCGAAGAAAAGGTAGAACTTAACGGGTTGCTATATGTGATAGACAGGCTGCCTATTGGCCTGGAGCAGTGCCGCTTCATCAATCTTACCAGCGATGAAGGCTACGGAAATTCGCACTTTAAACCTATCGTTCCGCCAAAAAGGAGAAGAAATTGCTACAGGATCGATGAGGAACAGATGAATATTGAGATCACCCGTGGAAGGAGTGAGATCTATGATATCTTGACTCACCTTACCTTCATTTTTATAGAGTCTCACAAGATCATGAGGCGCGTGATGATAGACGAGGAAGGGGAAGTTTCAAGGGACTGGGAAAAGCTTGAAAAGGCGGTACTCACCAAAGAAGATCTTACCCAGGCAGAAAGAGAGGTGGCGCTAACGCACACTGCGAACATACTTGGCCGCACTTTTAGAGAGGTGACCTCGATCTATCCGCTTTTCAGTATTCCGGAGAACAGAGACCGTTTTCTGCATCTCGTTTACTGGCTTGGTAAACTGGCCATAGATGAAATGTTGAACAACAATAAAAGAATTGTGACCTTTAGTCCGGTACTGCGTGAGCGCCTTGGGCACCACATTCACGGCGAGATCTGGGCGAACAAGATCAAAGAAGTACTGCTTGAAAAAGGCATTTTAGAGCGTCCTTTACACATCATTAGCGCCAACATGCACAGCGTGATGAACACTTTGTATGCGCCGGAAGCCTTGAAGACCGAGCTCAAGAAGAAATCGGTTTCAGGAATTTATGAGGAGCTGAGCAACAGCGCCAACGGCAAACTTCGCATGAAAGTGATGAAGACCGCGGCAGATGAAGGTATGACCTTTATCGAAGATACCAGCGGGGCTAATATTGATGTGCAGATCTTCGATACTGCAAAAATGGAAAATGTTGATTCTAAGTTCAGGTTGAACGGCGAAATAGATGAAGCCAAAAAGCCGGTGATCATGGTAATGGACTATGCTTTTGGAGAGCAGGCCTATGAGACCATGGATGAAATGCTGAAGCCATACCATACAGATCAGGGGAATATTCACATGAACGTGGCCTCTATTTCAATTATGGGAAAAGCCGGTATCCTTGTTGGTGGAAAAGGAGATATTATGATCCCGTCTGCCCACCTTTTTGAGGGTACGGCAGATAACTACCCATTCAAAAACGAGCTTAAAAAGGCCGATCTTGAAGGGCACGGGATTCCGGTTTGTGATGGTTCTATGATCACCGTGCTGGGAACATCGCTTCAGAATAAGGACATCCTTAGATTCTTCCATGAATCAACCTGGAATGTGGTTGGACTGGAGATGGAAGGAGCGCATTACCAAAAAGCCATTCAGGCTGCATCCCGCCTGCGCGGAAACATCAACGAAGACGTGAAAGTGCGCTACGCCTATTATGCTTCAGATAATCCGCTGGAGACTGGAAGTACACTGGCTTCCGGAGGTTTAGGCACCACGGGAGTGAAACCCACTTACCTGATCACAGAAAAGATCCTGGAGCAGATCTTTGGAAATGTGACTGCTTCCGAAGAAAATAAAACAGAAAACCTTGAAGAAGTAAAGGAAAAATAGATGGAAAAAAAAACGAAGTTTGTGCTGTTGACCGGCGGTGCAGGATTTATTGGGTCGAATTATGTCAACCTTTTCACTTCTGAAGAAAATGTACACCTCGTCAACCTCGACAAGCTAACCTACGCGGGAAACCTGGAAAACATCAATGTAAAAGAAGGTGAAAATTACACTTTTGTACAGGGAGATATAGGAGATAAGCAGCTTGTAAAAGACCTTTTTGAGAAGTACAGGTTTCAGGCGGTGATCAATTTTGCTGCGGAATCTCACGTGGATAATTCCATTCTTAATCCTGCAGCCTTTGTGGAAACCAATATAGCGGGAACTTTTAACCTGCTTCAGAATGCCTATAAGGTGTGGATGGACAAACCCTTCGGTCTCAAAAATGAGTTTTCTGAAGCTACTTTTCTGCACGTCTCAACAGATGAAGTTTATGGCACATTGGGAGCTGAAGGTTTGTTTACTGAAGAAACACCTTATGCCCCGAACAGCCCGTACTCGGCATCAAAGGCTTCTTCAGATTTTCTTGTGAGAAGCTATTTTCATACCTACGGTCTGCCGGTGGTGACCACCAACTGTTCCAATAACTATGGGCCAAATCAACATGATGAAAAACTGATCCCAACCATCATCAGGACCGCTCTCAAAGAAGAGCCTATTCCAATCTATGGCGACGGGAAAAATGTGAGGGACTGGTTGTATGTTACAGATCATTGTAAGGGCATTAAACTGGCACTGGAAAAGGGCCGAAAAGGTGAAACCTACAATATTGGCGGACGCAATGAACGTGAAAATATTTATATTGCCCGAAAGATCTGCGAAATTCTTGATGAACAGGCTCCAAGGCAGGACGGCAAATCCTATTCAGATCTTATCACTTTTGTGGTAGACAGGCCGGGACATGACCAGCGCTATGCTATTGATGCCACGAAGATCGAAAATGAACTGGGCTGGAAAGCAGATGAAAATTTTGAAACCGGAATTGTGAAGACCGTGAATTGGTACCTTCAAAAATATCAAAAATGAAAGGCATTATCCTGGCAGGCGGCTCGGGCACGAGATTACACCCATTAACCCTTGCGGTAAGCAAGCAGTTGATGCCGGTGTATGACAAACCCATGATCTATTATCCGCTGTCAACTTTGATGATGGCAGGCATAAGGGAGGTCCTGATCATTTCCACGCCCAAAGACCTGCCGCTTTTCAAGGAACTGCTGGGTGACGGCAGCAAATATGGCTGCAGTTTTGAGTTTGCAGTTCAGGAAGAACCTAAAGGCCTCGCGCAGGCTTTTATTATTGGTGCCGGTTTCATCGGAAAGGACAAAGTCGCCCTGATCCTTGGGGATAACATTTTCTACGGCTCGGGACTTGACCTGCTTCTGCAGAACAACAACGATCCTAACGGTGGTCTCATCTACGCCTATCATGTGCAGGATCCACAGCGATATGGAGTTGTGGACTTCGACAAAAAGGGAAAGGTGAAATCAATAGAAGAAAAACCGAAGCAGCCAAAATCTAATTTTGCTGTTCCCGGGATCTATTTCTACGACAATGAGGTGGTGGAGATCGCTCGCAACATAAAACCCTCCGCCAGGGGAGAGTACGAGATCACCGATGTCAACAATGCTTTCCTGGAAAAGCAAAAGCTGCAGGTGAGTATCCTGGATAAAGGAACAGCCTGGCTGGACACGGGAACTTTTGACTCGCTCATGAAAGCTTCCCAATTCGTACAGGTCATCGAAGAACGACAGGGTTTAAAGATCGGTGCCATTGAAGAAACGGCCTACAAGATGAACTATATTGGCAAAGAGCAGCTGCACCGGCTGGCAAAACCTTTGCTGAAGAGCGGTTATGGAGAATATTTAATGCAACTGGATTAATGTTAGAACTTGAACGCACTCCCTTAAAAGATTGTTTTCTATTGAAGCCGTCTGTATTCACAGACAAACGAGGCACCTTTATTGAAAGTTTCAATCAGCAGAGATTTGAAGATGCCACCGGCCTGCACCTCAATTTTGTGCAGGATAACCAGTCTACTTCTACCAGAGGTGTCCTGCGTGGACTTCACTTTCAAACCGGGCCTTTTGCGCAGGCAAAGCTGCTGCGTTGCCCAATGGGAAAGGTGCTGGATGTGGTTGTTGACCTGCGGCCTGATTCCCCCACGTTTAAAAAATCATTTAAAGCGGTTCTAAGCGACGAAAACCATCTACAGCTATTTATTCCTGCAGGCTTTGCTCATGGTTTTATTACGCTTTCTGAAAAGTCGCTATTTGCCTACAAATGCGACCAGTATTACAACAAAGAGGCAGATGCAGGCGTGATCTGGAACGATCCTGCTTTGAATATCGACTGGAATTTTCCTGAAGATCAACTTATACTTTCTGAAAAGGACGCTAATCTTCCCACTTTTGAACAACTAGGATTATGAAGAACGTGCTGGTGACAGGAGCTTCAGGGCAACTGGGGCAATGTATCAAAAGGCTTTCTGCCAGGTACCGTGATTTTAATTTCACTTTTACCACTTCCGAAGAGCTTGACCTTACACTTTTCGGGGTGCTTGGGCCATACTTTAAGCAGCACAATTTCGACTACTGTATCAACTGTGCCGCCTATACCAAGGTGGAACAGGCAGAAAAAGAGCAGGAAATCGCTTTTTTGGTCAATGCTGAAGCGGTCAAAAACCTGGCCGAGGTTTGCGAAGAAAATAACTGCACGCTTTTCCACTTTTCAACAGATTATGTTTTCGACGGAAAAGGGAACAAGCCTTATTCCGAAGATGATGAAACCGCGCCGTTAAATGTTTATGGCGCCTCTAAATTGCTGGGGGAAAAATATATTCAGGAACACCTGGATGAATATTTCATTTTTCGCACTTCCTGGTTGTATTCAGATATCGGCCATAATTTTTTCAACACGATCTGTAGAAAAGCTGAAGCAGGGGAGGAGCTGAATATTACGACCACTCAAAAAGGCACTCCTACCAATGCCTATGATCTGGCCGGTTTTGTACTGGAATTACTGGCTTCAGGAAACACGAAATATGGGATATACCACTACAGCAACCTGGGAGAAGCGACCTGGTACGATTTTGCAGCAGAGATCCTGAACCACCTGGAAAATAAGGTGCCTTTACAGGAGAACAATGAATTCAAGACTCTCGCAACAAGGCCGGGATACAGTGTTTTGAGCAAAGACAAGCTGCAAAGGAATTTCGACATTCCTGTGCTTCCGTGGAAAGAGAGCCTGGCACGACTCTTCTAAAATGACTTTTTAGCTGTTCCTTTCAATAAACCATTTGAAGTTGTGTACGTCTTCCTCGAGCAGGTCCTTGAAGATGGGGTTGATCAAACGTGCCGCGCCTTCGCCCGGAATTCCGCCGGGAGCGTGATATGAGATCACCACGTGCATTTCGGTACCGTCTCCTGCATCTTTAAACTCAACTTTTCCTGCATTATAAATAGAGGAGCCAGGCAGGGATTGCCAGCCGAGCAACTCGTATGGAACTTCTTTAACGATCTCGCTTTTCCAGCGCACATTCCCTATACCGCCGGGAATTCTAGCTTCCCACAAAGAGAGCTTGTCGTCCAAAGCTTCAACATGTTTGAGGTGCTCCATAAATAAGGGCAGATTTTCTACCTGCCGCCAAAATTCATAAACTTCCTTACGGGGTTTATTGACCAGCTGACTGACCTGAATATTGACATTACGGCTGTGATTATCGGGCTTGGTTTTTCCAATGGCTGTGTAGGCGGGACAATTTCCGGTTACTCCTCTAAACAACAGGTATCCCGCAAAAGCTGCTTCCAAAAAGCTCTTGTTCTTGCCAATCATTGCATCCAGGAGCAAATAGCCTCCTGCCAAAAGCGAAAGTCCGCGTTCTTCCCGGCTCACATTCACATGTAGATGTCGTAGTGCTTCGTTCATTATAATACTATTTTGGGATTCCCAATTAAGTTACTCAATATCAGTTAAAAATGAGAATATGAGACGGAGAGCATCAGGTTAAATTATTCTTAAATGCGCCCGAATATTCCTCAACAACTGTTGTTGAGGTTGTGGAGCCGCAAAAATTCCTTAATTTCAGCTTACAAAACCAACCGATGAAAAAAAGAATTTTAATAACCGGGGCTGCAGGCTTCCTCGGTTCCCATCTTTGCGATAAATTTATTGATGAAGGTTACCACGTTATAGGTATGGATAACCTCATTACCGGCGACCGCCGCAATATTGAACATCTTTTTAAACTTGAGAATTTTGAATTCTACCACCACGATGTTTCCACTTTTGTACACGTGGCAGGCCGGCTGGATTACATCCTGCATTTCGCTTCTCCTGCAAGCCCGATCGATTATTTAAAGATCCCAATTCAAACACTTAAAGTCGGTTCTTTGGGTACTCACAACCTGCTTGGACTGGCAAAGGAAAAAGATGCCCGAATTCTTATCGCTTCTACTTCGGAAGTGTACGGCGATCCTCTGGTACACCCTCAAACCGAAGAATACTACGGAAATGTAAACACCATTGGTCCCAGGGGAGTTTATGATGAAGCCAAGCGGTTTCAGGAATCTATTACCATGGCATATCACCGTTACCACGGCCTTGAAACCAGGATCGTTCGTATCTTTAACACCTATGGGCCTAGGATGCGCCTAAACGACGGAAGGGTGATCCCCGCATTTATTGGACAGGCCTTGAGAGGTGAAGATCTTACTGTTTTTGGAGACGGGTCTCAAACCCGTTCTTTTTGCTATGTTGAGGACCAGGTGGAAGGGATCTACAGGTTGCTGCTTAGTGATTATGTTTATCCTGTGAACATTGGGAATCCGCACGAGATAACGATAAAAGATTTTGCCGAAGAGATTATTAAACTTACCGGTACCGATCAAAAGATCGTATACAAACCGCTTCCGCAGGACGACCCTATGCAGAGACAGCCGGATATCACGCGTGCAAAAGAGTTGCTGGATTGGGAGCCGAAAGTTTCCCGAAGTCAAGGAATGCAGCGCACCTATGAGTATTTCAAAGGTCTGAGCCAGGAAGAGCTCAACCGCAGCGAACACAAAGATTTCTCAAAGCATATTAAAAAATAGCATTTTTGGAAGGTCTTTGTGAGAAGGCCAAAAAATGTTATAATGGTGGCCACCAAGACAAATGGCCTATTGATGGAAAATTCCCTCGTATCGATCATTATGCCGGTTTATAATGCCGAAGCCTTCATCCAGGAAAGCATTGCTTCTGTACAGCAGCAAACCCATGCAAATTGGGAGCTGCTCATTATTGACGATGCTTCTAAAGACAGGACGCTAGAGCTGGTCGAGCAGCAGAAGATCAATGACAGCCGCATAAAAGTACATGAGCTGCCCACCAACCAGGGGGCAGGTTTTGCCCGAAACATTGGCATTAAAGCTTCAAAAGGAGATTTCATCTCCTTCCTTGACGCCGACGACATTTGGAAACCGGAAAAACTTCAAAAGCAGCTGCAGTTCATGGAAGAGCAACAGGTGCAGGTGTGTTATTCCAGTTATAACCTGATTGATGAAGCAGGCCAGCCACTCAACAAGACGGTGAAAGCACTTCAAAAATTGCCTTTTGAAAAGCTGTTGCGGGCTAATTACGTGGGCAATCTCACCGGGATCTACAATGCGAAAGACTTGGGCAAGATCTATTGTCCGCTAATTCGCAAGAGACAGGATTGGGGGCTTTGGTTGCTGGCCGTGCGAAAAGCGGGCGGTGCAAAAGGAATTCAGCAGGCACTGGCACAATACCGGGTAAGGCAAAATTCTATTTCGGGGAATAAATGGGAAATGCTGGGCTACAACTACAAGGTCTATAGAAAAGTGCTGGGATTCTCTGCTCTAAAAAGCGGTTTTTGGATGCTCTTATTTCTTTGGGAACAGTTCTTCGTGAAAAGCCGACAAACAACCGCTTCAGAATAAGGTTTCGAACTGCTTGAGCTTTCCGCGCTGGCTGCGTTTGAGTATCTGTTTGTGTTCAAACTCGACTTTTAACCCGCCTTCCAGGTATTTTGCCATAGCTGCAAGTATTTTCTTCCTTTTTTCCGGGCTTAGCGCCTTTTCTGAAACATAAATGATCCTGAAACTGCCTTTATCGGTTTGTTGTACGATGAACTCCTTGATAAAGCCTTCATCTTCTATAATACTTTTGGTCACATAGTAAAATGTAAGGCCTGGCACCACCTTTCCGCTGGGAAGAACCGCCACGTCATTGGTGCGGCCTAAAAGCTGCTCTAAAACGGGCTTTTTGAGACTACTGTTTTTGGCCAAGGTTCCGGTGTCGCCAATGTCGTATCTTATGAACGGGTGTGCCCTATTGTACAGCGAAGTCACCACGATCCTGCCCTGTTCGCCGTTCGGCAGGGGGCGTCCTTGTTCATCAACTACCTCTACCAGCATGGTTTCGCTGTTGAGGACCCATTCTCCTTTTTTATTCTGAAAAGCCAGCAGCCCAAGTTCGCTGGCACCATATTCATTCACCACGGGCACTCCAAACTGCTTCTCCAGCAGTTCTTTGTCCTCCTTGAAGAACATTTCACTGGTCACGATGCACAGTCTAAGTTGCGGACAGATCTCCTTAAGTACGATGTTTTTTCTTTGAAGGAACTTTGCGAACAGGACAATTGAGCTGGTGTACCCGTTGATGTAGTCAAATTTTTTCTTCTGAAAATCCTGCAGAAATTCTTCCATTTTCTCATCGCTGAGGTCGAAAATGGGAAAGCGATACCTAAACCCGAACCTGTCTTTGAGCCGTTCTTTAAAATACCCGAACTTGTCCAGGGGAATTCCGTAGAAGCGCGCCTGTACCGAGCGGTCAAGATCTATCCCATACCAGCGGTACCTGTCGTTGAATTCGGCCCAGGAAAGGGCATGGCAAAACCGGTCTTTTGCAAAGATGAAGGGGTGCCCGCTGGAGCCCGAAGTTTTGCCTACGTAGACATTACCGCTATTGAAACCGTTGCTGAAGCGCTCTTCCAGCGGCCGCTGCAGATCGGCTTTTTTCATCACCGGTACCTCATCCCAGGAAGAAAATTCATTCTTTCCGAAGAAATCCCTGTAAAAGCCATTCTTGTTGAGGTGATAATTTACAATTTCCTTCTTTTTGGCATCAACATAGGCGGCATAGTCCCCTTCGGGAATAGCCTTGATCTCCTCCAGCGTGTTTTTCGCTTTTTTTATGGGGAACCTGTTGAGTTGTAATGAGAGACTAAACCAATTCAATACTCGAAAGATAACGGTTTTTTATGCCAATAAGTTGGTGCTTCAATTTACAAACAATTATTTTTGAGGCAAGAATTAAAATAAGCACCTATGAATATTCTCATCCTTGGCTCCGGTGGCCGCGAACACAGCTTTGCCCACATGATCTCCAAAAGCCCGAATTGCAGTAAACTTTTTGTGGCTCCCGGGAATGCCGGCACCTCAAAAATAGCAACAAATATTGCTCTTAAGCCAACAGATTTTGAGGCGGTGAAAAAAACGGTGCTTAAAGAAGAGATCAAAATGGTCGTGGTGGGTCCCGAAGATCCTTTAGTACAGGGTATTCGCGACTTCTTCGTGCAGGATGAGCAGTTAAAAAATGTTGCCGTGATAGGGCCTTCCAAGCGCGGTGCTTTGCTGGAAGGCAGTAAAGAACGGGCCAAAGAGTTCATGTTGATGCACAACATTCCTACCGCTGCTTATGAGAGTTTCACCAAAAAAAGCCTGAACGCCGGAAAAGCCTTTTTGGAGACTCTAAACTCGCCTTACGTGCTCAAAGCCGACGGTCTTGCTGCCGGAAAAGGCGTATTGATCCTAAATGATCTTGACGAGGCGAAGCAGGAACTTGAGAATATGCTCACCGGCGATAAATTTGGTGCTGCCGGTGCAAAAGTGGTCATAGAAGAATTCCTGGACGGGATCGAGCTCAGCGTTTTTGTGCTTACAGATGGCAAAAATTATATCACCCTGCCCACAGCCAAGGACTATAAAAGAATTGGAGAAGGGGATACCGGTCTCAACACCGGCGGAATGGGTGCAATTTCTCCCGTGCCTTTTGCCAATGAGGAGTTCATGAAAAAAGTGGAATCCAGGATCATTAAACCTACCGTAGAGGGAATCCGAAAGGAAAACATCGATTATACCGGCTTCATTTTTATTGGCCTCATTAAAGTAGGAGAGGAGCCTTATGTGATCGAGTATAACGTACGAATGGGCGACCCGGAGACCGAAGTGGTGCTGCCGCGTATTGAAACAGATCTTGTGGAGCTGCTTGAAAAAGCTTCGGAAGGAAAGCTGAACGAGCTTGAACTTAAGCTGAAGAAAGAAGCCGCGGCTACAGTAATGCTTGTTTCAGGCGGTTATCCTGAAGCTTATGAAAAAGGCAAGGAAATTTCAGGCTTTGAAGAGGTAAAAGATTCCATTGTTTTTCATGCGGGCACTTCCGAAGAAAACGGGAAGATCCTCACCAATGGCGGGAGGGTACTGGCAATTACCTCTTTTGGGGATACTTACGAACAGGCACTAAAAAAATCTTACCAAAATGCAGATAAACTTCATTTCGATAAGATGTATTTTAGAAAAGACCTTGGTTTTGACCTGTCTTAGTGTGCAGAATAATCGTAATCGTCTTCGTTCTCGAAGTTGTTCATTTGCCTCATCCAATAGATAAGAGCTGCGAATCCAATGATCAAAAAGATCCAGTTCACAGCGCTTGCTGCCCACCAGCTGTCAAGCTCCAGGCTACGCAGGTAGTTTAATGGCTCAAATGCAAAATCTTCAAAAAACGACTGTATGCCTTCGAAAAAATCCCTCATTGTGTTTAAATTTAGAACCACAAAAATATAAAAAACCCGTATGTTAACAAGCTTTTTTAGCAAATCCAGGCCTATTAACTTCATCCTGGTTGCCTCATACATCCTGGTTTTTTATCTGGCTTTCAACTTCAGCAAGCTGTTTGGCTCTGCTTTTCCGGTGATCCTGGAAGAGGTGGGAGTGCTCTTGCTCATCATTCTCAGCGTATTTTTGGTCAATTTTGTTTCCGGGAGGAATGAACTCACCGGGAGAAATGCCTTTAAAACAATACTTTTTGGAGGGTTCATCTGTATGTTCCCCGAGGCGCTTAGAAACAATCCCGTGATCATTTCCAATCTTTTCGTGCTGCTGGCGCTAAGGCGCGTCATCAGTCTTCGGACCCAGCGGGAGACCGTTCAAAAGATCTTTGATGCCACCTTCTGGATCTGTATCGCCTCCCTGTTCTACTTTTGGAGCATCATCTTTTTGTTCCTGGTTTACTTCGGAATTCTTGTGCACGTGGGGCACAGGTTCAAGAACTGGCTGGTGCCAATAATCGCCTTTTTGACCCTGCTTTCGCTGGTAACCTGTGGCAGCCTCTATCTCAGCGACAGTTTCTACACATTTTCCACCTGGTTCCAGGAAAGCAATTTTGACTTTATGGCTTACCGCGAGCCGGTGCTGCTCATTCCCGTGGCTTTTTTGTTTACGCTCATGCTGTGGTCGTCGTTCTTTTATATGGCCGTGATCCAAAAGGCGAGTGCAACCTCAAAAAATTCGCTTTTTATGGTCCTTTTGATGTTGTTGCTTTCGCTAACGCTGGCAGTGCTTGCGCCTACAAAAGACAGTAGCGAACTGCTCTTTTCATTTGCCCCGCTCGCCATTATCGTAACAAATTATTTCCAGGCGACCCGCGACAAATGGTTCAAAGAAATACTGTTGGTCCTGGTGGTGTTGCTTCCGGTGCTGCTTTTGGTGTTTTTTGGTTAATTCCTTCTGCGGAAGCCGACTTCAGAAAAGCCCTGCTAAAAAGCTAAAAATCTAATACCTTTGCAATCCGGCGTTTTTCTGAAATTACTTCAGAAAATGTCATTTTTCAGAATCAATAAAACGAAAAAATGTTTTCAGATAAAGCGAATAAGATCTTTCAGGAAGTAATAGAAAAGTATCACGTGATCAACACGGTAGGGCAGGAATTCAGCAATCCTTATGACGAAAAAGAGCAGCTGCTGGAGCACCTGTTGTTCAGAAAATGCTGGATCGATACTGTGCAGTGGCACTACGAAGATATTATTCGCGACCCGAATATTGATCCTGTGGCCGCGTTGAAACTAAAACGCCAGATCGATGCTTCAAACCAGGAGCGAACAGATATGGTGGAATACATTGACAGCTATTTCCTGGACAAATACAAAAAAGTAAAGCCAAATGCGAATGCTACAATTAATTCTGAAAGTCCTGCATGGGCGATAGATCGCCTGTCAATCCTCGCGCTAAAGATCTACCACATGAATGAGGAGGCGAACAGGAAAGATGCCGGCCAGGAGCATATGGCCGCCTGCCAGGCCAAGCTGGACGTGCTTTTGGAACAAAGGGTTGACCTTTCAACTGCTATTAACCAGTTGCTGGAGGATATTGAGAACGGGAAAAAGTACATGAAGGTCTACAAGCAGATGAAGATGTACAACGATGACGAGCTTAACCCGGTTCTTAGAGGCACCAAAAAATAGCATTTTAGACACCCTTTAAAAATGGCACTTGCAAAGCATATTTTGGTGATACGACTTTCGGCAATGGGGGATGTTGCCATGACCGTGCCGGTGATCAAGAAAGTGACCGAGCGTTTTCCTGACCTCAAGATCACCATTTTGACCCGCAGATTCTTCTCGCCTATTTTTGAAGAACTTAAAAATGTGCAGGTCTATGAGGCCGAGGTGCATGACAGGCATAAAGGCGTTCCCGGACTACGCCGACTTTCGCATGAGCTGCAGGAGCTGGGCATAGATGCCGTAGCCGATCTTCATAACGTGTTGAGGTCTAATATCCTCAAGGTATTTTTCCAAATGGCGGGAATTCCGGTAAGGCAGATCAATAAAGGCCGTGTCGAAAAAAAGGCGCTTACGCGCAGAAACAACAAACTTCTTAAGCCGCTAAAGACCACGCATGAACGTTATGCCGAAGTTTTTGCAAAGCTCGGTTTTCCCATAGACCTTACAGAACCTGCTTTTTTGCCCAAACAAAAAGTTTCTGAGACCGTGAATAGACTGGCGGGTGAGGAGCCAAAGAAATGGTTGGGAATAGCACCTTTTGCGCAACATGAGTCGAAGGTTTATCCGCAGGAATTGATGAAGGAGGTTTTGCAGCAGCTCGAAAAAGAGGAAAATTTGAAGGTCTTTCTTTTTGGCGGCGGGGCAAAAGAATGCGGAATTTTAAAAAATTGGGAAGATCAATATGGCAATGCCGTGAACCTGGCGGGGAAGGTTTCTTTTGCCGAAGAGCTCGCTTTTATTTCCAATCTTGATGCCATGTTGTCTATGGACAGCGGCAACGGGCATATGGCGGCAAATTACGGTATTCCCGTGATAACCATGTGGGGATTGACTCACCCGTTTACCGGTTTTGCACCGTTTGGCCAACCCAGCTCACACTGGATCCTGCCCGACCTTAATAAATATCCGGCTATTCCTACTTCCATCTACGGAAAAACCATTCCCGAAGGTTACGAAGATGTCATGCACAGTATTAAACCAAAGGCTGTGGTGCAAAAGGTAAGGGAAGTATTAAGCCTCTAAAAAAGAAGGTCTCAAAAATGTCATTTTTGAGACCTTACAAATCTTATTCTTCAGGAGATTTTATACGTCATCGTAATCCACCTTCAAAGTGGGCGTGGTAGGATGCGCCTGGCAGGTGAGTACCAAACCTTCTTCGATCTCGCTGTCCACCAAAATAGAATTCTTCTCCATTTCGGCTTTACCTTCGGTAATTCTGGCAACGCAACTGCTGCAGATCCCGCCCTGGCAGCTGTAAGGCACATCAAGTCCCTGGTCTAATGCTGCCTGTAAAACGGTTTTGTTCTTTGGCATGTTAAAAACGGTCTCTTCGTCATCAACCGTGATGCTCAAAGAGGTTTCTCCTTCAAGATCGGCATTTACCTCGCCTTCAACTTCAGATTTAAAAAGTTCAAAAAGGATCTTTTCTTTCTTGATGTCATTCTGAAGGAGGATTTCGGTTACATTGTTGATCATTTCCTCGGGACCACACAGGTAGAACTTCGTAAAATTGATGTCTTTGAACCTGTTTTTGATCACGTAGTTTACGGTGCTGCTATCGATCCTTCCGTAATGCGATTTTTCTTCTTTGGTCTGGCTGTAAACAAATTCGATGAAAAGCCTGTCGGGGTGCTCCATTTGCAGCTCCAGCAGTTGCTTGAAAAAGATGGTTTCATCGGGGGTTTTATTTCCGTAGACGAGTACGAACCTGGAATGCTTTTCAGATTCCAGTACACTTTTGATGATAGAAAGTACCGGCGTGATCCCGCTGCCTGCAGCAAAAGCCGCATAGGAGTTCTTATTTTCACCTTTGTGAGGTTCAAAAACGAATTTCCCTTCGGGCGGATGCACCTCTAAAGTGTCCCCTGCCTTGAGCTTGTTGTTGGCGATGACCGAAAAAGTACCGTCTTCAACTTCTTTTACGGTGACCCTAAAGTTCTCTTCGTTGGGAGAGGTGCAAATGGAGTAGGACCTTCTTATTTCTTGTCCGTCAACATTTGTTTTTATGGTGATGTACTGGCCGGCGGTAAAGGAAAATTCTTCTTTTAAGTCTCCGGGAATTTCAAATTCCAGGCTAACGGCCTGCTCAGTTTCTCTTATTACGTCCTTAATTTTTAGAGGAAAAAACTTACTCATTATTCTGTATTTATCGGCAAAAGTACAAACTACAGCAGTTTATATTTGTAACAAAATTGTAAATTTCCACACTACTAAAGAAAGCCTCAGCATGATTTTACATTTCCTGTCCTTGCAGTGGAAGGCATTTACAAGATCTTCCAGTTTTGGAAAGAGTTTGGGCCTAAAGATCCTCATGGGCTTTATTGCCGCGTATTTCACCCTTGTTTTCCTTATTCTTGGAATAAGCCTTTACCCGCTTCTTTTAGAAGCTTTTCCGGCGCAGGAACCAATGCAGGTGGCCAATGAGCTCCTTCTTTTGTGGCTGCTGATGGAACTTTTCCTAAGGTTTATGCTGCAAACGCTGCCGGTAATGAACATCAAGCCATTGCTAAGCATGCCCATTCCGAAACTAAAGGTGGTGAATTATGTACTGCTGAAGTCACTCTTTTCGTTTTTCAACTTTTTGCCGTTGCTACTCATCATTCCATTCGGAATCTTTGCATGGAAAGAAGGCGGCATGTCGGGATATGCTGTACTTGGCTGGATGATCGCGGTATATTCTCTTGACCTAAGCGTGAATTACGCCAACTTTCTTCTGAAGAAAAAATTTGCCGATAACCTCAAGGCTTTGCTGCCTTACATATTTGTGGCTCTTGTACTTGCCGGACTGCAGTACTATGGCATTTTTAGCAGCACCGAAGCCTTTGGAGATCTGCTTGACCAGGTAATTTTGCAACCCTGGCTGGCGATCATACCGGTTTTGCTCGCTTTCGGACTATACAAATGGAATCAGCATATTTTGCTGAAGCGTTTTTATCTTGACGACTCTCTTAAGGGGAAAGTGCAGCAGGCGAATACTCAGAATTTTGAATGGGTAAGGAAGTTTGGGGATATTGCACCTTTTCTTCAGCTGGACCTGAAGCTTATCTGGAGAAATAAACGGCCCAAGACCACAATTTTCCTTTCCCTGCTCATCATGGGCTATGGGCTTATTTTTTATCCCAATGATCAATACCAGGAAATGCCGGCCATCTTCGTCTTTGTAGGTATTTTTATGACCGGTATCTTCATGATCAACTTTGGGCAATTCATTCCTGCCTGGGACGCTTCGTATTATTCAATGATGATGTCGCAGAATATTCCGCTGAAGAAATACCTTGCTTCCAAAGCCGGCTTGATGACCTTCAGCATTATTACGCTAACCATTTTGACCACGCCTTATGTGTGGTTTGGAAAAAACATTTTGATCATCAACCTTGCCTGTGCGCTGTACAACATTGGGGTGAATGTGCCGGTGCTGTTGTATGCAGGTTCTTTTAACCGCAAAAGGATCGACCTTGAAAAAAGCCCTTTTATGAACTACCAGGGAACCGGTGCCACGCAGTGGATCGTTGGGCTACCGCTCATGTTGATCCCTATCCTCATCTTCTGGGCGATGAATAAATTCGTTTCTTTTGAAGCAGGAGTAGGCGTGCTGGTGAGTCTTGGAATTCTTGGAATATTTTTTAGAAAACAGTTGATGAGCCTTATCGAACAGGCATACTTCAAAAGTAAATACGCGATGATAAGCGGGTTCAAACAAACCGGCGATTAATTAAAGAGCTATGATAACAGTTACCAATCTTTCAAAAGTCTACAACGGTAATACCGTATTGCACCTCCCGCATCTCGAGATCCCACAGGGCCAAAGCTTTGGACTGGTAGGAAATAACGGGGCCGGAAAAACCACATTTTTCAGCCTTTTGCTGGACCTTATTCAGCCAACCACCGGCAGCGTTTTTAACCATGAGATCACTGTTAATGAAAGCGAAGAATGGAAACCGTTCACCTCTTCTTTTATTGATGAAAGTTTTCTCATAGGCTATCTTACGCCCGAAGAATATTTCTATTTCATAGGCGAATTGCGCAACCAGAACAAGGCAGATGTTGATGCTTTCCTGAAGGATTTCGAGGATCTCTTCAACGGGGAGATCATTGGCAGAAGGAAATATTTAAGAGACCTTTCTAAGGGAAACCAGAAAAAGGTAGGAATAGTTGCGGCTCTTATTGGGAAACCTGAAGTGGTCATTCTCGATGAACCCTTCGCTAACCTTGATCCTACTACCCAGATAAGGTTAAAAACCCTGATCAAAAAACTTTCCGAAGATCCCGATTTGACGATCCTCATCTCCAGCCATGATCTTATTCATGTGACCGAAGTTTGTGAGCGTATCGTGGTCTTGGATAAAGGAGAAGTGGTCAATGACATTAAAACTTCCGAAGCCACATTAAAAGAACTGGAACAATATTTTGCAGGAGAGCAGGTAAGCCAGTAGAAATGCAGAAAAAAATATTCATTGTTTTTCTTCTTCTCCTTCCCCTCCTAAATTTTGGGCAGGAATTGGAGCCAAAGCCCGATCAAATCCTCACCTTTGAAGAAGTAGCACAGCCCCCACTTGCTAAGGCTTGCAAACGTAAGAAGACAGTTGATGAACAAAGAGCCTGCACCGCCACCTATATCAACATGTTCGTCAACAGGAATTTCAATACCCGAATGGCGGCCAAACTTGTGAAAGGGGTTGTAAAAATGGAGGCTCAGTTCATTATTGATACAGAAGGAAAAGTAATAGAAATATACGCAAGCGGTGGCCCAGAAAAATTGAACAGGCATTTGGAGGAGATCCTTTCTTCTTTAAACAATTTTCAACCGGCAATGCAAGACGGCAAAGCCGTTGAGGTGCTTTATATTTTACCGGTTTCCATGGGGTTCTACTAAAATCAAGAAGTCTGTTGGGCACTTTGGCTGTTTCCACCCTAAAGGTGGAAAAAAATCCATATTTTTACCTTTCACAATAATATTTTCGGCTAACCTTAGTTTATCTAAAACAACCAAGACCTATTGAATTGAAAGCTTTCAAAAAGGTACTTTTACTGCTGCTTTTGGCAGTGGTCTTCACTAACTGCTCAAGAAAGAAAAACAATTTTTTGAGCCGTAACTGGCATGCCGTTACCGCCGAATACAATACCCTTTTTAACGGCAATGTCGCACTGCAGCTGGGAATAGAAGAGCTTAATCAATCTTACCGCGACAATTACTGGGAGCTTTTGCCGGTAGAGCGCATGCAGGTAAGCGAAACCGTTTTGGCACCCGGTGAAAATATCAACCCTAATTTTTCTGTAGCCGAAGAAAAGGCTGTTAAGGCCATTCAGCGGCATTCGATGTTGCTCGATAATTCAGAAAAGAATCCGCAGATCGATGAGGCTTATCTTTTGTTGGGCAAGGCCCGATATTACGATCAGCGTTTTGTGCCGGCCTTAGAGGCCTTTAACTATGTGCTTCACAAATATCCTTTGAGCAATACGATCAATGAGGCGAAGATCTGGCGGGAAAAGACCAATATGCGCCTAGAATTCAACGAGCTCGCTATCAAAAACCTGAAAAAGGTGCTTGAGGACGAGGACCTTGAAGAACAGAACAGGGCGAATGCTTCAGCAAGCCTGGCGCAGGCATACATAAACGTTGGTTCTCTCGATAGTGCGGTAACAAGGATCAAACGTGCAGCCGAGCTCACCGGCAACAAAGACCAGGAGGGGCGCTACTGGTTCATCACCGGGCAACTCTACAACAGGTTGGATAAAAAAGACAGCGCGAATTTGGCTTTTGATGAGGTGATCGACCTTAACCGCAAAACGCCTCGTATCTATCTTATCAACGCAGAGATCGCGAAGCTTCAAAATACCCATCTCAGTCCCGGGGAAAAAGCCTTAGTGCTGGAACGGCTTATAAATCTTTCTGAAAACAGGGAGAACAGGCCGTTTCTCGATAAGATCTACTTTGAGCTGGCCGAATTTCATTACAACCAGGATTCTACCCTGCTTGCTATGGATTACTACAACAGGTCCTTGAGAGAAGCTTCAGAAAATTTCTACCTGCAGTCCCTGGATTATCAAACTTTGGGAAACATCAATTTTGATGCGGCCAATTTTGAGACCGCCGGCGCGTATTACGACAGCACTCTTCAAAAACTGGCGCAGAACACCCGCGAATACCGGTTGATCAAAAAGAAAAGAGACAATCTCAATGATGTAATCTATTACGAGAACCTGGCAAACAACAATGACAGCATACTTTACCTGGCATCCCTTCCGGAAGAGGAACAACTTAAGATCTTTACGGAATACACTGCCGTCCTTAAAGAAAAAGCCCTGAGCGAAGTCGAAAAACCTGCCCAGCAGGAAGCTGCCAACGATTTCTTCGAAAAGAAGCGAAGTCCGGGAATGCCGGGCCTTCCACCCACACCGGCTAATTCGTTTTATTTCTACAATCCTACCACTGTGGCTTACGGGAAACAGGAATTTTTCAGGCTGTGGGGCGACAGGGAGCTCGCAGATAACTGGCGAACCGGCAGCAGGACGAGCATGGCCTCAAGCCTTGATTCTATTGGCCGTACCGAGGTGATCGAGAATAATCCCGTTTATGATCCTGCTACTTACCTCTCAAAAATACCAAAAGATCCTGCCCTGTTGGATAGCCTTAACAGGGATCTCAACTATGCCAATTATCAGCTTGGCTTGATCTACAGGGAAAAATTTGGGGAGAATGAACTGGCAGCACAGCGCCTGGAGACGATGCTGGATAATGAGCCGCAGGAAAGACTGCTCATTCCGGCGAAGTACAATCTCTATAAGCTCTACATGGAACTGGGAAAAGTTGCAAAAGCCCAGGCTCTCAAAAATGACATTATTGTAGCCTATCCCGATTCGCGCTATGCGGCAATTCTGAAGAATCCTGAAAGCCTTCGGAAGGATGAGAACAATCCCACCACGCTTTATGAGGGACTTTACAAAAAATATGAAGCCCAGGAGTACGAGGAGGTTTTAGAAGAAGCCGATGGGCTTATTGCTGATTTTTCGGGAGATGAGATCGTGCCTAAACTGGAACTTTTGAAAGCCATGGCTTCAGGAAGGCTGAACGGATTTGAGAGCTATAAGGAAAACCTGAACTATGTGGCGCTGAACTACCCGCAATCTTCCGAAGGAAAAAAAGCGGGGGAACTTCTTAAAAATGCTTTACCCGGTATGGCCGAAAGCAGCTTCAAAAATGACACTTTAGCCACCTCATATAAATTGGTTTTTCCGTTTGATAAATCAGCTTCAGAAGGAGCAGGGGCTTTAAAAGAAAAACTTCAGCAAACACTTGAAGAACTTAATTATATCGATTTAAAAACTTCCGTAGATGTTTACAGCCCGCAGCAGCGCTTTGTTGTGGTGCACGGTTTTACATCTTCGGAAAGGGCAAAGGGTTTTGCCGAATTGCTTTCTAAGAACAAGAAGTACAGGGTTGACAAAAAATATTTCTATATTTCCGTAGAAAATTACAGGATCGCCCAGATCCACAAAAACATTGCAACCTACTTAGAAACCCTAAATCAAGACCCTACAAATGTTCTCACAAGAAAAGAAAACCAAACCGACAAACGAAGCCAGCAAGGAGCAGAATAAGATCGCCCAGGGCACCAGGATCACCGGAAATATTGAAGCAAAAGGCGGTTTTCGCATTGACGGCTGCGTGGAGGGATCTATTATCACCCCCGGGAAAGTGGTCATTGGCAAAGAAGGTTTTGTAAAAGGTGACCTGGAATGTGAAAACGCAGACATTGAAGGCAAATTCGTAGGGATTATCAAAATATCGGGCACTTTAAGCCTTAGAACCAGCGCATTTATTGAAGGTGAGGCTACAGTAGGCAAACTGGCGGTAGAGCCGGGTGCTACTTTTAACGCCACCTGCACCATGAAAGGCGCGATGAAAGCCATTAACAATGAAAGAGGAGAAAGACGACAAGAAAAATCAGCTTAGAAACTGGGCCATTTTTACCGGGATCGCCTTTCAAATGGGCGCGACAATCTTTGTTTGTGCCTGGATAGGCAAAAAGCTGGATGAGCGTTACCCCTCGGGCCGTAACTGGTTCACTCTGGGATTTGTTCTTTTTGGGCTTGTAGCCTCTGTTTATGTGGTTCTCAAACAGCTAAAACGCTATAACAAATAGCTTTGATGCTTAAACACCTGCTTCGTTTTTCTTTTTTGCTGCTTCTTTCAACGGGTATTGCTTACGCATTGCATGTATTCATTTACCGGCAGATCTCTTCACAGGATGTTATGCAGCTTATCAATTTTGCCTATAAATTCAATGTGGGAATCACCTTTTTGTTTGGTAGTACGATCATTTTTGCCAGCCAAAAGTTAAAGGAACAATTAGGTTTTATTTTTTTGGCAAGTATTGCGGTGAAGTTGGGGATCTTTGTCTTCCTGATAAAAACCTCGGGATTTGACATTGGAAAATCGGTATTTCTGCATTTTTTTATTCCTTATGTCGTGTGCGTGGTCATCGAAATCGTTTACGTGATCAAGATACTTAACGGCGCTAACTTCTCAAAAGACAATTAATTAGGGGCTTTTGAGCGTAAAAAAACAAAAGGCCTTTCAGGGGTATTTTATTTCGTTTAATTATGTACATTTGCACCCAAATTAAAGGACTGAAATTTACCTGAAAATGCAAAAGGAAAACGTTGCAAAATTTTTTTTAGCCTGCCTTTTTACGTTTGTGTCACTTAGTACACAAGCAAATCCTTACCAGGAAGAAGGTCATGAGAAAGAGCCCAGGACTCAGGAGGCGCATGCCGAAAGTGGGGGAGACGCAAAGGTCAACACCCGCGAAGAAGTTCAGGAGTATATTGACCACCACCTTAAAGATTCACATTATGTGACTTTTTATTCTGATGCCGAGGAGGGTACCCACGCAGGGTTTCCACTTCCGGTTATTCTTTGGGATAACGGGTTGAAGGTCTTTTCTGCAGGTAAATTCCACCACGGAGAAGAAATCGCTGAGGTTGACGGAAACTATTACCGTCTTTACCACACCAA
>JBAVJB010000106.1:0-3035 GCA_049687495.1 Salinimicrobium sp.
CACGCCGGCCATAGTTTCTACGAAAACTTTTCCGGTTTTTTGAGCCGCGTGAAAGGCTTCAATATTTTTTTTGGCCAGTTGAATGGCTTGTTTCAGATCATCAGAAACTTGCTGCTCCGCTTTCTCGATCTCTTTTCTGGAAACCTGAAGGGCTTCAGGTTTTATTCCGTCAAAAAGTTCAGTGTAACGAAATACAGCTTCATCTCCCTTGGCTTTGACCTCGCCAAAGATCTCGCTTACAGTTTTCTCAATATCTTCAAAGCTTTGGGTGGGACGACGCAAAATTTCTTCCCATTCTGCCTTTTTTGGACCGTATACTTTTTTCATTGCTTCAGAATTTAGAGGACCATTTTTTCAATTGGCGCCACCAAAATACCTTCGGCACCATTCTGCTTCAGCTCATCGATCACCTCCCAGAACCGCTCTTCATCAATAACGGTGTGCAGGGAGCTCCAACCCTCTTCAGCCAGAGGCAAAACTGTTGGACTTCTCATTCCCGGAAGCAGCTTCACCACGGCATCAAGCTTAGAATTGGGAACGTTCATCAAAATATACTTCGATCTTCTTGCCCTCAGGACAGACTTGATCCTGAACTGCAACTTCTCAAGGATCTG
The DNA here is from genome assembly GCA_049687495.1 of Salinimicrobium sp. Classification (GTDB taxonomy): domain Bacteria; phylum Bacteroidota; class Bacteroidia; order Flavobacteriales; family Flavobacteriaceae; genus Salinimicrobium. The sequence continues at coordinate 615 of JBAVJB010000106.1, forward strand.
CTTTCTTTCCGCAGAGATCAAAGGAGAGACCGCAAGCACGGCTTCGCTGTAGAGCATTACCTCTACCTCTTTCAAGTTGTTCTTAAAAAGCGTGCTCCCGCTGGAAACGATATCGCAAATGGCATCTGCAAGCCCAATGTTGGGCGCGATCTCAACAGATCCATTAATAATATGAAGGTCGGCAGAAATGCCATTTTTGGAAAGGTAGTCTTTGACAGTGTTAGGATAGGAAGTTGCGATTCGCGCCCCGTCAAGATCCTTAAGGCCGTTATATTTCAACGTTTTTGGAACCGCAAGGGAAACGCGACATTTGGAAAAGCCGAGTTTTTCAGCAATGGAAATATCGCCGCCTTTTTCTATCAGGACGTTTTCCCCAATAATTGCGATATCTACGACTCCATCCTTGAGATACTGCGGAATATCCCCATTCCGAAGATAAAAAACTTCGAGTGGGAAATTTCCTGAAGACGCTTTAAGCTGTTCGCGCCCGTTGTCGATGGAAATGCCGGCATCCTTGAGCAGTTTTAGTGAATCTTCAAGAAGCCGCCCCGATTTTTGTACTGCAATTCTGATCTTTTTCATTTGATCTGGTTATAAAGTTCGAGCAGTTCAAAAGGGGCAATAAAAAAACCCGTTTGAGCTGCTCAAACGGGTTTTCAAAATATGGTTTATACACATATCAATCTCACCTCGCAAGAGCGAACGCATGAGAATGATGATGATGTACTTGATTTGCTTTCATTGTTAATGCGAAAATAGGCAAATAATCCAAAAAACGAATTGTTTTAGAATTTTTTAGCACAAATTTTATTGGTTACCCAGGATCAACGGCATACCCTGCTCACCCGAGCCTATAACTACCACCTTGGCATTAGGCGATTTAGCCAGTTCTATAGTGGCCTGGATCCCTTTTTCCTGAAGCACCTTATCTGTCAAAGAAGCGGCCAGGATCTGGTTGGCTCTCGCCTTACCTTCTGCATCGATGCGCTGTCTTTCGGCTTCCTGTTCGGCTTTTGTCAAACGGTATTCATATTCCAGCGACTCCTGCTCCTGCCTAAGCTTTCTTTCAATGGCTTCTTTGATGGTTGGCGGCAACGAAACATCCCTTACCAGCACCTCATTGATCTGCACATACTGGTCCTGCAGCAGAGTTTTTGTCTCCTCGAAGATCTCCTGCTGAATGGCCTCTCTTTTTGATGAATATAATTGCTCGGGATTGTAACGTCCAACCACTGCACGTGCAGCCGATCTCACTGCAGGCTGCAATATCCTTTGTACATAGGCCTCGCCCTTTTTTTGGTGCAAAAGACCCAGATCATCATAATCCGGCTGAAACCATACTGAAGCATCCAGCTCGATCTCCAGACCATTCGAGGATAACACCTGCATACTCTCTTCGATGGATTGCTGACGAACCTCATAAACAAAAACCTTGTTCCATGGGGCCACCAGATGGAAGCCTTCTCCCAGCGGTGCTTCATCTGTGACCACCCCGCCGCCGAAGGTTCTATAAAGAACACCGGCCTCTCCGGAGTCGATAGTTACGGTAGATTTGGCGATGATAATCACCAGAATAATACCTAAAATTAAAATTGGTAAACCAATTTTTGGTAATCTGTCCATAGTATTTGTATTTACTGAATTAAATATAACCGTAGTATTTGCGAAGGAACCACTCCAGGCTTAGTGCAAGTATAATGATGCCCAGCAAATAATACCAGTCGATCAAAGGTACGTTGTTTATACGGCTTTTTTGTACAGGAATGTAAGAATTATCCGTCAGCAGCTGCTGCTTCAGAGCTTTATAGTCATTCAAAAAATAGGTTTTTTGCCCCTTTTCTTGTGCAACATTTTGCAGGCCTTCAAGGTTCGCCCTCACGAATTGTTGTTCCACATCAAAATCTGCAAGCCTGAAATTTCCCCTTTTTGAGAGGTTTTCTCCTGAAACATTCACGGTGAAAGAATAATTGCCTGCAGCCAGGTTGCTAAGGTCAACACTGTAATTATTCCCGTTCAGGCTGAAAGGGATCTCCTGTTGCTCGCCGGTTTCCTCATTTTTAAGTTGCAGGTTAAGCCCCGCCCGGGGATCAAAAACATAGTTCTCATCAAAATATTCTGCAGTGATCACAAGAGCTTCGCTACCGTCGTAAAGTGCTTCATAACTGAGTTGCAGCCGCTCCCTCTTCTTTTGCGAAGAAAGATACTGCACCAGTTTCCCGATGAATTCATCAAAAGTTTCAAAATTTCCTGTTTCCAGGTAACTTTCACTCCTCCACCTCCAAATGTCTGCGCCGAACAAAAAGGCTTTTTTCGAATTGTTTTCTGAAACCAATGACAGCAATGGCTCTTTGGTTTCCACCCCCTGAATTTCTCTGAAGAGCAAAATATCGGCATCGACCGCGGCTTCGGTCTTACCGAAGT
>JBAVJB010000107.1:0-3956 GCA_049687495.1 Salinimicrobium sp.
GTCCCAGGGAATTTTTGGATCAAGACGATTGTCACCCTTATTTGAAAGCAGCGTCTAAAGCGGTTGAATTAAAAGCAGGCGAGGAGGTGATTAGTATTAAAGAGCTTTCAAAACATTCCTTAGTGAAAAAGGCGCTGGAAGTGCCTGTGGGAGGGATCACGGCCATTAGCGGGAGATCGGGAATAGGGAAGACCACCCTGGTGAAGGAGTTCCTTATTCCGAGTATTCAAACAGGCCGGCCAATCAACTGTTCAAGCATAAAGTTCCCGAAAGAGTATACCGGGGCGCATTATTTTGAGCCTAAGAAACTACGGGTCCATGCAAATACTTTATTGGTCTCCTATCTGAACCTGCTGAAGCCTGTCACGGGGATCTTCGCGAGTGCAACCGGTCTTAAAGCCAGCGATTTTTCTTATAAAACCAAAACCAGTCAGTGCCCCAACTGTAAAGGCACAGGCATCATTGAAACCTCCCTGGATGTGGCAGCCAATGCGGTCGAGATCTGCGAAGTCTGTAAGGGGCAGCGTTACCGGGAGCATATTTTGGCGCATAAGCTTGAGTCGAAAAATATCGCTGAGGTACTTGCCCTGAATATCCTGGAAATAAAAGCCTGGTTAAAGCAGTTTAAATTACCCGCAAAAACCCTCGGGTTTTTGGATGAGTTAGCAGAGATCGGCCTGGGCCATCTTAGTTTAGATCAGCCGGTTCGCTCTCTTTCTTCGGGAGAAAGGCAGCGGTTATTGTTACTGAACTGGTTGCAGGACCGGGAAGAGCATACGCTTTACATCCTGGATGAACCCAGCACCGGACTTCATTATGCTGATATTGATCAACTATACGTGATCCTTCAGAAACTCAGCGCAGCCAATGATATTCTCATCATTGATCACAATCCCTACCTGTTGGAGAAAATTGGGGTGGGTTTGGTTTTGGAGTGAGGACGAGGATCATTTATAGTTGTTAATCGTGATCTATACAATTTTTTTAATGGGAATAACTCCTCTAACTCCTCCTCTTGGATTAGTCACATCTCCCTTATACCTTGGGATCAAGTGTATGTTATTTCCTTACTCGCTGATGAAAATATTCTTGATTAAATTTCCGGGCCTTTGCCTTTACAATCCCTTCTTTCTCAAATTATACGTTTAAGCTACCTGATTCAACGACAAAATACTCGTTAATAACATCTTTAAAACTTTCTTGAAGGATTTTTCATGGCTTTTAATTATAGAATAGATTTGAAAACTCATCTACCCAGAATCAACACCATGAAAAAACTATTACTTTTGAGAGGCTTGTTCCTACTGCAGGTCCTCATTTTATTTAACGCCTGTTCCCCGGAAGATTCCGTTTCTTCTGATGACAACATTTACACCTTAAACTTCACCGTTGATGCCGACGGAAATTATCTCGAAAATTTTGAGGATGCATACCAGAATCCTTCCGCGGGGGAAGAAGAAAATTTCCCCAATGGTAACTGGTATTTTGACGATGCCTCACTAGGTACTCTTTCCAGCGATACTAAGAATGGTTCCCAGTCGGTACGCATCAGGAATTCCGGAAAAATAACCATGAATTTTGACTTTCCTGAAGGAGCTGACAACCTTAGCCTTAGCTACGCGAAGTTTGGTAAAGACCAAAACAGCAGTTTCAGCCTGTTTTACTCTGTCGATGGTGGAATTACCTGGACGCAGAGCGGCAGTGAAATACTTGTGAAGAACGAAAACCTGCAAACTGTGAGCTTCCCCATCAATCAGGAAGGTAATGTGCGGTTTGAGATAAGAAAAACCGATGGCTCTTCAGCAAGATTAAATATTGATGATATTTGGGTAAAGCCATTTTCTGGAGTTGTTCCCGGTCCCGGAATTGACATTACCGAAGATTACGAAAGCGGCTCAAAAGGAAGTTATGCTGCGGGACTGGTAGAATTGCCTACCGGAACCTGGTACCTGGAAGAAGCGCTTCTCGGGTCATTGGACAATGACCGAAAGTCTGGAGCCAGGTCTGTACGTATCCGCGATAACGGGATGCTGCAAATGAATTTTGATGTCACCGGGGCTACTTCGGTAAATTTTAACCATGCGGTATACGGTACAGATGGCGCGAGCAGTTGGGAACTTCAGGCTTCCGAAGATTCAGGAGCAAGCTGGACAACTGTTGGAGCAACACAAACTTCGTCTTCCACGACTCTTGAAAATGTAAGTTTCAGCGTTGATTTTTCCGCAGAGGTACGTTTCAGGATCGTTAAACTTTCAGGAAGCGGCGAGCGTATCAATATTGACGACTTCACCATTGGCGGAACCCAGGAAACTTCGGGAGGTGGTAATACCGGCGGCGGGGAACCCGGAGTTTCGGGAACAGTACATTTCACCATGGGAAATCCTTCCGGAGCAATAACAGATACGAGCTTTCCGAATAACTACCTGCTCGAAAAAGAGGAATATGTGATGTCTTACAGCCGTGATAAAGGCACCGCAAACTGGGTGAGCTGGCATTTAGATGAAGCCTGGCTGGGCAATGCCTCCAGACAGGATGATTTTAGGGAAGACAGCAGCTTGCCGGCCGGATGGTACGAGGTGAGCGAGACAGATTACAAGTACAGCGGGTTTGATCGCGGACATATGTGCCCCTCAGCTGACCGGACACTTTCTGTAGATGACAATTCCAATACCTTTTTCATGACCAATATGCTGCCGCAGGCTCCCAATAACAACAGGATCGCATGGGCAAATTTAGAGAGTTACTGCCGTTCCAGGTTGAGTGGCGGCTATGAGATCTATATAATTTCCGGCGGCTACGGAATAGGTGGGGACGGATCTAACGGTCCCGCCGACTACATTGCTAACGGAAATGTACAGGTACCTTCAAATACATGGAAAGTGATCATGATCATTCCCGATGGTGATGATGATGTGAACAGGGTGACCACAAGTACCCAGGTAATCGCGGTAGACATGCCAAACAGCCAGAGTGTTTCTTCGGACTGGACCTTATATCAAACCAGTGTTGACCAGATCGAAGCCGCTACCGGTTATGATTTCTTTGATCTGGTACCGGATAATATTGAAGATGTGATCGAGGCTGCCGGCAGCAGCATTTAATCTGAATAATCTAAAACAGGATGAGGAGAAAAAACACGTTAGCAAGGGCGTGTTTTTTTGTTTCAACCAATTAACCTTTAACCAATCAACCAATCTCTACTTGCCAATACATCATATCCTCTTCCTATCTTGAACGGCTTTCTCAATTTTCGAGGTGTAATAAAGGTGTAACCTTGCTCCAACTCAGTGTTCATCGCACCTCACATAAGACTTGCATTTATTTACTGGCAAAAGACACTGAATTTGATGGACTCAGTATTTACGGGTTTTTCCATGCGTGCCAAATTTTTTACTCTTGCCATTAATTTGCTTTACGACCAAAAAACGAGATGTAAATCGAGGTGTAAAAAATTATGTTTTCAGGTAATAAAGCGGGAATAGTTTTAAGAGTTATTTTTTACAAGACACTGAAATACAAGGTGTTTAGTGGTTTTTGAATTTGCCCGCGCATAGCTAAACTGAGTTGTTACTTATTGACGGAGATGTTGTTTGGGTTTCCTGAAACCCTTGTGTCTTCTGGGATCTATAGAATTTTACTTTCCATTCAGTAATTTCTAAAAGAGGAAGAAATCCAACGGTTAAATGATTATCCTGTCATCTTTGGAGAAAAGAATTTACTTCAGGAAGACAAGGTTAGAAAGGCTCCAATAGAAGATAGCTACAGCTAAATCTGCAACTATAGGTAGAAGTTAGATTTACGAAGTTAGGAGCACGACTTTACTTACGATAACTTCCGGATTCCATACGTTTACTAAACGCTTCATTTTTGTTTTAACAAAAAATTTAGATTTGAAGACAACCGAAATTTTAGATTAATTCCCAAACTAGGATCTAACAAACTAACCGACGTGAAAC
>JBAVJB010000108.1:0-1813 GCA_049687495.1 Salinimicrobium sp.
ATTGCTTCGCTGACTGAAGAATCTTCCACCTTCGTGATCAGGGAAAAGGGGAGGCATTTTGAAGAAGAGGCTTTTGTCCTGGTAAAAGAGGGGCAATACCAGGGCTTCGGGTTTATCGATGCGGAAGCGCAGGTGAGCGGACCGGATGATTATGAGCCTTTTTTAAAGCGGCAGCCCGCGACCTACTATACCCACAAGATCCTGAGCAACTATCTACGAAAACAGGGAAAACCTAAAGTGATATTTTTTGAGGAGGAGAAGGAAGCTTTGCAGCAGGTGGCTGAGCCAAGGGTTCAAAAGAATGCTGCGATCATGGCGTCTCATGGAACCTTGTCATTGTTTTGAAACAACTAATCCCGAATTAACGATTTCCAAAACCAACCAAAGCATGAGAATCCCGAATTTCGAACTTTAAATTCAGAATTCTTATGGAACCATTACAATCTTTCCGGTAGTATGCAGGGTCTGGATCTGTTCCAGGGCTTCCGCAGCTTCATCAAGGGAATATGTTTTGTTGACTTCTACTTTTAGCTTGCCGTCTTCGACTAATTGTGTAAGATGTCCCAGTTGTTTTGCATTGGGTTCTACAAAGACGAATTCGAAATCGATCTTATCATCGAGATCTTTTCCCTGATTTAAAATGGAAACAAGCTTTCCGGATTCCTTCAGACATTGCAGGCTTTGCTGCAGACTTTCTCCACTGGTGCAATCAAAAATGAGGTCCACACCTTCGGGATAAATTTCTTTTACCGCTTCTCCTATGTCCTGATCTTTATAATCGATCGTATGATCGGCACCTAAAGATCTCATGTACTCGTGATTCTTACTACTCGCCACCCCAATGACTTCTGCGCCTTTGGCTTTTGCCAGCTGAATCGCAAAACTACCAACACCTCCGGATGAACCCAGAATGAGAAGCTTTTGACCTTCAGAAAGATTTCCGGCCTTGTAAAGAGATTGGTAAGCTGTTAATCCCGCAAGGGGAATAGCGGCAGCTTCTTCCGCAGGAATGTTTTTAGGACGCCTGGCAAGATAACTGTCGGGGATAATGATGTATTCGGCAAAAGTTCCCCACTTGACCTCAGGCCTACGCGCATATGCAAAAACTTCATCCCCTAATTCGAATCTGCGGGCGGCATGCCCGCGATCCTCAATAACACCGGCCACATCCCAACCCGGTATGATGGGAAAGGAGTGAGGCATCATATCTTTATAATAACCATTTGTGATCACCGCATCCACGGGATTTACGCCGGCTGCTTGGATCTTGATAAGGACCTCTCCCTCTTTCAGTTCCGGGAGTTCTATATTCCCGGACTTTACAGCCTTGGGTCCTCCAAACTCATCATAATATGCTGCTTTCATTTCCTTTTTCATAATTTTTCTTTTTTCTGAAGTTCAGGATTAAAAAACTTGGGCGCAAAGAAATAAAGCCAAAGTATTATTAAAGGAGGTTCGATCTACGAAGGAAGAAGTACGAATATTTTTGATTTGAAGATTTGAAGATAAAAAATTAAAAATTCTTCACTTGGATTGTCATTTCGATGAGCAATCTTACGGTTGTTGTCATACAAAGCAAAATAAGTTGAAAAAAGAGTACCAAGACAATCCTCTAAAAAGCTAAAATTTTCGATCCCATGAATTCACCAATTAACCAATAACCAATTTACAGCAACAACAACGGCGCAATAAACCCAACTCTTACTTCATTTTTGTTGTAGCTGGAGTTACCGAATTCGGTAATGGAATAATCTGAATAGTCATAATACCGGCCGATATAAGCTAGAAAGAACTTGAGGTTAAGATCTTTGAA
>JBAVJB010000109.1:0-11818 GCA_049687495.1 Salinimicrobium sp.
TCGCTCAGCCTTTTATGTTCCTCTTCCTCCAGTAAATTTTTCCTGTGCAGCTCGATCTCCTGCTGCTCTTTTTCTATCTCGCTGCTTACCTCTTTTTTCTTGAAATATGCTTTCATCCCCAGCTGCCGGTAAATCCCGGTGCCGGTGATCTTTTCCAGAAGTTCGCCGCGCTCGTCTTTTTTTGCCCGCAGGAACTGCGCGAATTCTCCCTGTGCCAGCAGCACCGCCTTGATGAACTGCTCGTAAGAAAGGCCTATTAATTCCTCATTTTTGGAAGGTATGTCAGACTTCTTCAGGTCGAGGGCCTTTTGAGTTGCAAGGTCAAAAAGCTGCATCTCATAATCCCGCAGGTTGTCATTTCGGTTCGTGGAAATGCTCCATTGAGATGAAAAGATCCCGTTCTTACTTTCATAGGTGACCGCGGCAAAAGCCTCTTTCTGGTTACGGGTGAGGATAGCGCCCTTATTGATGATCTCGTTCCTGCTGATCTTTCCCAGCCGCGGCACCTGATTAAACAGTGCCAGGCAAATGACATCCAAGAGGGTGCTTTTCCCGCTGCCGGTTGGGCCGGTGATGGCAAAAAGAGAGCTGGCCGTAAAAGGGCTTTTTTGGAAATCTATCTCGTGGTTTCCCTTTAAGGAATTGATGTTCTGAAATTCAATTTTTAAGATCTTCATAATCAGGCGGTCAAATTATCATTTTGCTGTACTTCCTCGAGCAGCTCGTCAAAGGCGCTCACGATCTCCCGGCGTACTTCATCTGAATATTCGTGGGAACCGATAAGCTCCAAGAAAACATCTTTAGGTTTTAGATCCTGCAATTGCCTGCCGTTCTCGTAAAGATCGGCTGCACCAGTAGCGCGGTTCTTGAAGCTGGCCCGGTGTTTCACGATCCTGTAGCCCGGTTTCTCAAAAGCGCTCACCAGTTCATCCAGCCTGAAGATCTTCATCGCGTCGTAATTCTCCTCAATGAGCTCTACTTCGATGAGGCTTTCCAGCTGTTTTTGCTCCTGCAACCCTTCCAGCTTTTGCCGAAGTTCCTCCAGGGCTCCTGAGATCTTTAAAAGGCTTCGGAAGGCAGGAATTGAAATACTTTCTGGTTCCCAGCCTTTTGTGGTGTCCAGTAGTAGCAGTCTCTTTTCATCTTTTCTTTCGCTGAAGGAAAGCGGGAGGGGAGAGCCGCTGTAAAAGGCGGGAATTGCAGCCGAAACCCGCTGCGGTTTATGGATATGACCAAGCGCTACATAGCTGAAATAGTCGCCGAATTGCGAGGCTTCAAAGGCTGCCTGGTTTCCTATTTGAATGTCCCGTTCACTTTCTGAACCCTCCATGCCGGCGGCAAAAAGGTGTCCCATGGCCACTACCGGTACTTTTGCATAATTGGTACGGCAGAATTCTGCAGCCTCAAAAAAGGTATTTTCAATGCCTTTTCTGGTAGCCTCCAGCCGGTCTTCATAGGTGAGCCCGTCATTGGCGCTGCGCAGGTCTGAATCTCTGAGGAAAGGAATGGCTGCAACCACCACTTCCGGTTTGCCGTCGCCGCCGTGAACAGGAATGATCACCTCTTTGCGGTTCTGTGGCATCCCGCCAATGATGTGGATTTCCAGCTCTTTCAAAACTTCTTTTGGAGCATCTAGCATGGCCGGGGAATCGTGATTTCCACCGGTGATAATGATCCTGCATTGGTGCTGCTTTAGTTTCATGAGCGCGCGATAATATTGCGTGCGTGCTTCCGAAGAAGGATTCGCAAGATCGAACACATCGCCAGAGACCAGAAGCAGGTCAATTTTCTCCTTTTCGAGCAGGGTGCACAACCAGTCGATGAACAGGTCGAAATCCTGTGACAGCTCGTGTTTGTGGAGTTTTTTTCCTATGTGCCAGTCGGCGGTGTGAAGGATCTTCATGTCTGCAAAATTTAATTCAGGAAGGAAAGATTCGGCTTCGAAAGTAAGACTTAACCTTCTTGTTTGCAAAGTAAACTTACAGGAGCGACAAAAGCTGGCGTTATAAAAGAATAGCTTCTGAAAAATGGCATTTTCAGAAGCTATTAAAATTCGGGTTATTCAGAAAAAAATCAGTTATTCTTCAAATTCTTCCTGATCTTTTCAATGGCGTTTTCAATGGATTTATCGGGTTCGATAATATTGTTCTCACCCCAGAAAGAGATATCGGCAAAACCTGAAATATCATCGGTCATCACGATCCGTGGATCCATAAAGGTGCTGTCCTTTTTCACCCTTCCGCCGGGATTGATCTCCCAGTCGGTCACCGCTAATTCGCTGTTGACCTTATAATGAGAATTGAACAACCTGCGCCTCCATTTGACAACGAACTCCAGCTGAGTATCTGCATAACCAAAATACCAGCGGCCGTCACGTTCGCGGTACTGTATCACGTAATGCACCTCGACCGGGTATACCCTGGTGCCACCGGGTTTCTTCTTCACAAAAAGCTGAGTGGCAGCAGAGCGGTTGTCAACATTTAGATCAAATGAAGCTTTTACCAGGGTAAAAGTCGTGGCGTCTATATAGAGTTTGCCGTAGTACCAGGGAATGTCCCTTCTCAGCTCTTCAAAATTGACTACATAGAGATATTGGTTATTGATCTTGGTGGGCTTATCAAAATCGAACTTGAAATTGGTGAGGTCATACTCATTGAAGATGTTGGTTGGATTCTTCATGATATCGATGCTCAGCGGATTGTATGGCCCGCCCCTAAGTTTGAGGGCTAAAGTGTCCAGCCGGTCGTAATCGGCTGTTTTTCGCGCTTTGACCAGGGCAATATTATCATCGGCATTAGAGTCGTAGGCTTCTTTGTGAATGGTAACCACAGCTTCGGAAAGAGAAACGTTCTTGCGGCCGCGTTTGATGGTTTCCCTGTAAAAAGCAGTCATTTCGGACCGGTCATTCAAATAATTGCTTCCGCGGTTCTTGAGCATATTTCTCACAAGGGCGCGGGCATCGGTATAAGTGAACAGGCTGACTTCAGATAGTTCTTCAACGGTCTCATTAAGTGCTATCACAACTTCTCCCTTTTTAAAATCACCAAGAGAAAGTGACTTGCTTTGAAAGCCCAAGTGAGAGATGGTGATGTTAACATTTCCCAGCCGCTCCGGGATCTTGAGGGAAAATTTCCCTTCGGAATTGGTTACTGTAGAAATGTTACTGTTCTCAACGGCCAGATAAGCAGAGACGAGTGGCTCCCCGGTTTGGCTGTTGACGACCTTACCTTTGTATTCGGCATAATCTACAGCAGGGTTTTGCTGCAGCACAAGGTTTGCGGTCATACCCGAAATTCCCGTTGGAAAAGATAAAAGAAGGAACAAGAAAACCAGGTACCGTACAAAGTATAGAGAATTTCTTTTCATGGTACAGGATTTTAGAGATAAGTAATGTAATATACTTAAAAACAGGAAGATATTCAATAGAAGTGATGAAATGTAGAATTATTCTAAGTTCCTCAAGGTGGAAATTCCACGTTGCTAATGATAATCTTATACAGAACTTCGTTGGTTTCTTTTTTTGAAGTTAAGAGGTATGTCGGGGCATACCGAAGATCTTTTATAAAACCGCCCTTCTCCTCTTAACAGACCTTTAACAGGAAAAGCCTCTTTATTGTGATATTTTTACGCTTCAGTAAGTTGACGTAGCACTTAACCCAATATACTTGAAATGTGGCATTATAGATGTCAAAAGTGGCCAAAGGCGTAGACAAGAACACTTACTTTTGAAAAAATTGAAGTTTGGCCATTTTTAAAGCATTTTCATTCATTTCCTATGAGGAAAACCGTTCAGAACTCCCCGAAATCTTTACAAGAACCTTCTCAAATCCCTGCAGACACAAGGATCGTAGCAATAGGTGCCAGCGCCGGAGGGCTTGAGGCATTAAAAGCCTTCTTTGAATCTGTTCCTGAAGAAACCCCTGCCGCCTTTGTGGTAATTCAGCATCTTTCTCCTGATTATAAAAGTATGATGGGCGAGCTGCTAAAAAGAAGTACCAGTCTTCCTATAGTTGAAGTGTCCAATGGCCTGGCCGTAAAGCCGGGGCATATCTACCTTATTCCGCCGGTAAATAACCTGGTCCTTAAAACCGGTTTGCTATATCTTTCAGAAAAGCCAAAAGACCAGACGCTTAATTTACCTATAGATATATTCTTTGAGTCCCTGGCAAGGGAGAAAAAAGAAAAGGCCGTTGGAGTGATCCTTAGCGGTACCGGAAGTGACGGTACCCGGGGTGCCCGCGCGATCAAAGAGAACGATGGGATGATCATGGTTCAGGAACCGGAAGAGGCACAATTTGACGGAATGCCTAAAAGCGCGATCAATACCGGCCTCGTAGATTATGTGCTGCCAGTAGATGGAATGGGAGGTGAATTGAACAATTTTATTACTGCACCTTCGGTTTTTCATTTTGACGATGGCGATGTGCAGTATGATCAAACAGAATTAATGAAGATCCTGAGCTATGTTGACCAAAAGACAGGCCTGGATTTTAGAGAATATAAACGTTCTACACTTGCGAGAAGAGTTGCCCGCCGAGTCAATGTGTGCAAGTGTAGATCCCTGGCAGATTATTACACCCACCTATGTTCAAGAGAGGGAGAGGTTGAGATCCTCTACCGGGAATTTCTTATTGGAGTGACCAAATTCTTCAGGGATAGTAAAGTATGGGAACAGCTTCGAAAAAAGGTATTTCCAGAGATGGTCAAGAACACCAACAATGGAGAAACCTTAAAGGTTTGGAACGTTGCCTGTAGTACAGGAGAGGAGGCCTATTCTTTTGCAATCTGTCTTTATGAGGAAATTGAAAAACAGAATAAGAGCATTGAGCTAAAGATCTTCGCAACAGATATTTCCAATAAACACCTGGAAATTGGTAGCAAAGGAAAATATCCTGAAAGCATTGCAGCTGATGTTCCCGCTGACCTTCTTTCAAAATATTTCCTTCCGAAGCCACACAGCTACAGAGTGGTGGAAAAGCTGAGAAGAGCTGTGATATTTTCTTGCCACAACGTGATCAAGAATCCGCCTTTTAGCAACATGGACCTGGTTTCGTGTAGAAACCTGCTGATCTATTTTCAACCGGCCATTCAAAAAAAGGCCTTAAACGTGTTGCATTATGCACTAAAACAAGACGGAATTCTCGTGTTGGGAACAAGTGAGAGCATGCATAACCAGCAGGAGAATTTTACCGAAATAGACAGGAAGTGGAAGATCTATCAAAATGCTCATCCCGCAACCCGCTTGAACAGCGAAATTTCCCATGCAAGTTCGGCTAAACTTATAGAGAACAATATCTCCAGGCAGAAAAAAACTAGCAGGATTCAACCTCAAACGAACAATTCAAGGCTCAACCTGGATTTTACGAATACGCTCCTGGAGCATTTTAATGCAGCCAGTGTATTTATAGACTCGGAATATAATATTCTGGAAGCAATAGGGGAGTTTAGAAAGTACGCGAACCTGCCCGTTAATGGTTTTTCCATTAACCTGCTCGACATGCTGGAGGCAGACCTGAAGTATCTTGTTCAAAACACTCTTAAAAAAGCAGGTAAGCTGCAAAAAAAGGTGTACTATCAGGATGCGGTATATACCCATGATGGAGAAAAGAAAGGTGTGGATATAGTCGTCAAACCTTTTGACCAGCAAAACCAGGAGGGAGATGCTTATTTCGTTGTCAATTTTATAGAAAAAGAGCTTAATCTCGAGAATACCGAGACCGTAGACAATATTACCCTTACCAAGAGGACCAAAGAATATGTGTCTAATCTTGAGGAGGAACTTAAACAAACTAAAGAGGAACTGCAAACCTCTCTTGAAGAGATCGAGACCAGCAATGAGGAGCTGCAGGCAGCAAACGAAGAGTTGCTGGCTTCTAACGAAGAATTGCAGAGCACCAATGAAGAGCTGCAAAGTGTTAATGAGGAGATCAATACTGTCAATGCAGAAAACCTTCAGAAGATGGATGACCTGGCAGCGCTCAATGCCGATATGAACAACCTCCTTAAGAGCACACAGATTGGTACGATCTTCCTGGATGCTAATTTGCGCATCAGGAAATTTACGCCGGCTATCAAGGAGCACTTCAGCTTTTTGAATTCAGATATAGGACGACCCATCAGCCATTTTACGGGAAATATAGGCCGCAGCAACCTGCTGGAGAGGTGCAAAAGAGTGCTTAGTTCAGGAAAAACCCTTGAAAAACCGGTGGTTTCCAAAGATGGAGTACATTATTTAAGAAGAATATCTCCTTATGTTGGCTCAGGACAGAAAGTGAATGGGGTGGTGATCACCTTCATCGATATTCAGAATCTTCAGAAATCAAAAGAAAAGCTGGAGGCCAGCGAGAAAAGGTTTAAGAGCTTTTATGAAGAAGATCCTGTGATCCACATAAGTGTTGATCCGCAGACGTCTAAGATCATCCACTGTAACAAAATGGCCGTGAAACGCCTGCAGTACAAGTCTCTGGACGAGCTCATTGGGCTGCCTATTTATGACCTTTACAGTGAAGAATCGCAGATCAAGGCTTTAAAGTCAAACAAAGAGTTTTACAAGAAAGGCGAACTGGTCAATGTGGAACAGACGATAATTTCGGCCAAAGAAGAAAGGATCCCTGTTATCATGAATGCTCTTGCCGAGACGGACGAAAATGACAAGATCGTTGCCGTGAGATATACTTTTGTCGATATTTCTGATGTTAAGAAGGCAGAAAATCAGTTGATGCAACAAAAAGCAGATCTTGAAAGGGCAAATAAAGACCTGGAGCAGTTCGTTTCCATTTGTTCTCATGACCTGCAGGAGCCGCTTTCCACGATCAAGTTTGGAAGCGATGTGCTGGGCAAGATGTATTCAGACAAACTGGATGAGAAAGGCCAAAATTATATTTCCTATATCAAGAATGCCTCAACCAGGCTCTCTCAACAGATCAAAGCTTTACTGGAACATTCCAGGATCGGCCGCAATGGGCAAAAGTGCGTTGTGGACACTAAAGAGGTGGTAGAAGTAGTGAAGTATGATCTTGGAAAACGAATAAAAGACACAAATGCCAAAGTCCATTCCGGGAACCTGCCCAAGATTGACGGCTATGAAGTGGAACTTAGGCTGCTATTCCAAAACCTAATTAGTAACGCGATCAAATACACCCCAAAAGAAAGGAATCCCGAAGTGCGTATCTCTGCCTATAAAGAGAACGGGTACTGGGTCTTTTCTGTAGTTGACAACGGTAAGGGTATTGCGAAAGAGAACCTCCAAAAAGTATTTACCATTTTTAACAGGGTAGATGGAGAAGAGGATGAAGAAGGAACAGGAGTTGGCCTTGCGCATGTTGAGAAGATCGTGAATCTTCATGACGGCAGCATTTGGGTAGATTCCCAGGAAGGGGTAGGAAGCTCCTTCTATTTCAAAATCAAAGCTTAAACCTTAATGCCCCAAACCATAGATCACGAGGGTTATCCTGAGGAGGTAAATCTTGACAATTGCGCCAAAGAACCTATTCATATTATTGGGAAAACACAGGCCTACGGGGTTCTGCTGGTTTGTGATGCGCTTAATCTCAAGATCACCCAGGCCGGGACCAACAGTGAGCAATTCTTTTCTGTTCCTCACGAAGAGCTGTTAGGGCAGGAGCTTTCCCTATTGCTAAAACAGGAAAAAATAGATGCTCTTAAAGAGGCTTTGGCTCAAAAGGAGATCTCCATACCACATGAAGTAGAGATTAACGGCAAAAAGTTTCTTATGCTGGCCCATTTTTCAGACATCAATCTTGTGCTGGATTTTGAGCCATTGAATGAAGACCGTGATCCTTATTTCTTTCAGAAGCAGCTTTCCCGCATCCTGAATAAAATCAAGAGCACACATTCTATAGAACATCTTTGCCGTACGGCCACTGTGTTGACTAAACAGATGTTTGGCTATGACAGGGTGATGGTCTACCGTTTTGATGAAGAATGGAATGGGGAAGTGATAGCCGAGAATAAAAATGAGGAGATGCAAAGCTGGCTTGGGCTGCATTATCCTACAACCGATATTCCTCAGCAGTCTCGTGCCATGTTCCTAAAGCACCGCGTGCGCGTGATCACAAATGTAGACTATGAACCTGTGGCTCTGGTGCCGCAGCTTTCTCCTCTTACCAAGGATTCCCTGAACCTGTCCCGTTCCTCCTTACGTGCAGTTTCGCCTATTCACATAGAGTATCTAAAGAATATGGATGTGGGAGCTTCGCTCTCGGCTGCAATTGTGGTTAGAGGAAAGCTATGGGGGCTCATCGCATGCCATCATAACACTGCCAAGTATCTGGATCATTACCAGCGGGAAAGCTGCCGTTTTCTCGCGCAAATGCTCTCTACGGAAATTGAACTGCAGGAGACCAACAGTTATATAAGTAACACCGAACTCTCTGAAGGCCTGAGGCAGGAACTTGTCCAGCAGATGCGTCAAAAAAGCGAAATTTCTGAAGGTTTATCCCGGGGAGCAGTAAAGTTTACAGACCTTGTGTCCTGTGGCGGGGGCGCCTTGTTCTTCAATAACAGCTGGACCTTTGTTGGGCAAACCCCTTCGGAAGAACAGGTGCAGGAGTTGCTGGTGCATCTTCTGGTAGAAAAAGAAAGTCTTTATCACACCCGCAGGCTGGCCGAAGAATTCCCCCCTGCCGAAGCTTATAAAGATGTTGCCTCGGGTATTCTTAGCCTTAGGGTCAGCGAGAATAAATATATCATGTGGTTTAGGCCCGAAGTGGTTCAAACCGTAAACTGGGGCGGCAATCCTGAGAAAAAGGCATTTTATAATGAAGAAAAGCAAAGGATAAGCCCGCGCAAATCCGTTGAAAAATGGTCACAACAGGTTAACGGCATCTCGAAAGACTGGAAAGACTGTGATATTTCTGTTGCACGTGCACTTCGGGAGAACGTGAGCCACCTGGTGCTGGCCCGGCAAAGTGAAGAGATCGCAACTCTAAATGAGCAGCTGTGGCAGGCAAACGAGGAGCTGGAGCTCTTCAGCTATGGGCTTTCTCATGATCTAAGGGCTCCGGTACGAGGTGTTGACGGATTTTTGCAGATCCTGCAGGAAGATTTTTCCGAAGAAATGGAACCCGAAGCAAAAGAACTGCTGCAAAAGTCGCGGGAGATGATGCTAAAAATGAATACCCTAATAGATGACATTTTAGAGTATTCCGGTTTACATAAATCCGGCGAGATCAACTTTCAGGAGGTTGAAGTAAACCCGCTCCTGCAAGAGATCATAGAGTTCTACAATCTCAAAACGCTGTATCCTGCTGTTCAGCTGGAGATAAGTGAGAGGCTTCCAAAAATGAAGGGAGACCGCAGAATGCTGTTTCAGCTTTGGTCTAATCTTATAACTAACGCCTGCAAATATTCAGCGGTGAGCCAAAATGCGCGTGTTGAAATAGGAGTGGAGCAGCAGGATGGGAAAAAGGTGTATTTTGTAAAAGATAACGGCATTGGTTTTGATCAAAAACACGCCGCGAAGATATTTAGTACCTTTAGCAGGGTAGCAGGAAGTAAATTTGAAGGCTCGGGCATTGGCCTGGCCATAGTGAAGCGCATTCTTGAGAAGCACGGGGGAGAGATCTGGGCAAAAAGCCAACCCGGGGAGGGAGCCGCTTTTTATTTTAGCCTGTGACAAGAGGAAAGAAAGAACATGATCAACATACCTTTAAGAATTTTACTTGTTGAGGATAGCGAGGCCGATGTATTGCTCACCCGCCGTACCATCAAAAAAATAGTTGCCGAACCTACAATTGAAGTCGTCGCAGATCTTGAAGCCTGCCGCATGCAGATGGTCAATTTTGTGCCCGATGTTGTGATATCAGATTACAATCTGCCAACCTGCAACGGACTGGAGGTGCTGGAGTTGGTTCAAAAAATAGACAAGACCGTTCCCTTCATCTTTCTTACCGGGACCATTAATGACGAGGAACTGGCTGCAAACACCATACTTGCCGGTGCCTGGGGCTACATCCTCAAGAAGCACATGGATGAACTGGAAGAGCGGTTGAGACCGCTGCTCAAAAAAGTGGTTTTTAGCCTGAATAACCGAGATGAAGTGAGAGAACGCCTGCGGAAGAATAAGATGGCGATCAACCAGATCTACGATTACCTGGACCATCTGAAGTCTGACAATAAAGAACAAAAAGAGAATATAGGAAAGATCAGGGATACTTTGCAGTATTTTACGTTCAACAAAGAGGAAGATGATGATGATTGAAAGATTAAAGGAGGAGACAAAACTGCTGCACGGGGAGATCGAAAAAGAAAATCTTGCCAACCGCATCATGGATCACAGCATTGATCCCGAAACTTATAAGCTGCTTTTGCTGCAGAATTATTTCGCCTACAGGAGTGTCGAAAATGCCATTTTTGAACACCTTTCAAAAATGCAGCCTTCCAAGTACCTTCAGCTGGAGAAGGATATAAGGGCCCTGGAAATCCCCCTTTTTGACACCTCATTTTCTGCGGAATTCAGCTGTGAAAACAAGGCAGAGGCCTTTGGAGCGGCTTACGTGGTCGAGGGTTCTGCCCTTGGAGGCATGTTAATTGCCAAAAACCTTGAAAAATGTGAGAAGCTGAAAGAAGTGGAGAATTTCTACTTTTTCAGCGGAAATAAAGAGAGCCTTGACTCCTGGAAAGCCTTTAAAACTGCACTTGCAGAGCAGGATTTTTCTGAACCTGAAGCTCAGCAGGCCATAAGCAAGGCGCAGGACACCTTTCGCTTCTTCAAAAAAGTGTTTTCAACTGAATTTTCGGTAGTTCAATAATTTACTTACTGCTTTCGAAAAAGAACGAGACCAACCGCGGAAAATTTTCCTTCTCGCGGTCATCAAAATGTTCGTCCAGGTTGAGCAGCTGGAAACCCTCATTTTTGGCAGCCCTTATGTAGTCTGAGATGTGGTGTACAAAAGCTTCGGGATGTTGAATGCCTTCTTCGGTATCAAATTTTGCCCGCGTGCCGTTGTACTGTTTTAAAGGGTGCAGCTCACACAGGTAGAATTTTCCGCCTCTTTTTAAGGCCCTTGCAGCCTCTTCAAAGATAAAATCCAGATCCTTTATATGCTCCAGCACCAGGCTGCAGACAATAAGATTGGCCCAGCCGGGTTTGACAGGCCAGGGCTCGGTAATATCGGCTTCGGTAAAAATGACGTTTTCTGAATCGGGTTTTTGTTTGGCCTTTTCCATCATCTTTGATGAAAAATCAAAAGCGGTGACATAATCTGCTTTTTTGGCCAGCCAGCCGGTGTTTTTTCCGGTGCCGCAGCCCAGTTCCAGGATGTTACCGTAGTGCGGGTTCATAAAAGTCTTCCGCAGCACCTCGCCCTCCAGGTCCCGAGTCTTGTTCTTCATCGAGTCATAGGAGCCGGCCCAGGCGTTATAAGAATCACTTGTGCTCATCAAATTGTATCAATTGCTTATCCAGGATTTCGCCTGTTCCTTTTCTTCAAGGGGAAAAAACTTAATGTCTGCGCTGGTGAAAGGCTTCATGAGTTGGGTGAGTTTTTCTTCCCAATTCTTATCCCCCACCATGGCCACTTTTTCTATGTTTTCGGCATACTTAACATCAAATTTAAGGTCCTGCCACATAGCGCTAAGGCTCCATCCTTCAAAATTCTGCATTTCAAAGTACCACCTGATCATCCCGTATTTTTGAACTTTTTCCTTTAGCAAAGGTACGAGACGTTCATAATCTTCATCTTTAAGTTCCTTGTCGGCTATGGTGTACACGACGTTCTCTTTCTCCTGAATTTGGATCATAGTTTTGTTTTTACACAATTTCAGAAGAAAAGCAGATTTTGTCAAACGTTTGGCT
>JBAVJB010000110.1:0-20993 GCA_049687495.1 Salinimicrobium sp.
CATGTCTCCTGAAAACCACCACCGCATTCACATCTCCAAATCCAAAACTTGCCTTTATGACAGTATTAATATCCTTTTCCACGGTTTTTGCAGGTACATTCTCTCTTCCAATGAGCGTTTCAATTTCAGGATGAAGATCTTCAGAATTCACATTTTTGAAGATAAAGCTTTTATCCATCTGCAGCACCGCAGCCACACTTTCAATGCTTCCGGAGGCGCTAAGGCAGTGACCTGTCATGCCTTTAAGGCTGTTGATCACAGGAAAATGCTTTCCTTTTAAATCTAAAGCTTCGCTCCAGTTTTTGACCTCGGTGGCGTCCATAGCAGTGGCGGTGAGATGGCCGTTGATCGTGTCAATTTCTTCAGGTTTTACTGAGGTCTCAAAAAGGGCATTTTTGATGCATCTTTTTACAGCTTCAGAATTTGGCGCGGTCATACTGCCGCCCTGTCTTTGCCCGCCGCTGTTGACGTGGCCGCCCAGCACTTCGGCATAGATCTTTGCTCCTCGTGCTTTAGCGCTTTCAAGGTCTTCCAGCAACAAAGCTCCGGCGCCGCTTCCCGGCACAAATCCCGCTGCCGATGCGCTCATAGGTCGCGACCCGGCTTCGGGATCATCATTGTACTTGTGGGGCAAAATGCGCATGGCATCAAAACCGCCCCAAACATATGGGCCGCTGTCGCCACAGCTGCCGGCGAGAATTCTCCTGGCCTTTCCTGCCTTGATACGGTCAAAAGCCATTAAAATGGCTTCGGTTCCCGTGCTGCAGGCAGAGGAATTGGTCGTCACGTGATTACCACAGCCCAATCTGGAATTCAAGTAAACACTTATCCCGCTGGCCATGGTTTGCAGCACAGAAGTACTACCCAACCTTCGTGTTTTTCCTTCATCAATGAGGTGGATCGCCTCCCGAAATTTGTCGACTCCTAAAATTCCCGTTCCAAAAATGATCCCGCTGTCAAAATCCGGTTTTTCAGGTTCAAGTTCCAGGCCCGCGTCTTTCCAGGCATCGACTCCCGAGATAAGTCCGTAGACGATCCCACTGGAGTTAAGGCTTCGCAGTTCCAGGGGCGTAAAATATTCCTGTAATAAAGCGTCGGAAATTTCGGGTTTTCCGGCGATCTGGCAGCTAAATTTCAACCTTTCCAGTTCCGGTTGGAACCTGATCCCGCTTTCTCCCTTCCGCAGCGCCTTTTCAAAGTTTTCAAGGCCTACTCCGTTTGGGGCGGCAACTCCCATTCCCGTTATTACGACCCTTTTACTCATAACTTTTCATCATTCCGGAGATTTCACCTTTACATACCAATTTCCCCCTACTGTTTTCCATTTTCACTGTGCATTTAAGCTTGCCAAACCTGAAATAAATTTTTTCTGAGATCACCTTTACCTTTTCTCCCGGAAAGACCGGCAGGTAAAAGTCAACATCTGTTTTTGTGAGCGCCACCTGAAGGCCTTCTAAAATGTCATTTTTGAGCAGGTATATTCCCAGGCACACAAGGCCTATTTGGGCCATACATTCGGTGAGGATCACACCGGGAGTAACGGGTTGGTCTTTAAAATGCCCCTTGTAGAAAAACGAATCTTCAGGAAAAGTATAGCTGCCGGTAATTCCTTCTGCTGACACTTCCTGCAACTCATCAACGAACAGAAAAGGCTTATCGTAAGGCAGCTGTTGCAGGATGAGACTGGTATCTATTTCGGAAATGTTCTTTGCCATAAAGCTATTTCAAATGTTCGCCGCCGTTAACCGGAATAATAGTTCCCGTGATCCAGCTGGCTTCATCCTTACTGAGAAGGTAAACCGCATTTCCAACATCATCGGGAGTGGTCAACCTTTTGAAAGGATTCCGCCGCAGCGCGTGTTCATGTAAAGTTTCATAACCGGGGATCATTTGAAAAGAGCGGGTAACGGTTACTCCTGCCTGTATACAGTTGGCACGAACTCCTTTTGGGGCAAATTCCAGGGCGATACTGCGGGTGATAGCCTCCAGAGCCACTTTAGCCGCCGAAACCGCCGCGTAGTCTTTCCAGGCCTTGATATTTCCCTCACTGGTAAATGAAAGCACACGTGCGTCTTTGGCGAAAAGGCCTGCCGTGAAAATGAGCTTCGTCCAATCGTACAGGCTTATCGCCATGGCGTCGATCGTTTGCTGGAAATCGTCATTTTTAAGCGTTGGTTCAGGACCTAACATAGACTTTAAATTGCCTTTTGAAATGCTGTGCAAAAGAGTCCTGATCTTACCTTTTTCACCAAGGATCTCTTTGATCTCCTCTGCGAGGATTTCCCGTTTTTCTTTACGGGTTGCGTCAACGTTGAAGGAATGCACCTTCACTCCCAGGTCTCTTATCTCCTGGAAAGAGCTTTTGATCTCGGGCAGGTCATCTTTACGGTCGCGATGCACAATAATGATGTTCATGCCATGAGCAGCAAGCTTTTTTGCAGATGCGAAACCCAGCCCGCTGCTGCCGCCAAGGATAAGTCCCCAAAAATCTCGGTCTTCAAATTCTTTTACCATTGTAAGAGTATTTTTTGTGCAGAAAACCCCGGGCCAAAGCTCAGCATAAGCCCCTGCTCTCCTTTGTTGATCTCTTTTTCCATGAAACGCTCCAGCACGTAAAGCACTGTGGCGCTGCTCATGTTGCCATAAAGCCGCAAAACCGCTTTAGTATCGTCTATATTCTTCCCTAATTTACCAAAAAGATCTTCAACTGTCTGCACGATCTTTTTCCCGCCTGGATGAAAAATAAGATGTTGCACCTGTTCAATACTGCTGTTGTGCTTTTCCAGGAAGGGATGAATGATCTTCGGAAAATGTTCGGCAATGGTCTCCGGCACCGCGGGATTGAGGATCATCTTTAGGCCGTCATTGGTGAGATCAAACCCCATCATTTCGGTAGCATCAAAAAAATGATACATGTCCTGCCCAATAATTTCGGGGCCTGCCGCTTCCTCTTCTGAAGAAAGCAAAGTACAGGCCGCACCATCGCCAAAGATCGCAGCACTCACCATATTGGCCATTGAAAAATCATTGAGCTGCAAGGTGGCGGTAGGACTTTCTACGGCGATAACGGCTGCTCTTTTCCCGGGATTGGCTTTCAAAAAATTATTGGCGTAGATAATGCCCGATATTCCCGCGGCACAACCCATTTCGGTTACGGGAAGGCGAACTACGTCCTGCCTTAGCTGCAACTCATTGATCAAATAAGCGTCCAGAGAAGGAATCATGATCCCGGTACAGCTCACAGTGATGATATAATCCAGCGAATTTGCTCCCCAACCGGCCTGTTTCAGCGCTTTTTCGAGCACCTGTTTCCCGAGCTTTTTAGCCTCTCGCTGATAAATATTGTTCTTTTCTTCAAACGAGGTTGCCGTGAACACCTCTTCGGGGGACATGATCGAATATCTTTTATCTACGGCAGCACCTTCAAAGATCTTGATGACCTTTCTTTGAAACCGCTCCTCCTGCCCGTCGAGCCAGGTTTCCACGAAGGGAATGACCTCCTTCGTCTCTTTTGAAAAAGGAGGTAATTGTTTGGCAACCGTACTGATCTTTACACTCATAAAATCTTATTTTAACAGGATCCACTGGTAACGAAAAGCCCATTTTTCACGAATTTCCTGTTTTCTAACGTTTAGGCCTTTCCCATAGCTGAGAAGGTCCTTTCTTCTGAAACTTCTTTTGATCGACACCAGCCCGTCTTCCCTTGCAATATCGTTATTGATAAAAGCGGCGCAAAACAGCTGAAATAGTTTATAAGCCAACCGGCTGCGTTTCAAATCATTGATCACAATGCCCATTTGGCATTTTTCAACGAATGTTCTCAGCAGCTTTTTTATCTCGTCATCCCCGAAATGGTGCAGGGTGAGCGTACATAAGACAATATCGGTCTTTTCCTCTTCAAAAGCCCTGGAAAAAACATCCTGTGCCTCAAATGTTATCTCCGGAAAATCCCGGCAGTTCTCCCTTGCAATTTCTATAGCATGCGGATTGGCATCTATACCTCTTAGCTGCATTTTTATACCCTTCTTACGTCCCAGCTGTGCAACTTCTTTCAATACGCTGCCGTTACCGCAGCCCACATCAACTATTTTCAATGGCGGTTGAAAACAAGCAGTTCCAATTACTTTTTCCACGCCTTCAAGGGTGATCTTATTGCCGCCAAGCCATTTGTTCACCTTGTCAAGATCCTGCAGCGTTTTTTTAAGTTCAACGCCCTGCAGGTCGAAATCGTCCATGACCTCCTCTTCCCTGCTTCGGATTTTAAAGTCATTCCACTTCATACTATGGGATTGCCGTGGGTGGTTCTAATGATCTTAGGCATCAAAAAAGGCATTTTAGCGACAATTGCCTGGGAAATTTCTGCCAAAGATTGGTTCAACAATAGTTTTTGCAGCCATTTTCCGGCAGTTAAACGACCGGTAAATTGTTGCTGCCATTCTTTCTGATATTCTTTTTCCAGTTGTTTCCTGCTGAATTCCTCGGGCTTCTTCAACTGATTTAATAGTACTTCTGAAGCGATCTTGCCGCTATGAATGGCCATGGCCATACCATTTCCGCAGAGCGGATGGATCAAACCGGCAGCATCGCCCAGCATAATTATATGATCATGTACCGCATCTTTTTTGCTGAAGGAAACCTGCGCGATCGCTAAAGGGTTCCCGAATAGTGGCTTCGCATCCTTTAGAAAGCTATCCAAAAATGGGTTTTTCCGAAGCACTTTTTCCTGGAATACTTCTGGATCTTTATGTGGCTTAAAACTTTCATAGCTCGCAAGGTAACACAGGTTTACCGCCCCTGATTCGGTTTTTGACAATCCACAGTAACCTCCCGAAAAATTGTGCAAAGCCACGAGATCATCGGGAAAATCTTCGGCTGAAAAATGCCATTTTGCAGCCATCCATGGCGCCGGCTTCTGAAAAAAATCCCGTTCAAGGCTTCGGTCAAGATGTGACCTTTTTCCGAAGGCTCCAAGAACAACATCTGCTTCATATTCTCCTTCCGAAGTTATTATTTTGAAGGCATTTTCAGAAAAAGTCACTTCATTCACCTTCTCCTGCTTTACTTCCACACTATTTTTCACGGCCTGTTGGTACAGCAAGTTGTCCAGCGCATATCGGCTGATCCCAAGACCGCCCTGCGGCAGCTCCATTTCCAATGAATTACCACTCTGCGTACTAAATTGCAGGCGGGAAATCTCCTTCGGCTCAATTTCTTCAATTGGAATTTTAAGCTCCTGAAAATAAGGCAGCACTTCACGCGACAAATACTCCCCGCAAACCTTATGATGGGGAAAAGCTTCCTTCTCAAAAAGGCTGATTTTTTGCCCTTTTTGAGCCAGATGTATGGCTGCAGTCAAACCTGCAAGCCCGCCACCAATGATTACCACCTCTAGTTGCTTCAACTTTTATGCTTTGGGTATAAAAAAGCCCGGCAAGCCGGGCTTCTGGAGTATTAAACTCTGCTTCTTATTTGTTAGCCTCTCTTTGAGCTTCCTGCTTTAATTCTTCGTTGGCCACAATCGCAAGCTCTACCCTTCTGTTCTTAGAACGTCCTTCCACGGTAGAGTTGTCATATTTTGCCTGGCTTTCACCGTACCACTTGGTCTCGATCCTACCCGGATCAATTCCCTGCATGGTCAAAAAGTTGGTTACCGCCTGCGCCCTGTTCTTGGAAAGGGTAAGGTTATAAGCTTCGCTACCGGTGCTGTCTGTATGGCCTTCTACAAGAATATTTGTTTTTGGATATTCTTTGAAGATATTAGCCAGTGACTGCAGCGCTTCCCGCGACTGGCCTTCAATAGCATATTTATCTGTTGCAAAATACACCCCACTTTGCTCATCAAAGGTCACATTAATACCTTCTCCTACTCTTTCAACTTCGGCACCGGGGATCTCCTGCTCAATTTGCTGAGCCTGTTTGTCCATACGGTTACCTATATAAGCTCCGGCTGCACCACCAACTACGCCGCCAATAATGGCACCTAGAGCGGTGTTTCCGTTACCAACGTTGTTACCTACCACGCCGCCAACCACGGCTCCACCGGTCGCTCCTATAACGGCTCCCTTGTCCTGGTTACTGGCATTTTTTGTTGCATCACATCCAAATAGTAGTGTGGAAGCAAATAAAATGGCAAACATTCTGTTTATTGTATTCTTCATGATTTTAGTATTTATTAAAGTTCATTCTAATTGTAAAGGGCTTTCCTTCAAAAGTTATGGTTTGTTCCCAAACCATTTGATTTGCACTAAGGTTAGTTAGATTGATCCTGTACCCGCGATTATTCATGGTCGATTTATAATCGGCATTGGTGGGTTTGAACATAAGGTCATAGTTACCTGCTGCGGAGTTTACTTCATCGATGGACCAGATAAAAAAGTTTGGCCCGGTGTTGCAGCCTGCACCTATTGGATTGTAGGAACCTGTATTATTGCTGGAAAGGAAATTCCAGGTTGAATTTTCAAGGCATTCGGCAGGAACGTCGTTAAAAACAGTTACCTGCAGCGCTTCATCATTACCGGGATAATCAATGCTGGTCAAACGCCAGTCCCCCTTCAGGGTCTTTCCGGAATCGCGTACCACCTGGCTAGAACCACATGATATTAAGGTCACGAGACAAAAAAGTAACAGTGCTGTTTTTTTCATTTTTACAATACTTTTTTCTGAAAAAATCCGGTGCAGATACAGCTATGGCACCGACACCGGATGAAAGGTTCCAATTATCTTCTGAAAAGTCGGCTTATCAGCGCTATCACCAGTAGAACAAGGAAGATGTAGAAAATGATCTGCGCGATGTCGGCAGCTCCTTCTGCAATTCCTCCAAATCCGAAGATAGCAGCAATAATTGCAATAATTAGAAAGATTACGATCAAACGTATCATAATTTAGGTTTTAGTGTTAGTTACTCTAAATTACGTTTCGACCTTCCGCCAAACAAAAGATTATTACTTATTTAACAATATTTTTGTAAAGAAATACTAACAAGTCTCTGTTGATGCTAATTCTTTCTTAATAATGCAATAAGTTCAGCAATTCTTCCTCAAATCGGCTCTTTGAAAGATAGCCTTCTTCAAGGGCTTTGGCAAAGGGAACAGGAGTGTCCAGACTGCCTACGCGCTTCACCGGCGCGTCCAGTGACTCAAAGCATTCTTCGGAGATCATCGCAGCAATGTCTGAAGCTATTCCGCCAAAAAGAGAGTCTTCCTGAAGGATGATTGCTTTTCCCGTTTTGCGCACCGAGGCATAAATAGCTTCGGTATCCAGCGGCTGCAGGGAACGAAGGTCAAGAAGATCGGCTTTAATGTTTTCATTCTTTTCCAGCACCTCCAGCGCCCAATGCACAGCTGCACCAAAAGCGATCACGGTAACATCTGTTCCTTCTTTTAGATGTGCTGCTTTGCCAAAAGGAATGGTATAATAATTTTGCGGCACCTCCTGTCTTACACTGCGATATAAAGCCTTGTGTTCGAAAAAGAGAACAGGATTAGGATCATTAAAAGCAGTGTTCAATAGTCCTTTAGCATCTACCGGAAACGCCGGATAAACCACTTTTAAGCCCGGAGTCTTGGTAAACCAGGCCTCGTTGGTCTGGCTGTGGAATGGGCCTGCTCCTACTCCCGCGCCACATGGCATTCGCAAGACAACATCGGCATTCTGATCCCAGCGGTAATGTACCTTTGCGAGGTAATTCACTACCGGATTAAAGCCCGAGCTCACAAAGTCTGCGAACTGCAGCTCTACCATGGCTTTCATTCCTTTTATAGATAAGCCCATGGCAGCTTCAATAATTCCCGATTCACATATGGGGGTATTTCTCACACGATCCCTGCCGAATTCTTCGACAAAACCTTCGGTGATCTTGAACACTCCGCCATATTCTGCTATGTCCTGGCCCATTAGCACCAGATTTTCATGCCTTTGCATGGACTGCTTAAGGCCTTCAGAAATAGCATCTATAAAGCGAAGTTCTTTTGTCTCAGGCTCAGCCTGGAAATCCCGGTAATCATACTCTTCAAAAATGTCATTTATTTCGGTGCTTCGGTCGAACTCCACAGCCGCTTCGGCATTGGCCTTTTTCAGGTCCTGCTCAATTTCAGCCTTGACCTGTTCCCGGTATTCACGGTCTTCCTCTTCAGTTAAAATATCTTCAGCAAAGAGAAAGTTCCTGTAATTGTCAAGTGGATCTTTTTCTGCCCAGTGGTTCATAAGGTCTTCGGGAACATATTTCGTTCCGCTAGCCTCTTCATGGCCGCGCATCCTGAAGGTCTCGAACTCCAGCAGCACCGGCCGCGGATTTGCCCTCATGCTCTTTGCCAGCTCGTCTACCTTTTGGTGCACCTCAAGAATATTATTACCATCTATTATGTGTGCTTCCATTCCGTAGCCTTTTGCACGGTGTGCGAGCTTTTCGCAGCGATATTGCTCCACAGTAGGTGTAGAAAGCCCGTAGCCGTTATTTTCGATACAAAATAGCACCGGCAGATCCCATACAGAAGCAATGTTTAAGGCTTCATGAAAATCCCCTTCACTTGTTCCTCCTTCGCCGGTAAAAACGGCAGTGATTTTTTGCTCTTTTTGAAGCTTATGGGCAAGCGCGATTCCGTCAGCAACGCCCAATTGAGGCCCAAGGTGAGAGATCATTCCAATGATCCTGAACTCTTGTGACCCGAAGTGAAAGCTGCGATCCCTGCCTTTGGTAAAACCGGCTGCTTTCCCCTGCCACTGACTAAAAAGCCTGAAAAGAGGAATCTTCCTGGAAGTAAATACGCCAAGGTTGCGGTGCATAGGCAGGATATATTCATCTTCCTGCAATGCAAGCGTTACTCCTACCGCTATGGCTTCCTGGCCAATCCCGCTAAACCACTTCGAGATCTTCCCTTGCCGCAGCAGCACCAGCATCTTCTCTTCTATCAGCCTGGGCTTCAACATTTGGAAGTACAGCTGCTTCATTTTTTCGTTTGAAAAATACCCTTTTTGGAAGTTGATCTCGGGATGTATCATAGGTAACTCAATAGCCATATTTGACGATTTATGCTCTCAAATGTAGTCAAAATTGGATTCCTCTTTATTAAGAATTGCATAAACCCCTGCTATCTCATGGGAATTTATTTAACTTTGTTATGTATTAACAAAAGAACTTATGGAGATGAATAATATTCCCAGCGTGAACCTCGCCGACTTTCTGTCAGATGATCCTCAGAGAAAACAGAAATTTGTTGACGAGATTGGTAAAGCCTATGAAGAGATAGGTTTCGTGGCTTTAAAGAACCATTTTTTGAGCGATGAGCTGGTCGAAGAACTATATAAAGAAGTAAAGAACTTTTTTGCGCTTCCGCTGGAAACGAAAAAGAAATATGAGATCGAAGGCCTTGCCGGGCAGCGTGGGTACATTTCCTTCGGAAAAGAGCACGCAAAAGGTAAAAAAGAGGGAGACCTGAAGGAATTCTGGCATTTTGGGCAGGAACCTTCCGAAGATGCAAATCTAACCGAAGAATATCCCGAGAACGTTCATGTAAAAGAGCTTCCCGATTTCAACCATACCGGAATGGAAGCTTACCGAATGCTGGAGAAAACAGGAATTTACGTTCTGCGTGCACTGGCGCTATATATTGGTCTCGACGAACATTATTTTGACCACTGGGCCAGCAACGGGAACAGCATTTTGCGACCTATTCACTACCCTCCTATTACCGAAGAGCCAAAAGGTGCTGTACGCGCAGGAGCTCACGGGGATATCAACCTGATCACCCTTTTGATGGGAGCTTCAACAGGAGGCCTGCAGGTGTTGAGAAAGGACGGGGAATGGATCGATGCTATTCCGCAGGAAGATGAGCTGGTCATCAACGTTGGAGACATGCTGGAAAGACACACCAACAACAAATTAAGGTCTACCATTCACAGGGTGATCAACCCGCCAAAAGAACAATGGAGCACTCCAAGATATTCTATTCCTTTCTTCATGCACCCACGCAGCGAAATGCCGCTAAACTGTCTTGAAGAATGTATAGACAAAGACCATCCTAAGGCTTACCCGGATATTACTGCCGGAGAATTCCTCAACCAGCGCCTTGCGGAAATAGGACTTAAAAAGTAAAAAATGGCCAAGAAAAAACTGGGACTGGAAGACCTGGGCGGATTTGTTTTTTCAACCAATGACGATTTTGATCCCGGTCAACATGATGAACAGGAGGAGACATTAAAACCTTCGGAACAGCTGCTGGAAGCACATTACAGCTCCAAAGGCCGGGCCGGGAAGACCGTGACGGTGATCAAAGGTTTTGTTGGCCCCGATGAGGATTTGCAGGCCCTGGGAAAAGAGCTTAAAAAGAAATGCGGTGTGGGCGGATCTGTAAAAGACGGCGAGATCATCATTCAGGGGGATGTGCGTGACAAGATCATGGCCCACCTCAAGAGAGAAGGCTACCGCGTAAAACGAATAGGAGGCTAAATCAACCGACTTATGGAGGACAAGAAATTTTTGCACATCTGCAATGGTGATGACATGGCAAAAAAGGTACAGGAGCTTGAGCTTGGCGGAGATCTTGTGGTTTGGCGTGAAATGTTGTGTGAAGGCCCTACCGCTATGGAAGTGGGCGAAAAAGAATTTCTTGACCTGCGGAAGAACTTCCTGAAAAAGAGCTACGGGATCCCGAAAAAGGAATATTCCGAAAAGTTTGTATCTGAACTCGAGAAGCTGGCAGCGGTCAATAATTATGCAGAGATCGTGCTTTGGTTTGAATTTGACCTGTTCTCGCATATGAACATGCTGGGCCTCATTAGTTTTTTGCTTCAGAATAAAAAGAACGATCCTTTGTCCCTTGTTTGCAGCCGCAAGCTGAAAGGGGAAAAAGAAATGGAACCTCTTTCTGAACTTTCCAAAAAGCACCTAAAACAGCATTATGAGCATCGCATCTCTCTTACAGATGATGACCTGGCCACAGCCCAATTGATCTGGGAACTGTACTGCGCCAGGAACCATAAGAGGCTGGCTTCAGAAATTAAGAAGACCACCAACTTTGAATATCTTTCCAGCAGCATTAGGGCCCACATCGAAAGATTCCCGAGTTCTGTCACCGGTCTTAACACCCTGGAAAAAAACGTATTGAAACTTATCAATGAGCACGAGATCAAAAACCGACACCATTTACTTGGTTATGCCCTGCAATACCAGGGATACTACGGTTATGTGGATGTGCAAATGCAGCGAGTGCTCGACAAACTTTCCATCTTCTATACGGTCAAAGGGAATGAAGTCAAGTTGAACGAGGACGGCGAAAAAGCGCTTAACAGCTCCAAAAACTATTATCAAAGATTAAAAGATGACGAATACTACGGTGGCGCCAGGAAATATGATTACCTGTACGAGCCGGAAGGTCATGACCTACTAAAACTTTAACATGAATAATCTTGCAGCTTCAGAATTAATTCTGAACAAGGACGGCAGCATTTACCACCTCAACCTGCTACCAGAACAATTAGCCGACACTGTAATCGTAGTTGGCGACCCCGACAGGGTTCAAAAAATCACAAACCATTTTGACAATATTGAGTGTGTGGTTCAAAAAAGGGAATTTCACACCCAAACCGGAACCTACAAAGGCAAGCGCATCACCGTGCTTTCTACCGGGATTGGAACAGACAACATTGATATTGTCATTAACGAACTTGACGCGCTCGCAAACATTGACTTTGAAAAGAGGCAGATCAAAGAGAATATCAAACAGCTCGACATTATACGTATAGGAACTTCAGGTTCCATACAAATGGAAATTCCGGTAGATGCTTTTGTTGTGAGTAAGAGGGCTGTTGGTTTCGATGCGCTACTGCACTTCTACCAGAGTGAAGATGTGCAACTGCAGGATTTCAACGAAGCGCTTGAAGAGCAGCTACAGTTGAGTCCAAAGAAAAGCAAACCATACGCAGTAGCCTGTGACGAAGACCTTGCGAATGTATTTGAAGGACCTGAAACTTTTGACGGTTTTACAGGTTCCAACATCGGGTTCTATGCACCACAGGGAAGGGTACTTAGACTGCCATTAAAGGATGAAGAATTCCGTGATAAGTTGGAAGCCTTTGAATTCAAGGGAGTAAAGATCACCAACCTGGAAATGGAAACTTCGGCTATTTACGGAATGTCAAAAATGCTGGGACATCGTGCAGTTTCTCTTAACGCGATCGTGGCTAACCGTCCCGCAGGAGAATTTTCAAAAGACGGCGGCCAAACCATTGAAAACCTTATCAAATTCGCCCTTGACAGGCTTGCCGAAGCATAGGTCATTTAACAGAATATTAAATCCCCAAGTGCGGCAGATTCGTATTTTTGAGCAAAGTCCCATATATGTTGAAGCCTGAAGAAATACAACTAAGGCACCGCGATTTAAATTGGTTAAGTTTTAACGAAAGAGTACTTCAGGAAGCACAGGATCCAAATACCCCTTTATACGAGCGTCTAAAATTTCTTGCCATTTTCTCCTTGAATCTGGACGAGTATTTTCAGGTGCGGGTTTCGCAATTGCGACAGATCAAGCGGGTAAAGAAGAGTATCAGGAAAAAACTGGCACTTAAGCCCAGTAAAACGGTCAAAGAGATCCTGCAGGAGGTGAAGAAACAGCAGGATAAATTCGGAGAGGTCTATCAAAACGAGATCCTGCCCGAACTGGAGCAAAAAGGCATCTTTTTGATCCATCGGGAGCAATTTGATGCCAAGCAGGAGAAGTTTGCCTCAAAATATGTGCACAAGATCTCACATTGCATCAAGCCTGTCGTGGTGCAGTACGAAGATGGGGACGACCTTTTCCTGGAGAATAATTTGCTCTACTTCATGGTGACCTTCAAGGACGAGGACAATTTTGGAGTGGTCAATATTCCCGTGCAGGAATGCGGCCGCTTCATCAATTTTACTTCGGAAGAAGAGGGCCAGAAAATCACATTTTTGGATGACCTTGTAAAAGCTGAAATTCCGAAGATATTTACCGAGCACGAGGTAGAAGGCATCTACGAGGTCAAGATGTCAAGAGACGCCGAGCTCTACTTAGACGATGAAGTTGATGGCGTTTTGGCCGAAAAGATCTATGAATCTCTTAAGCAAAGAACAGACGGGCAACCCACCCGCCTGCTCTATGATGCAGATATGCCTTCGGGTGACCAGAAGATCCTGAGAAAAACTTTGGGTCTAGGAAAAATCGACATGATGCCCGGCGGAAAATATCATAATTTCAGTGATTTTTTCTCCTTTCCCGATCCTACCGATAATCCTGAGCTTCACTTTGAAGCCATGCCGCCTATTAAACACAAGGTGCTCGAAAAAGCCGATAATTACTTCGAAGCGATTTCTGAAAAGGACCAGTCCCTGCATTTTCCTTACATGCCTTTCACTTATGTGGAGCGTTTTTTAGAAGATGCGGCTAAAGATGAAAAGGTGAAGGAGATCAAGATCTCCATTTACAGAATAGCCGAGGAATCGGTGGTTACTTCTGCCCTACTCTCGGCCCTCAAAAATGGCAAAAAAGTGACTGTCTTTATCGAGGCAAAGGCGAGGTTCGATGAGAAGAACAACATTGACTGGGGACGCAAGTTTGAAGAGGAAGGTGCCAAAGTGATCTACAGCTACCCGCGTATTAAGGTGCACTCAAAGATCCTTTTGGTCACCCGCGAAGAACAGGATGGCATTAAGAACTATGCTTATATCGGCACCGGTAATTTCAACAGTAAGACGGCTGAGATCTACTGCGATCATGCCCTGTTCACCGCACATGAAAAACTCACCGCCGAACTCTCCCGGATCTTCCTGGTGCTGGAAGGCGAATTGATCATTCCGCGGGGGAAACACCTTCTTATTTCCCCTTTTTCGACCCGTAAGGTTTTTACCGATATGATCAACAGGGAGATCGAAAATGCGGAGCTGGGAAAAAAAGCGGGCATAACGGCAAAAATGAACAGCCTTGAGGACAGGGAGATCATTGAACTGTTATACAAGGCGAGCAATGCCGGTGTAAAAGTGCGGTTGTTGGTGCGCGGATTTACCTGCCTTGTGCCCGGTATCAAGAACATGAGCGGAAATATCTATATTACAAGCATTGTAGACCGCTACCTGGAACACGGCAGGATGTACCTTTTTGAAAATGCCGGTGAACAGGAGATCTACTTTGGCAGTGCCGACTGGATGACCCGCAACCTGGACAGGAGAATAGAGGTTATTGCCCCTGTTTACGATGAGGATGTGGCGCAGGAATTTAAAGATATCCTGGAGATTCAGCTTCAAGACAATGTCAAGGCAAGGGTGCAGGATGCTTCAGAAAAAAACGAATTTGTAAAACAACAATCAGGAGAGAAAAAATTAAGGTCGCAAGAGGAGATTTACAACTACCTTAAAAGAAAACATTCCGCATGAAAAATATCAAAATAGCAGGCGTTCCCGAACATTTTAATCTGCCCTGGCACCTGTGCATTGAAGACGGCAGTTTCAAGCAGAACGGGCTGGACGTGAACTGGACAGATTTTCCTGACGGTACCGGCGCCATGTGCAAAGCCCTTCGGAATAAAGAAGTTGATGTTGCCGTTATCCTTACCGAAGGCATTATTAAAGACATTCTTAACGGTAATGATGCTAAAATAGTACAGGAGTACATTGCTTCCCCCCTTGTTTGGGGAATTCATGTGGCAGCAGATTCTGAATATAAAGAAATTCAGGATCTCAAGAATGCTAAAGTGGCGATAAGTCGCTACGGCTCCGGCTCGCACCTCATGGCTTACGTGAACGCCAAGAACCTTGGCTGGAATCCCGAAGAACTGGAATTTGAAGTGGTTGGTGACATTGACGGCGCCGTGGCTGCTTTAAAAGAAGGCAGGGCAGGCTATTTCATGTGGGAGCATTTTACAACGAAACCTATGGTCGACAAAGGAATATTCCGCCGTGTTGCCGACTGCCCTACTCCCTGGTCCTGCTTTGTGATCGCGGCAAGAAAGGAGTTTCTTGAACAGGAATCGGCGGCGGTTTACACCATGCTGAAAAGCCTGAACGTGGTGACCAAAAAATTCAAAAATATCCCGGGTATAGAAACTGCCCTGGCTAAAAAATACGATCAAAAGCAAGAGGACATCGAACAGTGGCTCAAGATTACCGAGTGGAGCCAAAAACAGCTGTCTGTAGGCGAAGTCGAGAAAGTTCAGGAGCAGCTTAAGGAACTAAACCTGATCTCAGAAACCAAAGAAAATTCCTACTTTTTATCCAACTTATAAAACAGGACCATGAAAAAAACTACCCTAATTCTACTTTTAATTTTTACCTCTTTAAATTCATTTGCCCAGGAAGCCGAACTATACCAGCGGGATACGGCTAAAAATGAGCTCAACCTTAACGTGCTCAACGTATTGGTCTTTGGCGCCCTGGATGTTGGTTATGAGCGGGTGCTGGATAAAAGCACTACCCTTGGGCTGCAGCTGTTCTCAAAGGTCTTTAACAAGAATGAAGGCGAAGACGTGGACCTCTCAAAGGTTTATGCCAAAGATTTCTCTCTTACGACCAAGTTCAAGTATTTCTTCGACGATTCAAAAACAGCTTCGGGTTTTTACGCGCTTGGCTTCGGAATGATCGCAGATGGAACCAATGAAAAAACAATAGAGGTCACGGATCCCGAAACACAGAAGAAATCAAAAGTCGATGTCGACCGGGATTATACCGATTTTGCCCTGGGCTTTGGAGTTGGAGGAAAGTTTGTTGCCAAGCAAGGTTTTCTGCTCGACGTTTCCTTTGGGCTTGGGAGAAACCTTTTCCATAAAGATTCTCCCGATATTGTGATCCTGCCGGCCATAAACGTGGGTTACCGCTTCTAGGCTACCATTCAACAGGTTCTTTTCCTACTGAAGTCAAATACTCATTGGTTTTGCTGAAGTGCCTGTTGCCAAACCAATAGCCTCTGTTGGCAGCCAAAGGAGAAGGATGTCCCGTTTTAAGAACCAGGTGTTTGGATTCATCTATTTTTCGACCTTTTTTCTGAGCCGGTGCGCCCCACAGCAGAAAAACAAGATGTTCCTTTTCTTCTGAAAGCAGCTTGATCACAGCATCGGTAAATTTTTCCCAACCTTTTCCCTTATGCGATCCTGCCTCGCCTTTCCTTACAGTTAACGTGGCATTCAGCATAAGTACTCCCTGCCTGGCCCATTCTTCCAGGTTACCATGTTCAGGTACCGGTTTATCCAGGTCGGCTTTTAATTCCCTGAAGATATTTACCAGGGAAGGCGGAATTTTTGTTCCGGGTTGTACAGAAAAGCAAAGCCCGTGCGCCTGCCCGTATCCGTGGTATGGATCTTGCCCGATGATAACTACCCTAGTCTTTTCAAAAGGAGAAAGTTCAAAGGCCTTGAAAATATTTGCCGGTTGCGGAAAGCATTCATTTTCGGCGTATTCTGCCTCCACAAAGCTTAGAAGTTCCTTAAAATAGGGCTTTTCAAGCTCATGATTTAACTTTTTTTTCCAATCGGCGGCTATGAAGTCGTTCATAATAATAACTAAATTGCGGGCATCCCAAAAATAGGGATTTTTATATATGATCAAGATTACTGCTAAAACTCTATCGGACCTTGAATTTCCTACTGTTTGCGAACAGGTAAGCAGGTACACGGTGACAGGTCCGGGAAAAGAGAAAGCCCTCGAAATTACCCCTTTTTCAAGCTACGACAAAACCGTTTTTTCCCTGCACCAAACCAATGAATATGTCTCCTCCTATCAACAGGAGAGCAGGATTCCCAATCACGGTTTTGATGCCATTGACAGGGAGATCAAATTTCTGGGTATTGAAGACACCATGCTGGAAGCCGACGGCCTCAGAAAGATCAGTGCGATCTCAGAGACCGCAAATACACAAATAAAATTCTTTGAGAAATACCGGGAGCTGTATCCGGCACTTTATAAAACAACTTCAGAAGTAGAGTTTACTCCTGTCATTATTGAAAAGATCAACCGCGTGATAGACCGGTTCGGG
The DNA here is from genome assembly GCA_049687495.1 of Salinimicrobium sp. Taxonomy (GTDB): domain Bacteria; phylum Bacteroidota; class Bacteroidia; order Flavobacteriales; family Flavobacteriaceae; genus Salinimicrobium. The sequence continues at coordinate 16,977 of JBAVJB010000110.1, forward strand.
GACGTTAAAGACGATGCCTCTCCCCTTCTGGAGGAGATTCGCCGTAAGATCAATGTTGTAAAAGGCCAGATCAATGCCAGTTTTGGCAGTGCCATGACGCATTACAATAACCTTGGATATTTAGATGATATTCGCGAAACCGTGGTGGAAAACATAAGAGTACTCGCCGTCAAGGCCATGAACCGCCGTAAGGTAAAAGGCAGCATTCTAGGGAATTCCAAGACCGGCAGTATCGTCTATATTCAGCCCGAAGCTACCCACAACCATACCCGCGAACTCAATAACCTGGAGTACGAGGAAAAGGAAGAGATAAAACGCATTTTAAAGGAGCTTACCAATTTCATCAGGCCTTACCGCCCATTGCTGCAGGAATACCAGGAGCTGTTGAGCGATATAGATCTTGTTGCCGCCAAGGCAAAATACGGGATGGAAATGGACGCCGTGCTGCCCAAGATCAGCAAACAGCGCGAACTGGAAATGATAGATGCTTATCATCCGCTGCTGCTGCTGAACAACCGAAAGCAAAAGAAAAAGACTTTTCCGCAGACGATTGGACTGAACAAGGAAAAGAGGATCATCGTAATCTCGGGACCAAATGCCGGCGGAAAAAGTATTACCCTTAAGACCATTGGGCTGCTGCAGGTAATGCTGCAAAGCGGAATGCTCATCCCGGTGCACGAGTACAGCAGGGTATGTCTCTTCAACAAGATTCTTACAGACATTGGCGATAACCAGTCTATCGAAAACCACCTTAGCACCTACAGTTACAGGCTGAAGAATATGAACTATTTCCTAAGGAAATGTGACGATAAAACCCTCTTTTTAATAGACGAATTTGGTACCGGAAGTGACCCCGAACTGGGTGGCGCCCTGGCCGAAACCTTCCTGGAAGTATTCTATGAAAAGGAATCCTTCGGAATTTTGACCACGCATTACGCCAACCTGAAAATGCTGGCGAACGAGCTGCCGCATATTACCAACGCCAATATGCTTTTCGACTCCAGAACGCTAGAACCCATGTACAAGCTGCACATGGGGGAAGCCGGAAGTTCCTTTACTTTCGAGGTGGCCCAGAAGAACGGTATCCCGTATAGCCTGATCAACAGGTCGAAGAAAAAAGTGGAGCGCGGCAAAATTCGGTTTGATAAGAGTATTGCAGATCTTCAGAAGGAACGGTCAAAACTTCAGAAGACCACAACATCGCTCAAAACAAAAGAACAAAAAGCTGAAACTCAGCAGAAAAAACTGGAAGAAACAAACGTGAGGATTCAGGAGAAGCTGGAGAGCTTCCAGGAACTGTACGATTCTAACCAGCGGCTCATCTACCTTGGAAACAAGATCAACGACATCAGCGAAAAATACTTCAACAATAAGAAGAAAAAAGAGCTGATAGGAGAATTCCTCAAGATCGTTGAGATGGAGAACTCCAAGCGCAAAAAACTTTCTGCTAAAGAGAAAAAAGCCGAAAAAGCCAGGGAAAAGCGCGTAGAGCAGGAAGCGCAGAAAAAGGTGGATGAGATTAGGAAAAAGAAAAAAGAGAAGCAGGAAACTGCTAAAAAAGAAGAAAAAGAAAAACCAAAACCGGTATTAAAAGTTGGTGATCGGGTGCGTATGCAGGACGGCAAGGCCGTTGGCAGTATCGACAGCATTGAGAAAGGAAATGCGAAGGTCAATTACGGCATCTTCACCACCTCGGTCTCTGTAGACCAACTGGAACTGGTGCAAAGAAAAAAATAGAAAAAGAAAAATTATGGTGAATTTTCCCGAAAACAAGAAGATCATCCTCTTCGATGGGGTATGCAATTTGTGCAACCGATCGGTGCAGATGATCATCAAAAATGACAAAAAAGACCTGTTCCGGTTCGCACCGCTGCAAAGCGATGTCGGCCTGCAGATCGTCAATGAACGAGGTATAGATACAGAAAACCTGGATTCGGTCATTCTTATCGAGCCCGGCGTGGCTTACTACACCAAATCAACTGCTGCTATTGAGATCGCCAAAGATCTTAAGGGCTACGGCTGGCTAAGGTACTTTAGCTCTGTACCCAAAGGAATTCGCGACAGCATCTACGAGCTTATCGCCAACAACCGCTACAAATGGTTTGGAAAAAAGGAGAGCTGCATGATCCCGACTCCAGAGCTCAAAGCCCTCTTCCTAAAATAGGTTCCAAAAATGACATTTTTGACGCCTCTTTTTTAGAGGCTTTATTTTAGATTACTCAGCAGGAATTCCAGTTTATCGTTGGTATTCCTGTTCTCGTTGAACGACTGTGTAAAGTACTTGTTCTTCTCGGCGAGGCCTTTCTCCTGAAGCTTTTCGATCAAAGGCGCATCTTCCAGGGCCACTTTTCCGGTAAGCAGCAAACCAAGATCTTTTCCTGAAGAATAATAGTCATAAACGCTTTTTAGGCCGGCAAGATACTGGTAATCTTTTGTGAATCCGCCGCCGCGATGCGCCCTGATGGTGATCGACCAGGCAGTTTCCTTATCCAGTTTATACTGACTGTACAAAAGATCAAAAGTATCGCTAAAGGAATAGCCTTTTATAAGGCTGTCTGCTGCCAAAACGCGGTAAGCCAGCTTTTTCATTCGCTTCAAGCTAAGGCTGTCACTCATGTATTCACTAAGAACTGCCAGCCCTGCCTGGGTAAGATAGTTGTGCGAAAATCCGTGAAAAAATATCTTTAACGGTTGTTCCAGTCCGTTAAAGGTGGTAAGCATGTTCACCCCTATTTCGTGATTGGAAAGTATTTTGAGGTCGTTGTCGCTGAATTTTCGGTTCTTTTTGACCACCAAAGTCTGGGTGGCGTTAAGAGCCATGGCAGCTGCAGTAATACTGTTGCTTTGTCTTATCCTGAAATTGAAAGGATACTTCTCCCCAAAAGCCTGAAAATAGGCCTGCGCCTGGTCTGCGTTGTAACGCGGAACCATTTCTTCGGCATCTTCTTCTTTGTGGAAATGAAGAATAAATTTGGCATTTTTGACATCCTTTTCTTTTGGCGTTCCAAAAACCCGAAGCGAATTGTAAAAGAATTTCTTTTGCTGCCCTACTGAAGCTACACACTGCATCAAGCCGGAATACTCGTAAATGGTATCGTGGTACAGTTTTCTTATGTCTTCATCGGGAATATCCTCGAGCCGCTGACTGAAGAACTCTCGCTGCAAAGTAAAGGGATCAAATTTGACCTTGCGGTATTTGAATACGGGATCTTCAGAAAATTTAGAAGCAAAGAACCGCTTTTTCTCCTGCTCAATATTGAGCGGATTCAGGTAATTGAGCACGTCTATCTGGCGGACGAGCCGATCGAGATTTTGATCCAGTTCAAAAAGACTGGCGTAGGGGTTTGCAGCCATTTTTCAGGTTTTCTGAAGTTATGATTTCCAAAAATAAGGGCAAATACAAGGAATTATTTTGAAGCATCCAAGGTTTTGCCGGTTTTAATTATTCTGTAGTTTTTGCATGAGACAGTAAAGCATAGCTTTTGATGAAGTTAAGGATTTTATTCAAGCCTTTCAGGCTTGTAGATGATATTGAAATTTACCGGAGGCGTTGCCTCCGGCTCACCTATTGGAGCCCTTCAGGCTCCTTTTGATTTCAACAAGATCAGTTTGAAAATTAATCTCCAAATAATCAAGGCTGAAGGTCTTGAAGAGGTCAGTTCGGAGGAACGCTCCGGGATAAAAAAACATTCCCAGTAACACCTGGGAATTTTTATTCAAGCCTTTCAGGCTTGTAGCTGAGTTGGTGTAAATAAACCAGGGCGATGCCCCTGGCTTACCTTATTGGAGCCCTTTAGGCTCCTTTGATTTCAACAAAATCTTCGAAAATCAATTTCAAAATAGTCTGAAGGCATTGAAGAGGTCAAGTCAGAGGAACGCTCCGGGATAAAAAAACATTCCCAGTAACACCTGGGACTTCTTATTCAAGCCTTTCAGGCTTGTAGCTGAGTTGGTGTAAATAAACCAGGGCGATGCCCCTGGCTTACCTTATTGGAGCCCTTTAGGCTCCTTTGATTT
>JBAVJB010000111.1:0-2310 GCA_049687495.1 Salinimicrobium sp.
CTTGAACTCATCAGAGTACTGGCGGGACTTTCGCAATAATCGTACATTTGGTTTCATATAAGTTGATTTAGTGGTCAACCTATATCAGGGACGTACAAATTTTGAACTTTGAACTTTGAACTTTGAACCTTGAACCCGGAATGGACGTAGGCCTAGATCGCCTTCACACTCATCCCACCATCAGCGACGATATTTTGCCCGGTGATGTAGGAAGATTTGTCCATAGCCAAAAATGCAACTATTGAAGCCATTTCTTTTGCCTGGGCAACACGACCTAACGGAGTGCCTTTTAGAATCGGTTTCATCCTCTCGTCCTGACTCAGCAGTCCGTCTGTAAGCGGAGTGTGTGTAAACCAGGGAGAAACTGCGTTGACGCGGATCTTATCTTTAGCCCATTCTACGGCTAAACTTCGGGTTTGTTGCAGCAATCCGGCTTTGGACATGGCATACGGAGTACCCGTGCCCACATCCTGAGTGGCTGCGGCAGAAGCTATATTGATGATGCTGGCTTTTCCCGACTTTTTGAGAAATGGATGCAGCTCCCGTGCCATGGCATAGGGTGCCGTAAGGTTGATGTCCATTATTTTCTGGTATTCTTCATCGGAATATTCCAGGGCTTTTTTTCGAATGTTGACGCCGGCATTATTGACGAGGATATTCAGGCTGCCCCAGGTGGATTGTACATAAGCCACAACCTTCTCGCGGTCTTCAGGCTTGGTGACATCGGCTACCATACCTTTAACTTTATGCCCTTTGGCCAAAAGTTCATCCTGCAAACGGTCAATATCTTCAGCATTTCGTGCGGTGAACAGCACCTCGGCACCTAACATTAAAAATTCTTCAACGCAGGCCCGGCCAATACCTTTAGAGCCTCCTGTAACCACAGCCGTCTGGCCTTCTAAATTCCACATAATTTTGCTGATTTTTTGGGATATAAAAAAGCTGCCCCTGATACTGACAAAGATAAAAATTTAGAACCCATCCTAAATATAGGTAGATCCAGTATTATCGTCAGTATCTGTAGGCAGCTTAACTTATGTAATTGCTTAAACGCTTCTTCCGGTAAGGAGTTTATAAATGATCAAAATAACAGCGATCACGATTAAAATGTGAATGATGCTGCCAAGATCAGGGAAGGCGAAATACCCGATCAGCCATCCAATGATCAACAGAACGATGATTAGCCAAATTAAATCTTTCATAACTTTCAGTTTTATGCAGCTCAGGCTGCTGGTTAGATGTAATTTATCTTCATTAATAGAGTATTGCTGCCTTTGTTTTTCTGCCCTTTATTGTAGTATATCTAATAAATGTACGAAAGCCGTACTGTTTCTGATGCTTCTTTAACGGAGGTTTAACCGTTGTCCGGTGATGGAGTGACCAAGTGACGAAGTGACCTTGTGAGTAAAAATTACGATGATTCGGAAATGGAAGCAAAGAATATTGTAAGAAAAATTTGTAGTCCATACCTATTACAGTGAACTGCATTACTTCGTAACAACATCACTGGGTCACTGCTTCACAACAAAAATTTGTACTTTCGCCCCCATACAATTTCCTGAATGCAGCATTCCAAAAATATTGCCATTGTGGGTTCCGGTCTTGTCGGTTCACTCCTGGCGCTACATCTTACTCAAAAAGGCCATAAAGTGACCGTCTTTGACCGGCGACCCGATGTGCGAACGGTGGAATTCTCCGGCCGTTCCATTAATCTGGCAATGTCCAATCGTGGCTGGAATGCGCTGCGGGAGGCGGGGATCGAAGAGGAGATCAGGAAGTTGGCCATCCCGTTATACCAGCGGGCGATGCATATAGATTCTGATCCTGTGTACTTTCAGAAATACGGAAAGGCCGGGGAGGCTATTTATTCCATTTCCCGCGGAGTGCTTAACCGGAAGATGATAGACCTGGCAGAAGCTGCAGGGGTGGAATTCCGCTTCGAGGAAAAAGTCTGGGATGTAGACCTTTCCGAAGCAAGACTCTTCACCGGGGAAAGCGAAAAAGGGGAGTGGAAGGAGTATGATTTCGACCTGGTCTTTGGTGCTGACGGAGCTTTTTCCCGAGTGCGGCACAAGATGCAGCGGCAGTCCCGCTTTAATTATTCCCAGCATTTCATAGATGTGGGCTATAAGGAGCTACGCATTCCCGCGAATGCCGATGGTTCCCACAAGCTGGACAAAAATTCTTTTCACATCTGGCCTCGCGGCAAATTTATGCTTATCGCGATGCCTAACCTGGACGGCAGTTTTACCTGTACGCTTTTTCTGCCTTTTGAAGGTGAGCATTCTTTTGAAAACATTACTACCGAAA
>JBAVJB010000112.1:0-2168 GCA_049687495.1 Salinimicrobium sp.
GTTCAAAAAAAGAAGACTACCCGAAAAGATAGCTGTGGAACGCCGACCGGAATTTTTCAATCTTGTTAGAAATTCAAAAAATCGGGATCAACGCGAGCTTCTCCAGGGATAGTCTTTAAGAAAAAACCGCCATGAAAGCAGATTCTATTCAGCTTCCGGCGGCTTTGTATGATAAAAATCCTGTCTCTCTTATAGATTTGGATTTCCTCCTCCGGGATAATCTTTATTGCCCAGTTGGGTAATAATATCTTTTTGCTGCCCGTCAGAAAGGTTGAATTTTGGTTTGCCTTTGTAAGGGAAGAGATAATTGAACTCTCTCACATAGGTGCGCCAGCTTTCGGCCAGGGCAAGATCTTTGTTCTCGCTACCGGTCTCAGGCCTTTTCAGCTCATCTCCTTCCTGGTCATAAGGTGTTGCCACCACACTGTTCCCGGCGAAGATCATTCCGCCGTTAATTCCGGAATAGATCACCGCAGTTTCTCCCGATTTTGAAGGAAAATCTGAAACCGCTATAGAAAAGTGCTCATAAATGTCATTTTTGGCAGTAATGTTCTTCACATTAAAAGAAGAGTCGTTATTGTTCACCGGGTGGCTGTATATTGGTGCGCCGCCGGCATCTTCAGAAATGGTTTTTAAAGAAGCATAACCATTTTGCAGGGCATCTTTATGAGTTACCAGGATACCCTTGATACGATAACCTTCCTCCACAAGATGTTTCATGGCTTTATCGGCGCCTTTTTTGGTGGTATCAATGAGCAGCATGTCCTGCCTGTTGAGATGTCGAATAGCATAACCCTGCGCCCCGTTTTCCATTTTGATGATAAACGTGTCCGGGATCATCTTTGCATGGGTTCCTTCTTCAACTTGCTGAATAAACTCAGCCGACTGGCTGCTGATTACTTCTTTTTTATCTACGGACTTCATTTAATCTGATTTTTGGGTTCAAATTAAATATACGACCACACCCAGGTCTGTCCAAAGTTTTTAGGAGTGTTTAACTGCCCTTTCACAGATCGTTAACGGCCATTGAAAAGGCGCAGTAGCGGCCGTGTCCGCTGAAGGAAAAGCCTTCAAAAAATGGCATTTTTCGATAGGCTACAAAAGGGATTCCATGAGTGTTTTTTTCAAGCTGAAGTTGCTCCCGGGGAAGTTTATATACTTCGGAAATTTCCTGTAAAAACAGTTGCTTCATCTCTGCGGAAGAGGTCTCGAAAATGCCATTTTTGACACCTCTTAATTCTGAAGCTTCCGCAGAAGTGTAGATGTAATTCCTTGCAATTTCAGAAGCGGTAAAAAATTCAGATTCGGCAATTCTCACAACTCCTGAAGCAGCGCAGTCGCCAATTTTGTTCAAAGAACAGCTGAAGTCCTGCCAGTTGAGCTTGCGGGGCAGGTTGCACCGCCGTTGATGTGCCTTGTAAGCCGCTTCTTTCATGCTCCAGAACAGCCAAACCAGCTTTTCAGGATCTTTTGCGGCTGAGATCTGCAGGCGCTCTTCCGCAGAAAAAACCTTTTCTAAAAAGCCATTTCTACGCCAGTCGCTTTGCCGGGCTGCCAGCTGCAGGTCCACCACATCATTACCTATCATTCCTCCTGCTGCTTGATCTTAATGATACGCACCGCATCCTGTACAGTGAGCATATTGTCCATAGAATCATTGTCAATGGCAATATTGAATTCGTCCTCTACATCCAGCACGATGTCTACGAGGTTGGCAGAATTGATTTCCAGATCTTTGATGAAATCTGTGTCCTTTCCAAAATCGTCAAAAGCAATATCGTTCTGTACATAAGGCTTCACGATCTTTTTGAGGCAGTAAATGATCTCTTTTGTTTCCATTCTATAACGGTTCAAAGTTTAATGTTCAAGTTTTCAAATTCCATTTTAAAATTGGTTGAAAATTTTTGCCTGACAATCGTTAGCTCAGGGGTAAAATCTTCCATTCATCTATCAAATCAGTTTACCAGACTTAAATTCTACCGTCTACCCTCTACCCTCTACCGTCTACCGTCTACCGTCTAGTGTCTGAAGTCTCATATCTCATGTCTCCTGAAAACCACCACCGCATTCACATCTCCAAATCCAAAACTTGCCTTTATGACAGTATTAATATCCTTTTCCACGGTTTTTGCAGGTACATTCTCTCTTCCAATGAGCGTTTCAATTTC
>JBAVJB010000113.1:0-6920 GCA_049687495.1 Salinimicrobium sp.
CGTTCACCATACTTTCTTCAAAAAAGCCTTTTCCTTTATGGGGGAGGCCTTTTAATAATTCCTTCGTTGCAACTCTTTTTTCCTTCAAATTCTGACTGGGCAATGGCTAATTCCGAAAGTTTTTACCAACTGAATTATTAACGTTTTTCGCACACAAATTAACACAGTAGCTATGTGTTGGCGGTTATTTTGAAATACTTTTGCCTCACTGCAATAGGAGGCAAGATGAAGACGTACCTTTTTATCGGGATTGGTTTTGCCATTATCGCCGTATGCTCCTGGCTTCTTATTTTATTGCTTTCATCTATTTCGGGTTCAGGGAAACCTTCTAGAAAAGAAAGAAAAAGATCTAGTGAGTCGAAAAAAGAGAAGTAAAGAGGAAGGCTTTTATTTCCAAACAGAAAAAACCGCCAGGATCGTCAGGATCAGCAGTCCTCCCAAAAAGAGAATAAGGAAAACATTTTGGCTTTTTTCAAACCACCAACCTGAAGAGGAAAGGTTCCTGAAAAATGCTTTTTTTGAAGGGGTGTTTTTCATATTTAAAAATACGCCGTCATCTAAATTTGAGATGTGGTGTAATTGGCAAAGAACAGCTAAATAAACACCATTCAAGGATATATATTGTTAAATTAAAGGAACAGGAAGAAGCAGTCGGTTCTGCCACTTCTTGTTCCTTTATTTATCTTTACTGCACTGTAATGTTTTGCTGCTGTAAAGCCTCTTTTAGTGCTGAAAGTTCTGTAGGCGGCAGGTGCATTCCAAAGATCTTTTCCACCTCCAGCTGCTCACGGTCAATAGCCTTTAGGATCTCCAAAGTATATTCTCTGAATAGTGGTTCTGCGGAAGGGTCTATGCTTTGCACCAGGTCTGTAGTGTACAGCAATTTGTGCTTCGGAAAATAGACCATCATCATTCCTTCGGAAGCCTCTGCGTTCAGCGGAAAGATCTGCATCTTATTCTGGCCTTTTCCGAGTTCTGTTTTTGCTGAAACAGGTTTGGAAATCAACTTCTTCTGAAGTTCTTGCTGCCTGTCGGGATGATTGGAAAATTCTGCAGCGGCTAATTTTTCGAGTAGCCCGGTATTGAGAGGAGAGTGATAGACCGGAACTTCTTCAGCAATAAAAGTGCGCAAGCCTCCAATATGCGGCCAGGCGCCAGAGCTGTTGATCACCGCCTTTATCTTTTGCCCCGGAAATTTTTCATGGGCAAACTGAATGAGCTGTTCAGAAAAAGCCGAAGAAATAGGAGCATCCAGAATCACCAGGCCATCGTCCTGCTTAATGATCGAAGTAAACCAGCTGCCGGGAATGATGTATAGGCCTTTGGCTTCCTCAATAGCCTTGTCGCCGGCAAGGGGAGCCGAAAGGTCTCTGCCAAAATACTTCTGCAACAGCTCTTTTGAGGCCTCGGGAAAAGACAGCTCTTCCTCAAAAACCGGATTTTGTTCCAGGGACAGCAGGCTGATGTTCTCTGATGCTTTTCCGTCAATATAGATGTCTATTTGCCGCGGATAAATAAGGTTGTTCTTCTCAAGTCCGTACATGGAGTAATAGACTGTGACGGGAAGGTCTCCCCAGATGTGGTAGTTGTTGGATTTCACCTCGGCTTTAGTCTCAATTGCTGTGACCAGACCCGTATTCCTGTTGATGTAGATCTTTACCGGTTTGCTGTTATGTTTGAAGCTCACCACCCGGTGCGGAATATTTTGCAGCAGGCTGTCCTGTTCACACTGCAGGTCTTTTGCCTCCAAAGCCGTTTGCAGCAGGCGTTCTGGCGCAAGGGCAATGTCCAGCTCAACACTTCCCGGCACCGGAAACCAGCGGCCGCTGTGGTTCATGTCGCGGCCCACCAGACTGTCATTGACCAGGAAAGTGAGGTTATAGCCGAAGGATTTCGATTCTTTGCTGTATTTAAGCTGGTTTTTGTCCAGGTCCTTTTCGATCTCGATCTCAAAATAATCGGGAATATAAGGTCCTTCCGGGCGCTCGCTTTGTTCACGCATCAGGCGTTGTCCCAGCGCCTTGATCTTTAGACGGTGAAGGGAATTCAAAACTTCTGTTCCGCCGAAGGCTTCAATAGAACCTTCAAGGGTTTCTTTCGCACAGGCTGTTGCGCTTTCCTGTGCATGCAGTTCATTTCCAAAAACGGCCAGCACAGCCGCAAGAATTAATTTTTTTGCTTTCATAAATGTTTAAAGGCTTTTAAAGCCTGTCTTGGTTATTGAATTTTGAGGAGAAATAACAATGGGAAATCCATCGGGATCGCTAATGCAGATGCCGTTGCGATTCCAGTAAGGGTTTTTGGAAGGCTGCTTTAAAATGCCATTTTTGAGTAGCCTTTGTTGCAGGGCTTCAAATTCTTCTTTGCTTTGGGGGTAAAATACCAGCAAGTCATCCTCATCCGGATGGTGGTCGGGGGCTTCTTTGGAACATGTGAATTCGAGATGCCAGGAAGCGTTTTCCGGGCCAAGGAGTATTCCGTTGTAGCCGTCATGGTTTTCAAATTCTCCTAAGATCTTCAAGCCGAGGAGCTCCACATAGAACCGGCTGATTATTTGAAGATCATTGGTGTGCCGGGCTATTCTCAACTGCATGTTGTTCTTTTTTAGGAGCCAGTTTTTCCAAAGTAGAGGTCATCACAAAAGGCGCTGTAAAGAAGTCCAGCAACACTTCGTTAAAAAGTTCAGGTTTTTCATAAGACCCGAAATGGGTGGCGCCGGGCATGATAAAAAGATTTGATTTCGGGATCATTCTGAAGATCCTGATGGAATGCTCCAGCTTGATCGCGTCACGGTCCCCGCTCATAATGAGGACAGGACAGGAGATCTGCTGCAGCTCTTCATTAGAAATATCGGGCTGGTAAGCCAATAGAGCATAAAGTTGTTTAGTCTTCGCGTCCTTGGTGGTGGAGAGGGTTTGAACCACCAGCTCGTGCAGCTCCTCCTGTAAGGCAGTTGGTCCGGGAAAGAGATTTGCTCCAAAAGTGGCCAGGCGTTTCACTTTTTCAGGGTGGTTGATCGCCAGTAGCAATCCAAGGATCCCGCCGTCGCTTTGTCCCCAAACATAGGCGTCTTCAACCTGCAGGCTGTCCATGAGCACGTTGAGGTCCTCGGCCATTTGGTCGTAGGTCAAAGGTTTACCGTTATTGCCCGTGGTTTTGCCGTGGCCGCGGCTGTCCATCACGATCACCCTGAACTTATCCTTGAAAAAATCTATCTTCTGCTTATGTCCCTTGATCGAGCCTCCGTTGCCGTGTAAAAGCAACAGTGGTTCTCCGCTTCCGTAGCTCTCGTAATACATGTTTATGCCGTTGAGCGGAATGTAGCCTCCGGCCTCAGGATTATTCCCGTAATCCTGGGCAGAGGCGGTGAGCAGGAACAGCTGAAAGAATAAAATACAGCAGATCTTTTTCATACAGTGCTTTTTTAGAAAGACGTGCAGCAGCAGCTAATGTTACAAATTCAAAAATAAAAGTGTCAATAATGTCATTTTTGAGCCGCCTTCTGTGAAGGTCTTAGACAAAAAAAAAGGCTGTTCCAAAATCTTTTGATTAAAAAAACAAAAGAGATTTGGATCAGCCTTGACCAGCTTTACAGCTGTTACCTTAACAAATGAGCAGATTTAGGACAGCAATTCCTTGATGTCGTCACTGTTCTTTTGATATATTTTGTAAGCATAGTAACCAACTCCGGCTACCAACGCCAGTTTCAGGATGCTGCCGGTCCATTCAAGACCTTTTTTGGCTGCCCAAAGTTCAGCTCCTTTTTTTGCTACATCTTTAACGTCATTCTTCAAATCCATAAGTCAGTTTATTTTTAGTGGTTTTTACTAATATCTCTAATACTCAGGACGATTTACGTTAAGAAGTTTCCAAATAACAGTTTTTTAACCCTTTGAATGAATAAAATTTCAAGAATTCAAGCACCAGGCACCAAATACCAAACACCAATTTTTACCAGCTTTAGCGAAGACAGGCCAAATTTCAGGATGGAATAAAATATTTCTCGTAACCAAATGAGATTCTTCACTCCGCTGCGCTGCGTTCAGAATGACAGTTGTCATTCCGACGAAGGAGGAATCTTAGGTGAAGCACCAAGCACTAGGCACCAAATACCAAACTTCAAATTGGCATATAATTGAGAAGCATGAATTCATTAAAAATAAAAGATATGAATTGAAATGAGATTCTTCACTCCGCTGGGCTACGTTCAGAATGACATTGTCCCAAAAACCCAGAGCCTGAAGGGCTCCAATATGTCAGCCAAAGGCAGCGCCTTTGGATAAAGGACGATACGTTGATTTACAAGCCTGAAGGGCTTGAACAACTGCTTCAAGATCGACCGATTAAATTTTCCGGGGAAATCAAAAAAAGAATATCTCCAATGAATTCAGGTCTTTTGTCCGAAAAATTTGACTTTTTAGCTAAAATTCTGCAATACTTTATTCTAAATGTCTTCTTATGAGTATATTAGATAGTTATAAATTCTAAAATTGCTGATATGAAACTGTTGAGAATTTTCCCCTTTTTGGCACTTCTGCTTTTGTGGTCTTGCGGTGACCAGGAAAAAGAAGCTGATGAAGAAGTAGTTGTTGAAGAAGAAATGGTAAACCCAGATGAGGTGGTGTCTCAATGGGAACAGGCCTGGTCCAGCAATGAACCGCAAAACGTGAGAGACCAGTTGGCAGGAGATGCCGTGCTGGTAATGAACGGTTCCGAATATCCTAAAGACAGCCTTAGCTCCTGGATAGATATGGCCGGCTCGGGCATGAAAGACCTCAATATGACCTCGCTTCAAAAAGGCAGTTCAGACGATATCATTTATGATAGTGGTACTTTTTCTCACGGAAGCAGGGAGAATGATACCCTTAAATTCCAGGGAACATACACCTTCATCTGGGAAAAAGCCGAAGGTAGCGACGAATGGAAAGTCGCCCTTATGGACATTTCTGATATGCATGATGAAATGACATCACCCGAAGAAGATTAAGCGTTTTCTAATCTGACCAACCGGGAAGAAGCCCTTTTTGTCTTTCAAAAAGGGCTTTTTTAATGAGCTTTGGTTCACGTACCCGTAACCCGCGGTACTGTTGCATTTTTTCTATCTTAGTTGCTTCTAATCAAATTGCTTTTATGTTAAGGAAATTACTACTTCCGCTGTGTTTTGCACTTGTGCTTTCGGGCTGTAAATCTGAAAGCGTGGAACTCATGGAGGAAAGCCGTGATGTGAGCGCGAATTTTGAACGGCTGCTGCACAACTATTACGAAGACGGCCTTAGGCTGAATCCTGTGCAAGCCACCGTACAGGGCGATATGCGGTACAACGACCGTTTCCCCGACCTGCTTTCAGAGACCTATGCAGATAAGCTCAGGAATTACTATTCGGTTTACAGGAACAGGCTGATGCAGTTTAAGGATGAAAACCTTAGTCCTACCGAGCAAATGAGCAAAGACATCCTGCTGTGGGAGTGCAACATCAATCTCGAGACGCTTGAGTTTGACAAAGACAAGTATATGCCTATAGACCAGATGTGGTCTGTAAACCTGTTCATGGGGCAGCTGGCAAGCGGCGAGGGCGCGCAGCCTTTTAAGACCGTGCAGGATTATGAGAACTGGCTAAGCCGCGTTGACGGCTACCTCACCTGGATGCAGCACGCCCGCGAGAATATGCGCGAGGGGATGAAACGCGGCTACGTTTTGCCCGCTGCGTTAATAAGGAAGATCATTCCGCAGATGGGCGCCATGACCGGCGGCGAGATCGAGAACCACCTCTTTTTTGGGCCTGTGCTCAATTTCCCCGAGAGTTTTACTGCGGAAGAAAAAGAGATGCTCATTGACAAATATAGAACTATGGTGGCCGAAAAGGTCATTCCTGCCTATGAGCAAATGCATGACTTCTTGCAGGAGGAATATTTGCCCTACGGAAGGAAATCTAGCGGGATTGATGATATTCCCAATGGCGAAGAGTATTATAAACACCAGATAAAGCTCTACACGACTACAGATATGACTGCGGAAGAGATCCACCGGTTGGGCCTTGCTGAAGTGGCGCGTATTTCTGAAGAAATGGAAAAGGTGAAGCAACAGGTAGGCTATAAAGGTGACCTCAAATCATTTTTTAATTATGTGCGGCAGAACAAGAAGCTTATGCCTTTTGACACTGCCGAAGAGGTCATCGCGCATTTCAACAAGATCCGTTCCCGCATTCAGCCTAACCTTGACAAGCTTTTTGACGTGACGCCAAAAACTCCTTTTGAGGTGAGACGTACCGAAGCTTTCAGGGAAGCATCGGCCAGTGCCGAATATAATGCCGGTTCTCTTGATGGCACCCGGCCCGGCATCTTTTACGTGCCCGTGCCCGATGCCACTACTTACAACATTTACAGCGATGAATCGCTCTTCCTGCATGAGGCCATTCCGGGGCATCATTACCAGATCTCGCTCACGCAGGAGAATCAAAAGCTGCCCGACTTCAGGAAGACGCTTTGGTATAGTGGCTATGGTGAGGGCTGGGCGCTTTATGCCGAATCTTTAGGAAAAGAACTCGGACTTTATGACGATCCTTATCAATACTTCGGAATGTTAAGTGCCGAGATGCACCGCGCCATCAGGCTGGTGGTAGATACCGGGTTGCACAGCAAAGGCTGGTCCCGCGAAAAGGCGATTCAGTATTCGCTCGACCATGAAGCTGAACCTGAAGCAAGCGTGATTTCAGAAATTGAGCGATATATGGCGAATCCCGGGCAGGCGCTGTCCTATAAGATTGGTCAG
Organism: Salinimicrobium sp.; assembly: GCA_049687495.1. Taxonomy (GTDB): domain Bacteria; phylum Bacteroidota; class Bacteroidia; order Flavobacteriales; family Flavobacteriaceae; genus Salinimicrobium. The sequence goes on from JBAVJB010000113.1 coordinate 6,769, forward strand.
TTAAAGATCATGGAACTCAGGGATAAAGCCAAAGCCGAACTGGGAGATCAATTCGACATCAGGGAATATCACGACCAGGTGCTGGAGACCGGCTGTGTTCCACTGGAGTTGCTGGAGAACAGGATCGATGATTGGATAGAGGAGCAGAAAGC
>JBAVJB010000114.1:0-6418 GCA_049687495.1 Salinimicrobium sp.
TAGGCTTGGAAAGCTCGTCTTCTTCGGCCAACAGCTCCTGCAATTGATCCATCTTTTTAAGCGTAGATAGCTTCATCACGCCTTTTTCACGCTTGGTGTCTACTAAAATTTCCAGCGGCATTACCCCGTCAAATTCATCTTCAAAGAACTCAATATCTTTAAAGAATTGGGCTTTTTTGGGCATGTCTTCCAGAAGGCTTCCCGAAACTTTAATAGTATAAAGTCCTATAATGCTCGCGATCAACAGCAAAAGCGCAACAATATAGATCCTTATGCGGTGATGCCTCACCATCTTTTCGATCCAGTCCACAAAACCGCCTATCCACCTTTTATTGAGATGCTTGAGGTGTTTTTGCTTCGGAATTCGCATATAGCTGTAGATAATTGGAATGATCAACAGGCTTAGCACAAAAATGGCGATAATATTAATGGATGCGACTATACCAAATTCCTTGAGCAGCGTACTTTCAGTAAGAATAAAGGTCGCGAAACCCGAAGCAGTCGTAAGGTTGGTCATCAAGGTTGCGTTTCCAACCTTAGTGATCACGCGCTGCAAAGATTTCGCCTGGTTCCCGTGCTTCTGTATCTCCTGCTGATATTTGTTGATCAAAAAGATGCAGTTGGGAATCCCGATAACGATGATCAACGGCGGAATAATAGCTGTAAGCACGGTGATCTCGTAATGCAACAGTCCAAGAACTCCAAATGCCCACATCACTCCAATGACCACGGTGATCATGGAAATGACGGTAGCGCGTACCGAGCGGAAAAAGAAAAAGAAAATAAGGGAAGTAACCAACAAGGCGGCGCCAATGAACAGCCCTATTTCGTCTATGATATTCTGCGAATTAAGTGTGCGTATGTAGGGCATTCCCGATACATACACGTTCATGTCCTGCTCTGCCTCGAAATTCTCTACCAGCGGGATAAGCTCGTTCACGACAAAATCGCGGCGGATCTCGGTATTGACAATATCCTTGTGCAGATAGATCGCGGTTTGTACAGTATTGCTCTTCTTGCTGTAGACAAGGCCTTCGTAAAATGGTAGCCTGTCAAAAAGTTCATTTTTGTACTCCTTTACCTGCAGGCTGTCTGGGTTGGACTTCTGAATAAAAGGCGCCATTTCAAAACGGCCTTTCTCTTCGTTCTTCTGAAGCTTTTTTAAGTCGCCAATTGAAACGGTAAATTCAACTTCTTCGTAAGCGTTGAGTTTTTTTGCCAGCTCATTCCAGGCTGCAAATTTCTTAGGTGTGAAAAGCGACGGATCGTTGACCGCCATGACGATCAGGTTTCCTTCTTCGCCAAACTTGTCGAGGAACTGCTCGTATTGCAGGTTGATCTCATCATCGTCGGGCAAAAGGTTGGCTTCGGTATAGGAGAACTTCATGTTCTTCCATTGAAAGCCAAGAAAAACTGTAGCGGCCAGTATTAATATGAGGATCAGGATCCTGTTCCGCAGGATAATGCGGGCAACGGTGTTCCAGAATTCAAAACTCAGAAACTTAGACATGCGGTATTTTTAAGGGCTGCAAAGGTAAGAAAGCCTTTGTACTTTATTAGCGGGCCGGCAGGAAGTTTATTTCAAAACCCTCCTTTTTAGGCAGAAAACAAAAAAAGCAGCTGAAAAGCTGCTTTTTGAGAATTATGGTTTGCAAGACTTACACGGTCATGATCTCTTTTTCTTTAACAGTCAGGATATTGTCGATCTTTTCAATGAAAGTATCAGTAAGCTTTTGCACGTCTTGTTCGGCTATTTTTTTGAGGTCGTCAGAAACATCCAGTTTTTTGATCTCCTGGTTGGCGCCCTTGCGGTCGTTTCTCACGCCTATTTTGGCCTCTTCAGCTTCAGATTTTGCCTGCTTGGCAAGTTCTTTACGGCGTTCCTCGGTCAAAGGCGGAACATTGATGATCACGCTTTCCCCGTTGTTCATTGGATTGAACCCAAGATTTGCCTGCATAATTCCTTTTTCGATCGCCTGAATAAGGCTCTTCTCAAAAGGTTGAATGGAAATAGTCCTGGCATCTGGTGTGTTTACGTTGGCGACCTGGTTTAGCGGAGTCTGTGCTCCGTAATAGTCAACTTTAACGCTTCCAAGCATTGCGGGGCTTGCTTTTCCCGCGCGAATGTTTACCAGTTGTTTTTCAAGGTGAACAATGGCTTTTTGCATGTCCTCCTTTGTGCTGTCAAGAATAAAATCTATTTCTTCGTTCATTTTTTAACTATTAAAACTGTTTTTACAGGTTTACTTTGGTTCCAATATTTTCTCCCAGGATCACTTTTTCAAGGTTGCCCGGTTTATTCATATCAAATACGATAATAGGGAGCTTGTTCTCCTGGCTTAGCGTGAAGGCAGTAGTGTCCATCACCTTAAGGCCTTTGGTAAGCACGTCGTCAAAGCTGATGAAGTCGAATTTTGTTGCTTTTTTGTCTACTTCCGGGTCGGCGGTGTAGATGCCGTCAACGCGGGTTCCCTTCAGGATCACATCGGCATGAATCTCGATCGCTCTCAATACAGCTGCGGAATCTGTCGTGAAATAAGGATTTCCGGTTCCCCCGCCAAAGATCACTACGCGACCTTTTTCCAGGTGGCGCATCGCTTTTCTCCTGATGAAGGGCTCTGCAACCTCATTGATCTTTACTGCCGATTGTAGCCTTGTCTGTATTCCGGCATCTTCCAATGCACTTTGCAAGGCAAGACCGTTGATCACGGTGGCCAGCATTCCCATGTGGTCGCCGGTCACTCGATCCATTCCTTTGCTGGCTCCGGAAACGCCTCTAAAAATATTTCCACCACCTATAACAATAGCGACTTCCACGCCTTTATCGGTAACGGTTTTGATTTCTTGGGCATATTCGGCCAGGCGCTGAGGATCGATTCCGTATTGACGGGTCCCCATAAGGGCCTCTCCTGAAAGTTTAAGCAAGATCCTTTTGTAGTGCATGTTGGTGTTTTGAAGGTTGTGCAAAACTAAGGAAATTATTTGTGCGAACGAACGCACAAAAAACTAAAAAACCGGCACAAGGGCGGCAAAGGGAATTTTTAAGTAATATTTAAGGTTTTAAGGCGTTGGGAGAATAGAATTTCTGAACTTTAAACCCATGAAAAAAGGCATTTTTGGCACCCTGTTATTGCTGATGTTTCTCAACCTTGGCTGCACAAAGGATATAGATGACGAAGCTGTGATTCTGGGCAGCTGGATAGAAACAGCACCTGTTGAAGGCCGCACCAGTTTATATTTCACACAGAACCAAAAGCTTCATCTTAAAAAAGGTGATGCCGAAACCGAAGAATTCAACTACAGGATAGAGGGAAACACACTTTACCTCCAAATGAGTCTCATTCCTAAATCAAAAAGTGAATTTTTCATAGATCTTATCGGGCAGGACAAACTAAAGGTGGAGAATCTTTATGTCTCAATTCCTGAAGAGGAGCCGTCCTATATTATCTTCAGGAGAAACTAAGGTCACATCCCGGAGGGATGAAATGTTTGTAGAATGAATTTGGTGAAGGGTTCGACCCCTACGGGGTCGTATGCCGTTTTTTGTTTTTAGCTATCAATATCGGAACCCTACGGGTTCTTGAAATTATTTGGAAATGAAGTGCCAATTCAAGCATTTTCAGAAGATATTACAGGAATAGACACACGTCTAATATTGGTCATATCATGTCTCCAGCGGGTTTCCTACTTTTGTCTCAAATGACCTAACATGAATAAAAGAATAATTTTTAGCCTCATAGCCTTAGTCGTCAGTTTTTCCTTTGCCGGCTGTTCGACAGATGAGCAGGTGGAAAAATCCCTTGGCGGGGAGTGGATAGAGGTGTATCCCCAGGTGGAGCGAACTACGCTAATCTTTTCGGCAAATAATACAATGACCTTAATTGAAGAAGGAACTGAGGTTCAAAAAGTTTACACCTTCAGGATCGAGGGCGACGAGATCTTTCTAACTCCGGAGGGTTCAGAAACCGAAAGTGCGCTATCCTTTGACAAGCTTGACCCGGGAAGGTTCAACATCGGGTATTTATATCCTTCTATTGAAGAAAGTGACCCGGAGAAATTCATGACCTTCGAGAAAATTTAAGATTCAGGGTTTAAAATTCCGGAGTCAGAATTACTTTTTTGAAATGAGCAATAAAAGAAGACAAGCACCATAATCCATAATTCAAATTCCAAAAGCACCTTAATTCTTTGCGGATAGTTTGCGGATTTTGCGTGAAGCTTCAGAATCTCAAATTTCACGTTTAACATCTTATATCTAAAAACAAAAAAACCCGCTCCTTTGCAGAAACGGGTTTTTCAGTATTATTTCCGAAGAAATTATCCTAAAGCTACTCTTTCAAAAGCAACAACAGTTAGGTTCTTGTCTTCAGACTTCACATACTCGGCAACAGACATTTTGTTGTCTTTTATGTAAGCCTGATTCACAAGCGTATTGTCTTTGAAGAAACGCTTGATCTTACCTTTAGCGATATTGTCAAGCATATCTTCAGGCTTGCCTTCCTGTCTCAATTGATCTTTGGCGATCTCGACCTCTTTTTCAACTACAGACTGGTCAACACCGTCTTCGTTCAAAGCAACCGGGTTCATAGCAGCAGCCTGCATAGAAACGTTCTTTGCAACCTCCTCAGCATTGTCAGTCTTTCCTGAAAGTCCTGTAAGAACAGCGATCTTGTTCCCGGCGTGGATGTATGATCCAACGAAAGGAGCCTCAAGAGTTCTGAAGTCACCAATCTCGATCTTCTCACCAATAACCCCTGTCTGCTCAGTCAATTTCTCCTGAACAGTAAGCCCGTTGTAATCTTTAGCCAAAAGTTCATCTTTAGAGTTCACATCCAAAGCAAGGTTAGCGAAGTCCTGGGCCATTTGTACGAAAGAATCGTTTTTAGCAACGAAGTCAGTCTCACAGTTCAAAGAAACGATAACACCTCTTGAGTTGTCAGCGTTCACAGTTGCGATCACAGCACCTTCAGATGATTCTCTGTCGGCACGGTTAGCAGCAACTTTTTGACCTTTTTTACGAAGGATCTCGATAGCTTTATCGTAATCTCCTTCAGCTTCAACCAATGCCTTTTTACAATCCATCATACCGGCACCGGTAGCTTTTCTCAATTTATTTACTTCTGCGGCGGTTATTTTAGCCATAGTCTTAAGTGTTTTTGAAATGATAAGTCGTTTAGTCAAATTCCAAAGAAAGCAACTAAACGACTCATATAAATTAACCTGATGTTATTTCTATTCTTCCTCGTCGTTAGAACGTGCTTTCTCTAGAGTCTCTTGTTTAGACTGTAGTTTCACATCTTCCTTAGCTTCTTTCATCGCCTTTTTATCTTCAGGCTCTGTAGAAGGAACTTCGGTTTCTAACTTTGGCTTTCTTGGCTTTGCAGCTTTTTTAGCCGGCTTGTCCTCAGCGCCTTCTTCTTTCTCTTTTCCAGAAGATTTTCTTTCAGAAAGACCTTCTACGATAGAATCGGCAACGTAAGAAACTACTTTGTTGATTGATTTAGAAGCATCATCGTTTGCAGGGATCACATAATCCACATCTCTTGGATCTGAATTGGTGTCAACCATTGCAAAAATTGGAATGTTTAATTTTTGAGCTTCTTTAACTGCGATGTGTTCACGAGTGATGTCTACTACGAACAATGCACCTGGAAGACGGCTCATGTCTGCAATAGAACCTAAGTTTTTGTCCAACTTAGCTCTTAAACGATCTACTTGTAAGCGTTCTTTTTTAGAAAGCGTGTTGAAAGTACCGTCTTTCTTCATCCTGTCGATAGAAGCCATTTTCTTAACAGCTTTACGAATAGTAACGAAGTTGGTCAACATACCACCTGGCCATCTTTCTGTGATGAAAGGCATGTTAGCTCTTTCGGCTTGTTCAGCAACGATTTCTTTTGCTTGTTTTTTGGTGGCTACGAAAAGGATCTTTCGTCCACTGGCTGCGATTTTGCTAAGAGCCTCACCGGCTTCCTGCATTTTAGCAGCACTCTTGTATAGGTTGATGATGTGAATCCCGTTGCGCTCCATGTAAATGTAAGGCGCCATGTTTGGGTTCCATCTTCTTGTGAGGTGACCAAAGTGTACACCTGCATCAAGTAATTCTTTTACTTCTACTTTGTTTGCCATTTTTGTAATAGTTTACGTTCTGTTGAGATAGCAACAGGCAAGTGGCGATATCATAAATATATCCGGCCTTGTCTGTTTAGATGCTAAACTAACCACCGACACTTCGACTTCTCTCAGTGTGACTTCGGCGTAACAACAAAAATCTTTTTTAAATGAACTTTTTGGCGCTTTGAACGCCAAATAAAAATTAACGTTTAGAGAACTGGAATTTCTTACGAGCTTTCTTCTGACCGAATTTCTTACGTTCAACCATTCTTGGGTCTCTTGTAAGAAGGCCTTCCGGCTTAAGAGT
>JBAVJB010000115.1:0-10214 GCA_049687495.1 Salinimicrobium sp.
GGAACCTTCCATATCCTTCTGCTATGTTATGAGTAACAGATCGCGAGGCGCGTCGCATTTGTGAAACTAATTCAAATTTTTCATAGTCGGGAAATTGCTTAATCAGATCGGAAATCTCTATTCTTAAATTTCTTGCTGCTTTCCAGCAATTCAAATCTTCAAAAGATTTTATCCCCTCCATTTCCCGTTAACTATTAACTTGGAACTAATTTCTATTTATAGCTTCTCGTTTTAACTTCTATGTATTCGTAGTCCAGGTCTTCCTTATGCAGGACTTCTTTTCCCGGGTCGCCGGTGTATTCCCAGGCGGCCACATACATAAAGTTCTCGTCATCCCTAAGGGCTTCCCCTTCTTCGGTCTGGTATTCCTCTCTAAAATGTCCTCCACAAGATTCTTCCCTGTGCAGTGCGTCTTTAGCAAACAGCTCTCCAAGTTCAAGGAAATCGGCAACCCTTCCTGCTTTCTCAAGCTCAGGGTTCATTCCATCTATAGATCCAAGAACACGTACATCTTTCCAGAATTCCTCTCTTAGCTGTCTTATCTCCTCAATGGCTTCCTTCAACCCGGTAGCATTTCTGGACATACCAACTTTGTTCCACATGATCTTTCCAAGACGTTTGTGGAAGTGGTCAACAGATTTGGTTCCTTTAAGATTCATAAGCTTTTCAAGCTGTCCGCGAACTTTCTTTTCAGCCTCGTCAAATTCAGGGCTATCAGTTGGGATAGCTCCTGTACGAATATCTGCAGAAAGATAGTCTCCCATGGTGTATGGCAGCACGAAGTAACCATCAGCAAGTCCCTGCATCAAAGCAGAAGCTCCAAGACGGTTGGCACCGTGATCTGAGAAGTTGGCTTCCCCCGCAGCGTACAATCCGGGGATAGTAGTTTGCAGGTTGTAATCCACCCAAAGGCCACCCATGGTATAGTGTACCGCAGGATAGATCTTCATTGGAGTTTCATACGGGTTCTCATCCACGATCTTTTCATACATCTGGAAGAGGTTACCATATTTAGATTCTACTACTTTTTGTCCCAGTTCTTTGATCTGAGCTTCGGTAGCATTTTCTATTTTTTGAGTTGAAACCGCTTCTCTTCCGTAGCGCATAAAAGCACTTCCGAAGTCAAGAAAAACAGCTTCTCCGGTTTTGTTCACACCGTACCCGGCATCACAACGCTCTTTGGCAGCTCTGGAAGCCACATCACGAGGCACCAGGTTACCAAAAGCAGGATATCTTCTTTCCAGGTAGTAATCCCTGTCTTCTTCGGCCAGTTCTGTTGGCTTCAGTTTACCCTGACGTATCTTTTCTGCATCTTCTTTCTTCTTCGGAACCCAGATACGACCATCATTCCGAAGAGATTCTGACATCAGCGTCAATTTAGACTGATGATCTCCCGAAACCGGAATACAGGTTGGGTGAATTTGGGTGAAGCAAGGGTTAGCAAAAAATGCTCCTTGTTTATGCACTTTCCAGGCTGCGGTGGCGTTACTTCCCATCGCATTGGTAGAAAGATAGAATACGTTCCCGTATCCACCTGAAGCGATCACCACGGCATGGCCGCTGTGTCTTTCAATTTCACCGGTCACAAGGTTCCTGGCGATGATCCCGCGGGCTTTCCCGCCTACAAGAACAACATCAAGCATTTCATGACGGGTGTAAGATTTGATCTTCCCGCGGTTGATCTGCCTGTTCATGGCAGAATATGCACCAAGCAACAACTGCTGCCCGGTTTGTCCTTTAGCATAAAAAGTCCTGGAAACCAACACCCCTCCAAAAGAGCGGTTATCAAGTTGACCACCGTAATCACGTGCGAAAGGAACTCCCTGCGCAACACACTGGTCAATGATATTTCCTGAAACCTCGGCAAGACGGTACACGTTTGATTCGCGTGCGCGGTAGTCACCACCTTTTACTGTATCATAGAAAAGTCGGTAATCTGAATCCCCGTCTCCCTGGTAGTTCTTGGAAGCGTTGATCCCTCCCTGCGCGGCAATAGAGTGCGCACGACGGGGAGAATCCTGGTAACAGAATGTTTTTACGTTGTAACCCAACTCTGCAAGAGTGGCTGCGGCACTACCGCCGGCCAATCCTGTTCCTACCACGATAATATCTATATTTCGCTTATTGGCAGGGTTAACCAGGTTGATGTTATTTTTATGATTGGTCCACTTATCTTCAAGTGGGCCCTTTGGTGCTTTTGAATCTAATACTGACATAATCCTTACCTATTAGAGTTGATTAAAATAATGAAAAAGGGCTATAAAGATGAAGCCTAACGGTATAATGATCGAAAAGGCTACAGTTGCACCCCTCATCCCTTTGTAGAACTTCTTATGCCATCCCACCGTCTGGAAAGAGGAGGAAAAGCCGTGAAGCAAGTGAAGGCTAAGGAAGATAAAAGAAATAACGTAAAGTCCTGTTCTAATGGGGTCGGCGAATTTCGCTACCATTTCAGGATAGTATCTCATAGGGTTTTCGGGATCAACTACAATATACTTGTGGTAGATCTCCGGAAACCAGAAATCGTAAAAATGCAGCCCTAAAAAAGCCAGGACCACAAGTCCTGTCCAGATCATATTCCTGGACATCCAGGAAGAGTTCGCATTTCCATGAAATTTCACGTAGCCTATTGGCCGGGCACTTTTGTTGTTCATCTCAAGAACAATACCCATCACGAAGTGTACAACTACACCCAGGATAAGTACCGGTTGCAACAGGAACTGCACAAAAACGTTAGTTCCCATAAAATGCGAAATCCCGTTAAAAGCTTCGGGACCAAATACAGATGTGAAATTTATTATGAAATGCTGAAGTAAAAACAAGACCAAAAAAAGTCCTGACAAGGCCATAACAAGCTTTCTTGCTATGGAAGATTTGAGGAATCCACCCATTGGTTATATAATTTTAATGAAGAATTAACACAAAAATACGTCCTTTCAACTCACTGGCAAATAATAATACTTTATTAACCTATTATTTAGAATGGTTTTAAAGAACTTGCGAAATCGTTAGAACACTCTGCTTCCAAAGAAATTAGCCAAAAAAAATTCAACAGAAAATGCCACTTTTGAGACCTCATGAAGAAAAGGTTTTATTAAAACCTAACCAGCTTCCACAAAGGTTCCAAAAATGGCATTTTTGGAGCTACTTGATCTCCAGCTTTTCTGTAGCGGTAGCACCGTTCAGTTTGATGACCACCTCGTAGGTTCCCTTCGGAATATAATACTTTCCGGTTTTTGACTTTTCGGCAGTTTTGCTGTCTTTTGCCAGTTTTTTGGCGGCTTTTTCAGAAATTGTGAGGTCATAATCCACCTGATTAAAGCCTTTTTCGGCATCTGCTTTGAATTCCCTTACCTGCAAACCATCTTCGTTCTTGATGCTGATCTTGGCTTTTCCTGTTTCGGAAGCGTAAAAGACAAATTGGGTGTTAGGCACGTAAGGATCCAACCATTTGCTGTAGCTGTTGCCCCAGCGCGGTGAAAATTGCACACTTGCCAGCGGTGCTACCCACACGCCTTTATCAAGATCTTCATTCCTCATTTCTGAAATTGGCGCAACATCTGCCCTGTAAATGGAGCGGCCGTGAGTACCAGCCACCAGCTGTTTTGCCTCTTTTTGAACCCTCAGGTCATGCACAGGCACATTCGGCATACCCGCGCTAAAGGCCTGCCAGCTTTGGCCACGGTCCATAGAAACATAAAGGCCGTTATCGGTTCCCAGGTATAGCACCTCTTCGCGGTTTGGATCTTCCCTGATCACGTTCACCGGACCCAGCGGCAGATCTCCCGAAATATTTTTCCAGGTCTTTCCGAAGTCTTCAGAAACATAGACATAAGGCGTGAAGTCATCCCAGCGGTACCCGTTCAGTGTTAAATAGACCCTCTCTTCTTTGTATTCGGAAGCTATCACTCTCGATACCCAAAGATCCTGCGGAAGATTTTCGCTGATCTTCGTCCAGCTGCCGCCGCCGTCTTTGGTTACCTGCACAACTCCGTCATCGCTTCCGGTGTAGATCAAGCCAAACCTGAAGGGAGATTCACTTATGCTGGACAGAGTTCCATAAGGCACATTGCCTTTTTTTCCGCCGGTGGTGAGATCTTCGGAAATTGCAGTCCACGTGCTCCCCTGGTCCATGCTCCTCATTAACTTGTTCGCTCCCATATAAAGAATGTCCTGGTTGTGCGGGGAAAGCAAAATTGGGGTTTGCCAGTTGAAACGATATGGTCGCTCACCCAGCTCATGCTTCGGTTGGATGAATTCCCTATCACCGGTTTCACGGTTGATCCTGAAATAACTTCCGAATTGAAATCCGGTGTAGACAATATTTGAATCGCGGCTGTCAATCTCCACCTGCATGCCGTCACCGCCCATCAGTCTTTCAAAATTATAATCGCCGTTTGCCTGCCAGGAAGTATTTTCTTCATTCAAATGCGGACCGACCCATACGCCGTTGTCCTGCAGCCCGCCGTACACATTGTACGGTTTTTGGTTATCAACGTTGACAGAATAGAATTGCCCTACCGAAGGATTGTTGTTCAGGATCCAGTTTTCGCCGTCGTCATAAGTAATGTTGACTCCGCCGTCGTTTCCGTCGATCAAATGCCCCGGCATATTGGGATCGATCCACAGCGCATGGTGATCTGAATGCACATTTTCTGCATCTATGGAAGTAAAGGTTTTTCCCCCGTCTTTAGATTTCAGGATCGGCACTCCGTAGATGTAAATTGCTTCAGGATCGTTTGGATCCACGTGCACCATTCCGAAGTAATAACCGTAGCTGTAGTAAACATCATCGAGGTAATCTTCATGAGTTTTGTTCCAGGTTTTTCCGCCGTCGGTGCTTTTATATACCTGCGCGCCAAAAACAGGGGTGTCAAAAAGGTCAGAATTTGCGTCTTCTAAATAAAGGGCAAGATCGGCAGGTTCGGCCTTTTTTTCCTTCACCATTTCTTTTACGCTCTTGGCCGTGTATTTCTTCGGAAAATCATTATTCCGCAGGAATTTCTCCAGTTGCTCCTCATCCAGCTTTTGAAATGCTGAAGCAGACATCTCCTTAAAATCCTCTTTTTGAAGCCCTTCTTTTTTCTCTTCTTTTCCTTCCTCCTTTGGCCTGTGAAACTGGTTATCAACGATCGCATAGACCGTGTTCTCATCATAAGCTGCAAGGCCTATACGGCCTACTCCTTCCCCGGTTGGAAAACCTGAGTCAGCGGTTGAAATTTCGGTCCAGCTGTCGCCGGCATCGGTACTTTTATAGATCCCGCTGCCAGAGCCCGATTCCCTGAAGTTCCAGGCTTTCCTGTCCTTGTCCCAGGCTGCTGCATACATGATATTGTAATTTCCCGGAACCGGCGAAATATCAATGATCCCGGTCTCGTTGTTGACGAACAAAGTTTTGTTCCAGGTCTGGCCGCCATCGGTGGTCTTATAAACCCCACGCTCTTCGTTCGTGGAATACAAATGTCCCGCGACACCCACGACAACCTCTTCAGGGTTTTCAGGATTGATTAATATTCTGCTGATGTGGTGAGAATCAGGCAGCCCCATAAATTCCCAGCTTTCGCCTTTGTCATCAGATTTCAGCAAGCCTATTCCTGCATAAGTAGAGCGGGAAGCATTCACCTCCCCGGTTCCTATCCAAATGGTTCCGTTTTTCCAATCCACAGCCACGTCGCCAATATTAAGAGTAGGTGCGTTATCCATTACCGGAGTAAAAGAAGTACCGTTATTGTTGGTGTACCAGAGTCCGCCGGTGGCGTAGGCGACGTAGAATTCCGTAGGATTTTCGGGATTGACCGCAAAATCAACAACCCGGCCGCTCATGATGGTAGGGCCAATGTTCTTTAGCGGGATGTTCTTTACGTCGGAATTTTGATTGAGTTCAACTTTTTGCTGAAAGGCTTTTTCTACAGCCTGACCTGTAGAAGCGGGCTGTTGCGCCAGGACCCCATGCGCGTTGAATGCCAACGCCAGGAGTGGTAGGAGGAATGTTTTTTTCATTTCTTGTATATATGTGCCTGAAATTAGGAAAAACCCCCTGTTCTGCAAACTTTTTTAGCGCAAACGAGCCTATTGCTCATAATTCTCTTAATTTTGAGGAAATCGAAAATTTTTACCGATGAAGTACGATCAAATAGACAGAAATTTATTCATAAAGAACCGTAAGAATTTTACGGCCGAGATGAAGCCGAAAAGCCTTGCGGTTTTCAATTCCAACGATGTTTATCCCATTGGCGCAGACAGCACCATGCCTTTTCAACAGGCGCGCGACCTTTTCTACCTCTCGGGAGTTGACCAGGACAAGAGTATACTTGTACTTTTCCCCGATGCACCCGATGAAAAGCACCGCGAAATGCTCTTTTTGACCGAAACGAACGAACATATAGCAGTTTGGGAAGGTGAAAAACTTACCAAGGAAAAGGCTTATGAAGTTTCGGGCATCAAAAATGTGTTCTGGCTTAAAGATTTTGAAAAGATCTTTTTTGAGGTGATGACGCAGTGTGAAACGGTGTACTTCAACACCAACGAACACTACCGCGCAAATGTTGAGACCGAAACCCGTGAAGCAAGGTTCATCAAGTGGTGTAAAAGGAATTTCCCTGCACACCAGGTAGCGAAAAGCAATCCTATTCTTCAGCGTTTCAGATCTGTTAAAGATCCTATTGAACTCGACCTGATGCAGAAAGCCTGTGATATTACCGAAAAAGCCTTCCGCAGAGCTTTAAAATTCGTGAAGCCGGGAGTTTGGGAATACGAGATCGAAGCCGAATATTACCACGAGATGATAAGAAACCGTTCCCGCGGATTTGCTTACACGCCTATCATCGCCAGCGGAAAGAATGCGAATGTGTTGCATTATATCGAGAACAACCAGCAGTGTAAAGAGGGAGAATTGATCCTGCTTGACACCGGTGCCGAATATGCCAACTACGCGAGTGACCTTTCCAGGACGATTCCTGTTTCGGGAAAGTACACCAAGCGCCAAAAAGAGGTATACAATGCAGTGAACAGGGTAAAAAATGATGCTACTAAAATGCTTGTTCCGGGCACGATCTGGAAAGACTACCATGTGGAAGTGGGCAAATTGATGACTTCGGAATTGCTTGGACTGGGCCTTTTAGATAAAGCTGATGTTCAGAATGAAGACCCGGACTGGCCGGCATATAAAAAGTACTTCATGCATGGAACATCTCACAACATTGGGCTGGACACTCATGATTACGGATTGTTGTACGAGCCAATGAAGGCCAATATGGTATTCACTGTGGAGCCGGGAATTTACATTCCAGATGAAGGCTTTGGAATTCGTCTTGAAGACGATGTGGTTATCCAGGAGAAAGGAGAACCTTTTAACCTGATGCGCAATATTCCTATTGAAGCCGATGAGATCGAGGACATTATGAACTCGTAAAATTTAATAATTTCAGTTTACAGCAGTCCCAAAAATGCCTTCTGCAAGAGCCTTCAGAAATGCCATTTTTGGGACTGTTTGATTTAAATCTTTAGCCATGCACCTATTATTTAAAGACACACCTATCCATTACAGCACCGCCGGCAGCGGCGACGCAGTGATTTTATTGCACGGTTTCCTGGAGTCAAGGGATATCTGGGAGCCGTTCATCACTGAATTTTCTGAATACGGGCAGGTGGTGACCATTGACCTGCCGGGGCACGGGCAGTCGGGCTGCATAGCCGAAGTTCACAGCATGGAATTAATGGCTGAGGCAGTGAACGCAGTACTGGATAAGCTGCAGCTTCAAAAATGTGATTTTATCGGTCATTCTATGGGAGGTTATGTGATCCTGGCTTTCCTGGAGAATTATCCCGCAAAAGTTGGGGATATCATGCTGCTCAATTCCCATCCGCAGGAAGATTCCGAAGAAAAAAAGGAAGTGCGGACGCGTTCCATTGAGGTTGTAAAGAAAAACAAGAAAGCCTATATCAGCATGGCCATCTCAAATTTGTTGACGCCGGAGGATGATAAAAAATTCGCGCCAGAGGTTCAGGAATTGAAAGAAAAAGCCTACAAATTTCCCACGGCAGGAATTACTGCTGCCCTTCAAGGCATGAGAATAAGAAAAGATCGCACGAGTCTCCTGAGAAATTATGACGGCACCAAGTTAATAGTGGCGGGAAAGGAAGATCCTCTTATGGATCCCGGCAGTATTAAAGACATTGCAAAGGACTGCAACTGCACATTTTTCGTCGTCCCCGGAGGTCATTTGAGCTACCTGGAGAGTGAGGAAGAATTCAGAAAATTGTGTATTTCATCGAAAAAATAGAGCTCTTTATCGATTATTAAAGTTAATTCTTTTATTTTTAAGCCATTCACCCTATAAGCTGAGTTATGGCATTAAAAAGCATTTTTAACTTCAACAAAACGATCTGCAGATTTTTGGGGCATGATCTGCGGGTGTCGAAGAACATTACTAACCACATACGGGAATACAGGTGCTGCCGCTGCGGCGAGGAAATGACCGATTCGGCCAATGGCCTGTTGGAAAAACTCACCCCCCGTTTTAGAGAGACCAATGCTTTCCTGGCAAAGATCCACGAACGACGGGCGGCCCGAAAAATGATACCTAAAGCCTCCTAGTCTTTACCACTCATGGAATTCCAGCCACGCGCGATCAATGGGATCTTTTGATTTGCCCGGGTGATCAAGTGCATACCTTCTTTTTCTTCGGCCATGTGGCCAATTACAGTAAAATTAGGATTACCCTTGATCTTCTCGAAATCATCCTGCTTGATAGTGAAGAGCAGCTCGTAATCTTCGCCGCCACTTAAGGCGATGGTCGTACTGTCAAGTTGGAATTCCTCGCAAACGGTGATCACCGCAGGATCCAGCGGGATCTTCTCCTCGTACAGGTAAACTCCCTTTTTTGAATTCTTGCACAGGTGAATAATTTCTGAAGAAAGTCCGTCGCTAATATCGATCATAGATGTTGGCTTGACCTCAAGCGCCTTCAACAAAGGCGGAATATCCTGTCGTGCCTCAGGTTTGAGCTGGCGCTCCACAAGATAAGTGTAGCGGTCAAGATCTGGCTGTGCTCTTGGGTTTACCTTGAAAACCTCTTTTTCACGCTCCAGCACCTGCAAGCCCATGTAAGCCGCACCCAGATCTCCGGTTACCACCAGAAGATCATTGTTTTGCGCTCCGCTCCTGTACACGATCTCTTCCTCATCGGCTGCACCTAAAGCAGTGATACTTATAACCAGTCCCGAAGTTGAAGAGGTGGTGTCCCCTCCAACAACGTCAATTTTATAAAGCTTGGCCGCCAGCTCAATACCACTGTACAGCTCATCCAGGGCCTCCACCGGGAACCTGTTCGAAACGGCAAAGGAGACCGTGATCTGCTGCGGAACGGCATTCATGGCAAAAACGTCTGAAAGATTCACCATCACAGCCTTGTAACCAAGATGCTTCAGCGGCATGTAAGACAGATCAAAATGCACGCCTTCCACCAGCATATCTGTGGTTACGATGGCCTTTTTGTCTTTAAAATCAACCACGGCTGCATCATCGCCCACACCTTTGATGGTGGTCTCTTGTGTGATCTTGAAATTCCTGGTGAGATGGTCGATCAAACCAAACTCTCCAAGTTCAGAAAGGCTGGTCCTGCTATCGTTACTGTTGTCGAACATGTTGCTAAAGGTTTAGAACTGCAAAATTAAAGCTTATAATTTCAAAATAAGATACATCGAGAGAAAATCCCTTCCAGCCTTCCTGGAGCATTCTCCTCAAAAATGACAAATTTTCATGGACTTTCTGAATATCAAAATATTAGCGCATTTTGGAGAGGTTTTTGAACTCCTGTTGCAAATAGCCGTTTCCAATAGCAGCATACCATTTTATGATGCTTTTTACCATGGCTAAACATATAGTTTGTATTATATTTGCAGGTAATTTAGAATTAATCTTTATAAGATATGATAAAGGTAAGTGAGAACGCGAAAAAACGCATTGCCGACCTCATGAAAGAGGACGGATTTGATGCTTTGCGTGACTACGTTCGGGTGGGGGTAAAAAGCGGAGGTTGCTCCGGGCTTTCCTATGAACTCAAGTTCGACAACACCAAGAACGAAGCTGATAGATTGATTGAAGACAATGACATCAAGATCATAGTCGATAAAAAAAGTGTGCTTTATCTGGCAGGAACTATTTTAGAATACTCCGGTGGACTTAACGGCAAAGGTTTTGTTTTCAACAACCC
>JBAVJB010000116.1:0-25546 GCA_049687495.1 Salinimicrobium sp.
TTTTTATCTCTTCCATGGAGAACAGCAAAGCCTCATCATCGGGCCCGCCAACGTTCGGGTTCTTTTCTTTGTAGATCTTGTGTTTCTTGCTGAAGCCTTCAAAGAACACCAACCCATCTCTGCGCAAATAGGAGATCAGCCTTTTATGGTAATTTTGCCTTATCTCGGCCGGAAAATGGGCGTAGATAAGAGCTACCGCATCAAAATCCCCTTTTTCGAACCCCAGGTCGGGCAGATCTCCCACGCGATAATCGATCTCAACATTAAATTTTTTGGCAAGTTTTTCGGCTTTATTCCTGGCCTCAGTGCTCTGGTCAAAAGCCGTTACTTTCCATGCCTCCTTTGCCGCGTAGACCGCATTTCTTCCTTCACCTTCGGCAGCAAAAAGGATCTCTCCCGGATAGAACTGTGACAATCTTGACTCCAGATACTCATTGGGATATTCCCCATAAATGTATTCCTCTCCACTATATCTTTCATCCCAAAACTCTTTCATTCTCTTTCTATTTTTTAGACCTCACAGGTTTTAAAAACCTGTGAGGTCTTTAACTAGTTCTACTCTCTTTTAAAAGTACAAAAGGTGAAATTCTGGACACTGCCCGAAGGAGTTTCATGATCCACGTTTTTGCAGTTCATGGTGATATAACCATCTTTAAAAAGTTTCTGCATCTGCCCTACGGAATATTTCTTTACCGGTAGACCGCTGCATTTGTCAGGACCTTTGTCCGAAAAAGTGGATAGAATGACAAAGCCTCCCGGTTCCAGGGCATCATTAAGCGTTTGCAGGTATTTTTGCACCTCTTCTTCGGAAGTTAAAAAGTGAAAAGCAGCCCGGTCATGCCATAGTTTGTATTTCTGCTCAGGCACGAACTCTGTTATGTCACTCACTATCCAGGTGATCTCTTCAGCTTTTTCGCCTAATCTCTTTTTGGCCCTTTCTATTGCCTTTTCAGAGATATCTACTACGGTGATGTTGGAAAAATCTTTTGCCAGTAAAAATTCAGCAAGGAAGCTGTCGCCGCCGCCTATGTCAATGATGGCGTCGTCTTTTTCAAGGTTACAGTCGGCAATGCAGGCCAGGGAAGTTTCGGGCATGGGTTCATACCAGCTCACCTCGGTGAAGGTTTTGTTCTCATACACCCCGTCCCAATGTTGTTTTTTAGTTTCCATAGATCTTATATAAAGTCCCACCAGATCTCCTGCTCAAATTCCCTTTCCAGGTAAAAGGGCTGGCCGATCTTAGGTGAAACAAATTTTCTTTTTTCTCTTGTTGCCGCTTCATGAAATCTCTTGATCGATTCATTCCACGGATGTGTGGACAGCACGAACTTTCCCCAGTGCACGGGAAAAGCGATCTCTGCGTCCAGGTCATTTGCAGCCATTATTGTTTGCTCCGGGAACATATGGATCTGCGGCCAATACTTCCCGTACTGCCCGCATTCCAGGAACGCCAGATCAAAGCTTCCAAAGCGTTCATTGATCTTTTTAAAGCTGCCGTCATAGCCGGAGTCTGCTCCTATAAAGATCTTGTACCCCATGATCTCCAGCACAAAAGAAGACCATAAAGTTTGTGCTCTTTTTAGCCCCCGGCCCGAAAAATGTCTTGCGGGGGTGGCTGTGATCTTTACTTTTTCTGAAACTTTTGTACCATACCACCAGTCGAGTTCGGTGATCTTTTCTGAAGCCATGCCCCAATATTCCAGGTGCGAACTAACTCCCAAAGAAGTGACCACCTGCTTCACTTTTTCATCCAGTTTTTTGATGCTGGGCCAGTCGAGATGATCGTAGTGATCATGCGTGAGCACCAGCAGGTCTATTTCGGGAAAATCTTCGGCTTTATAAGTGTCTGCACCCTCAAAAGCTTTTCCGAAGAAACGCGAAGGCGAGGCATTGCCGCTGAACACCGGGTCCACAAGCACACGAAACCCGTTGACTACGATAAAATAGGAAGAATGACCAAACCACACCACAACCGGCGAGGAAGAATCCAGCTCCATGAGGTTCGTCTGCTCGTGCGGCACCTCTTGTGAAGGCCTTACAGAAGATGGCCTCGACATCATCTTTTTGAGGATCCTGAACATGGATACATTATCCGGATTTACCGAAGTAGGCTCAATGTTCTGAAAGCTGCCGTCCCGGTAATTGGGAGACTTTTTCAGTTCTTCAAGCCTTTCTCCGGAAGGTCTTTTACCAAATGATCTGTAATTCATGCTGCTTAGATTCTCCATTTAAATTTAGGAAAAAATCTGCCGGTTTGCCGCTTGTAAAAAACATATTCCGGAAACTGCTGCTGAAGCCGCTGCTCTTCATACCTGCTCTTGAAATAGAAGACCAGCAGCAACACAAAACTGATCAACAGTTTATAACCGGAATGAAACCATACTGAAAGGCCAAAGCCCATGAACAAGATTCCAGAATAAATAGGATGCCGTGCAAAAGCATACACCCCCGAGTTAATTAGCTTAGCTCCTTTTTTAGGGCTGGGAAAAGGCGAAAGCTTTGTGTTGAGCTGAAACAATGCAATGATGACAAGCAGCAGGCCCAAACCCGCAAAGACCAACGCCAGCTTCTCCAGGTTCTCAGGCAACCTGATGTACCACAGATCAACATCCATGATCCAGGCAAGGAACACCCCGACTTGAAGTGCAACAAAAAATTTGTCTTTGTTTGGAACAGCCATTTTTTTGATCTCTTTGCTAATTACTGCTCCATTTCTCCTTTTCCGCGCTCCAGGATCTTGATCATACTAAAGGACCTCATCAAATGGAACAGGCCGGGCAGGATCACCAGGCCTCCAATGAGCAGCATAATTCCAAGATTTTGTATCACCTGGTCCGGCGCTCGCCCTTCCAGGAGGTTCAGTTCTTTGCCGGCAGTGATGATAATATACGGGAAATGGGCATAAATGGCCGCGAACAGCACCAGGACCACCTGTAAACCTGCCAGGTAACGGCTCCATATCCTGTTCTGCCTTCTTATGCTTCGCCAGAGCGGGATAAGCAGCAAGGCAGACAAAGCTATGGCAGCAATTGACACCGGATTTTCAACAAAATCCCGTATGAATTCAACTTTAGCAAAATAGCCGTAGCCTATGAGCACCAGCCCCAGGACCACAAGCCAGATCGTGTAAGACGCAGATTTCCTACTGAACATCTTGCGCACTGCTCCTTCAGTCTCTCCAATGAGCAGCGTAGAGGCCATAAAGGCACAAAGGGCGGCATAGAATAAGCCGACTAAAAAGGTAAAAACATTCAGCCAGGGCTGCATGAAGATGTCATAAAAGCTGAAATCGGCATAATCATCTGTAAGGATGATCCTTCCGCCAATGAGGGCCCCAAAGGCCATTCCGAGGAAAACCGGAGTGATAAAGCTGGAGATCCTGAACATCCAGTTGTAAGTATATTGAGACTTGTCTACCACCGCGTCATAATGCCTGAAGATAAAGGCCACGCCCCGCATGGTGATGCCCAGCAAAATGAGCACGAAGGGAATGTGCAAATAGATGACGATCACGTTGAAATATGCAGGAAAACCAATCCACAACACCACGATGAGAATGATCAACCAGATGTGGTTGGCTTCCCAAACCGGCCCCATCACGCTGTAGGCGGTATCGCGGGTGACTCGCTTGTCCTCTTTTGAAGAGAACAGCTCGATAATACCTGCTCCAAAATCGGCGCCGCCAAGCAGCACGTACAGAAAAAAGGAGAAAAAGGTGAAAAACAGCACTACATACAGCATAGCTAATCTTTTGAAGCGTTCAACACTTTGATTTGTCTTTTCATCAACCAGGTCACCGTGATTGCCAGGGTCACATACACCATGACATACATATAGAAACTGAATTGCATTCCCGGCATTGGCGTCACAGCCTCACTGGTTTTCATGATTTGGTAGATGATCCAGGGCTGCCTGCCTACCTCGGTAACGGTCCAGCCGGCTTCGAGGGCCACAAAGCCCAGTGGCGACAGCAGGACGAAGAACAGCCAGAATCCTTTTTTCTGCTGAAGTTTAGATTTTTTCCTGGTACTCCAGAAGTAGAAAAGTCCGGCGATCATGAGCAAAGTTCCCAGTCCAACCATGATCTGGAAGGCGTAATGCACAATGGCCACGGGAGGCAACTCGTCTTTAGGAAAATCGTTTAAGCCTTTTACTTCAGCATCAAAATCTCCAAAGGCAAGGAAGGAAAGTGCACCGGGAACTTCGATCTTATGGCTTACCTCCTGCTCCTCCTCATTTACTATCCCACCAATGAAAAGCGGCGCGCCTTTTTCGGTTTCGAAATGGGCTTCCATGGCTGCAAGTTTCACGGGTTGACGCTCGGCAATATCTTTGGCCGAAAGGTCTCCGCTAAGGGGTTGCAGAATGGCCGCCACAGCTCCAAAAACAATGGCGATCTTAAATGCCTTTTTATGAAGTCCAGCCCTTTTATTCCTGTAGATCTGGAAGGCGTGAATTCCCGCCACCGCAAAAGAGGTAGCCACAAATGCGGCCAAAGTCATGTGCAGCGCCTGGGTGAACCAGGCGTCATTCAAGAATGCGGCTACAGGGTCAATGTTGGTGAATTCTCCGTTGATATAATCAAAACCCGAAGGAGCGTTCATCCAGCCGTTAGCAGAAACCACAAGAATTCCCGAAGCCACTCCCGAAAGCCCGATGATGATCCCGGTGAACCAGTGGAATTTTTCCGGCAGTTTGTTCCAGCCGTAAAGATAGAAGCCAAGGGCGATGGCCTCCACAAAAAAGGCAGCTCCTTCCAGGGAAAAAGGCATTCCTATAATTGGCCCGGCGTGTTTCATGAATCCTGGCCACAGCATTCCCAGTTCAAAAGAAAGTGCCGTGCCCGATACCGCACCGGTAACGAAGAA
This sequence comes from Salinimicrobium sp., assembly GCA_049687495.1. Lineage (GTDB taxonomy): Bacteria > Bacteroidota > Bacteroidia > Flavobacteriales > Flavobacteriaceae > Salinimicrobium. The sequence goes on from JBAVJB010000116.1 coordinate 4,869, forward strand.
AATGGCCACTCCTTTTTGCCAGGCTTTAGTAAGATCGAGATATATGGGATTGCGGGTGTTGAGCCACTTTTTATGAGATACAACCATAAAAAAGGGCATCACCATTCCAATGCAGGCAAAGACGATGTGGAACCCAAGGGTGAACGCCATCTGTAACCTTGCATAATCGAGATTTTCCATGCAGATAATGTGTTTCAAAAAGGGCATTTTTTAATGCGCTTTCTTCAGATTCAAATTGCATTAAAATTAGTAAAAAATGACGGCTGTTTCCGCAGGATTAGTAAAACTCTGCTGCTGCTCTTCCTGCACTTCAGCAGGAAATAAATTTCAGAAGAACTTCCGAAGAAAACCTCCCAAAAATGACATTTTAGAAGATCTCTTTCCAGAGGATGTAAATGCCCATCACCAGCACGAACCAGCCAAAACCTTTTTTGAGCTTTTTCCCGTCAACGAACCGGTTGAGATACACGCCCAGGAAAATTCCCACCACAGCAATAGCGGTGAAAATGAGCAAAAATGGCCAGTCTATCTCCTGATGTCCCAGGTCTCCAAGAAACCCGATAAGCGAATTGATCGCGATGATAAATAGTGAGGTCCCCACCGCTCTTTTCATTGGCAGCCCTGCCAGCAGCACCAGAATAGGGATGATGATGAAGCCGCCACCTGCACCTACGAGGCCGGTAACCAGCCCTGTGAGAAAACCCAGCGGCACTAAAAGTCCATACCAGGGGCCTGAACGCTCTTTTTTGTCCTCCAGCAGCTTTTCCCGGTCCATGATCATCGAGAAACTTGCAACCAGCATAAGCACCGCAAAAAAGATCATGATGCCGATATCTTTGGTGACCACAAAATTGTTGATATGCACGATCTCGTGAGGAATGGCCGGTACAATGAATTTTCGGGTACTAAAAACTGCGATCACAGCGGGTATCGCAAAGGCCAGCGCAGTGCGAAAACCTATACGTTTCTTCTGAATATTACGGGCGGCTCCCACCAGAGAGGAAGAACCAACCACAAAAAGAGAATATGCTGTCGCGGTAACGGGGTTGACAGAGAAAAGATACACCAGCACCGGCACCGTCAAAATTGAACCGCCCCCGCCAATTAAACCCAGCACCAACCCAATGAGCAAGGCACCAAAGTATCCTAAAATGTCTATTATTTCCATTCCTCTTTTTTCAAGTGCAAAATTAAGGCAGCTTTAGCAGCTGTACTGTAACATTGATCACAGTTCTATCAAAGATCCAGCACTTCAATGCTGTTGCGCTGCAAACTTATCTTGCCTTCCATCTCCAGCTTTTTGAGCAGGCGCGAGATCACCACGCGGGAAGTATGCAGGTCATAGGCGATCTCCTGGTGCGTTACCTGCAGCTTTTCACTGCCGTTGATCTTGGCCTTGTCCTGCAGGTAGCGCATCAAGCGCTGGTCCATGTTGAGGAAGGCTATGGTGTCAATGGTATCCAGCATTTCGGTAAGCCGCGAATGGTAGCTTTCAAAAACAAAATTCCGCCAGCTCTTGTATTTAGAGGTCCACTCCTCCATCTTTTCAATTGGGATCATGATGAGCTTGGTGTCCCTTTCGGCAACAGCCCTTATCTCGCTCCTGGTCTGTCCCAGGCAACAGGAAAGCGTCATGGCGCAGGTATCGCCGCGCTCCAGGAAGTACAGCAGCAGCTCATCCCCGTCTTTGTCTTTTCTAAGGATCTTGATGGCGCCCTCCAGCAGCAGCGGCATCGTTTTCACGTAATCACCAATCTCGATGATCTTTTCCCCCGCCTTCACGGTCTTAAGGCTGCCAAATTTGGCGATCTCCTCTAAAAGTTCCTCTTCAAAAATGAAGTGATATGCCTCTACTAATTCCTCTTTTAACATGAAGCCTGAATTTTACCGGAAGTAAAAATAAAATTTTAAAATTGATAATGAATAGCGGCAGAAAAGAAGTTTTGTTGAGGATTCGATTTATTCCTGCTCCTTTTGCTCTTGCTTCGGAAAGATCTTTTCAAATCTTTTAATTCTGAAGAAGTTGTATTGGGAAATTTATGCAGGCCCAAAAATGTCATTTTTGAATGCCTTCCGAAGCAGGAAACACGGCTGCGCCAAAAATGGGTCAGGTTCTCAAAAATTGCTAACTTAAGGCAAAATACACAAAAACATGAGCAGCAAAATATCGACTTTTTTACTATTTACCGGCGAAAACCACGGAAAAGCCAAAGAGGCCATAGATTTTTACACAGAACTTTTTGATGATTCCGAAATTATTGATGTGGAATACTACGGTCCCCAAGACCCCGAACCCGAAGGTACCGTAAAGCAGGCCCATTTTTCGCTCAACGGCCAGCATTTCATCGCAAAAGACAGCCACCTCAAGCACAGGTTCAGCTTTACGCCTGCGGTCTCCTTCTTCATAGAGAGCGACAATGCAGACGATATAGATGATGCCTTTAAAATCCTGGCAAAAGGCGGCGTGGTCTTTACGCCCCTAGAAGAATATCCCTTTAGCCCAAAATTTGGGTGGGTGCAGGATAGATACGGAATTTCCTGGCAGCTCAACCTCATCCCCGAGGTAAAGAAAGAGGTTTAAAAGTGAAGTTACCTGAAACAACCGGTAAAATTGAAACAACAGCTTACCAATTAAAGGAGATCAAGGCAGCAGACATTGATAATATTCATCGCGGACTCTCAGACCGGCGGGTGACGCGGTATTACGCGGTACATTTCGACACTTTAGAAGATACCCGGGAGCAAATGGACTGGTATGCAGCTCTTAAAAGAGATGGTACCGGACTTTGGTGGGGTATTTATAATTCGGAAACAGGAGAATTTTGCGGCGCCGGAGGTTATAATGATCTCGATAAGGCAAACCGAAAAGCAGAAATTGGTTTCTGGTTATTTCCTGAATTCTGGGGCCGTGGTATTATGCAAACAGCAATGCCTTTGGTGCTCCAAAAAGGTTTTGAGCAGCTCGGCCTTAACAGGATTGAAGGCTTTGTGGACAGCCGAAATTCAGCTTGCAAACGGGCGATTGAAAAAATCGGTTTTTCACATGAAGGCACAATGCGACAGGCCGAAATAGAGCACGATCACTTCATAGATGTAGATATCTACTCTTTCCTGCGAAAGGACTTTGATAAATAAAGAATAATCCCCTTCAAAAATGGCTATTTCAAAGGGGATTTTTTCTAATCCAGGCTTTGCTTAAGCTGAAGGATCCCTGACTCCATGGTTGCCAAACCTTCCCTGAACACCTCCCGGTTTTTGATCAGCTCCGTTTTAAGCAGGCCTCTGTAATGCTCTACTCCTTCCAGCAAATTATCACAGAATCTTTTCCAGCCTTTTAGTTCCCGTACTCCGGGAGATAAAGTACTATTCATCTCTTCACGTAGGTAGTCTACATAGAGCTGCAGCTCCTTGAGGAACATGTGCGGCCGGTTCTTTTGCTGCGGTAGCTCTTTCCTGCCATAGATATGATCTGTCATTTCCTGCAGGCCGGCTACTTTTGAGAAGTTGGCAATATTAGGACCGGGACAAACGGTCACCGCGTCCAGTTTTTCAACAATGGGAACTTTATAATTTATTCCCGCCGAATTGCTAAGGCCAATGCACAAACATTCCTTGCTCAACAGCTCTTCCACCTGCAGTTCATAGTCCTCTGCGGGCAGCTCTGCCTGTTGCAGCTGCTCCAGCTTTAACTTTTGATACCTTCTTGAAGCCGTACAAATTGGTTCTTTGGTAAACTCGGTATTGGAGACCAGGTATTTTTCGGTACAGGGGCTGCCGGGTTTGTCCCGATCAATGCGCTCCAGCCTTTCCTTTTCGGCAGTCGTACCCTTGAGATAGTTGAACCTCACACCCAGGGGCGAGGCTTTGCTCAGCACGACATCTTTTTCCCTGCTCTTGCGCAGCAGCTCAAGAGTAGGTTCATCTACGGTCGTAGCCTCGGGGCACAACAGGAAAGGGCTGCCCCAGCCGGTGCCGTTCACTTTGTAATGCTGCAGCAGCAGTTGTTGCTCTTCTGCATTACCAATCCCGCCCTGTACGGTGATCGCCACAGGGTGCGGCTTTTCAAAGCCTGCTTCTCCCCTTGCCTGAATGGCGGGATTATACAGCCTGAAAAGTTCTGCGGAAAGCTCTTCTTTTTTACTCCGGAATTCTTCCAGGATAGGCCCCAGCAGTAAACCCGGCGTGGCAAAGGCATGTCCGCCGCAGTTAAGGCCCGATTCTATTCTGAACTCACTTACCCAAATGCCTTTTTTGGCAAGATATTTCCCCTGGATCAAAGCCGAACGATAATCGCTCACTTTGACCACAATGCGCTTTTTAAACTTGCCCCAGCCCGTGGCGTCAAATTCCCTGAAGTTTTCCAGGTAATTGAACAGCCTCGGATTCATTCCCGCGGAAAAGATCACTGCGGAATTTTCCAGGTCACTTTCGGCATAGGCTTTTAAGGCACCCAAAGCATCAGAGCCATCGGGAATAAGTTCGCCGTGTTTGTTGGTGTTGTCCTTATCTACCTTGGTCATGATGTTGACCTCAATAGCGCCGGGTTTTACCTGCTTCCGCAGCCACTGCTCCAGCTCGGCTTTTGTTTCGCCGTGCGCCTGCAGGAATTGTTGGTATTTCTCTTTTAAGCCGCTTTCTTCGGGCAGCATCTCAAAGTACTTCACAATCTCTGAACCGGTCTCAAAGGCCGAGTTGCGAAGCTGCTCCAGCTTCCCCTGCACATTGCGGTTCATGAGGTTGAGGTAATCTGTGATGCGCCGGCTGCGGTAGTTCTCCTCGTGCTTCTCAATGGGCACGTAAGTCTCGTCGTTCTCCTGGTAATAATATTTCCGCATCATTTCGACCAGGTTGTCCTCAATAATGGACAAAGCCGAATTGATCCCATAACAGGCCACTTTCATGGGACTGTCAATGGTAAAGGAAATACCCATCACCGGAATGTGGAAATTGTGTGGTGAAAGTGTATACATGTATTTCAGATTTTTTAAAAGGCAAAACGTCAAAGATGGCGAACCTTTAAAACCTGAATTATGACGGAGGTCATGTTCCGTGTCATTCCGACGAAGGAGGAATCTCTCGTCAAGAAGAGATTCTTCACTCCGCTGCGCTGCGTTCAGAATGACAATTTTGTCATTCCGACGAAGGAGGAATCTCAATATAATTAAAGATCCCATCAAAAAATTTATAATTTACAAAGCCAAAGGCTAAGGGCAAACAGCTAATAGCTTTCCAAAAGAGATTCTTCACTCCCCTGCGCTGCGTTCAGAATGACATAGAGACGCTGCGCTCCGTTCAGAATAAAAGGTTAGTAAAGAACCCTAAACCTTATGGTATCCTGTATCTTTTTCATCTCCTCGATCACCTTCTCGTCGTAAGCTTTGTTGATGTCTGTGATCACGTAGCCTACCTGCTCATTTGTCTTCAGGTACTGTCCCACGATATTGCAGCCGTGCTCTGAAAGCACATTGTTGATATGCGCGATGATGCCGGGGCGGTTATGGTGGATGTGAATCAACCGGTGGGCGTTTTCAAGAATTGGCAGCTGCAGGTTAGGGAAGTTCACGCTGTTGGTGGTGCTACCCGTGTTGATGTACTCGATGATCTTACCGGGCACAAAATTCCCGATGTTCACCTGGGCCTCCTCGGTGCTGCCGCCTACATGCGGCGTAAGGATCACGTTAGGCAAGCCGCGAAGCTCAGAATGAAACTCCTCCTGGTTTGTCTTTGGTTCCTTCGGAAAGACGTCCACGCCTGCACCTTTGATCCTGCCCGAGAGGATGTTCTTTTTAAGCGCCTGGATGTCGACCACATGGCCACGGCTAAGATTGAGAAATACCGTGCCTTCCTTCATCAGGCTGAATTCCCTTTCGCCGATGAGATCTTTATTCTCCTTGCGCCCGTCTACGTGCAGGCTGATGACATCTGCTTTCTGAAGGAGTTCCTCGAGGCTTTTGCATTTAGTGGCATTCCCAAGGGCCAGCTTTTCCATGAGGTCGTAGTAATAAACGTCGAACCCAATAGCTTCGGCAACTACCGAAAGCTGCGCACCTATATTCCCGTAGCCCACGATCCCCAGCTTTTTCCCGCGGATCTCATGGCTGCCCACAGCCGATTTTTTCCATTTTCCGGAGTGCATCTCCTGCAAACGATCGGGCAGGCTGCGCATCAACAGGATGATCTCCCCTATTGCAAGTTCGACCACAGACCTGGTGTTGCTAAAAGGCGCGTTGAAAACGGCGATGCCTTTTTTTAGGCACTCGTCCAGGTCGATCTGGTTGGTTCCTATACAAAATGCGCCAACTGCGATAAGCCTGTTGGCATTCTCCAGCACCTTTCTGGTGAGCTGGGTTTTTGAACGTATTCCAAGAACAGAAACTCCTTTGATCCTCTCAGAAAGTTCTTCCTCGTCTAAAGCGCCCGAAACAGTTTCTACATTATAGCCCTCATTTTTCATGATCTTTGCGGCATCTTCATGAATGTTCTCCAGCAACAGCACCTTGATCCGGTTCTTGGGATATGAAATGGCTTTGTTCATCTTGTGCAGGTACAGGAATTCGTCCAGGCTGGGGGTGATATGATCGGCCTTTTCAAGTACATTGCCCCGCTCTACATTTTCGGTAAAGGCGTAGAATTTATTTGCCAGGCCGGCGGCCTTGATCTCGTAATCTGTATAACCGTCGCCAATCACGTACACATCTCCCTGCAGGTCCATGCTCTTTAGCATCTCTACTTTGCCGTTGTTGGAAGACAGCACATTGTCTGTATCAAAACCTACGATCTTCCCTTTCTCGTCATATTTGAAAGTGTTGGCAAACACATTCTCCTCTCGCACCCCAAATTCCTTTACAATTGGAACAATAAATTCTTTAAAGCCGTTGGAAATAATATAGATTTTCTCGTGGTTCTCCTCAAAAAATTCCTTATTCCGGATAAAAGAGGTGGAAACCTGGCTTTTTAACCTGTTCACCAGTTCGGGAAGATGGCCTTCTTTGGCATTGAGCAGCTCGAGCCGCTGGATGAGCGAATCCCTAAAAGACAGATCCCCGGACATTCCGCTGTTGGTGAGCTCACTTAATTTCTCCAGCCGCTGCTCCTTCTCGTCATGCGCCTGCAGGGAGATCTCTCCCAGCACATCAAGGGCTTCAACCTGGGTAAAAGTACTGTCAAAATCAATTACAAAATGTCTTTCGGGTGTCATAGGTGTTTGTTTTGCTGATGCTACCAAAGCTAATATTTTTAGCAGTTTCAAAAGAAGATCGCGGGCAAAAGCTTAAAGATTTGCCGTTTTTGAAACTTCAGCTGAAATTGATTGCCAAAAAGGCATTTTTAGCCGCTTATTCTACTGATCTTTTAGCAATTCTGAAACAGGATCTTTGTTTTCCAATATTCCTTCCGAAGCAAAAAAAGTCATATCTTATAGATTCTAAAACTCAAGACCATGTTAGGCATCCTGCTACATAAAAGAGGCAAAATGAACAGGCTTTACGTCCTGCTCGTGTTTTCCATCCTGTTGCTTGCCGGCGGACTTCTGTTACTGGTGGGCAGCTAATCCTGCAGCTCCAGCTGCAGCTCTTTCCGAAAAAATTTCACGATTGCCTGCAGCACCACTTCGGTATTTTTTGATTTGATCTCACTGCCCATAAAATGGTTCCTGGGCTCCTCCAGCCTCACCAGCTTTTTAAGGCTATCGGGCGTGGAGAACTTTTTATGGACTTCAGGAAATACCTCCACCTCCACATGCTCGTCTTCCTCAAGAAAATTTTCATAGTAGTATAGGGTAAGCACCGGGCATTTTACCTTTTGAAAAGTCTTTTTTGTCATGCTTTTCGCCAGCAGCACCTGTAGATCAACAAGGGCTTTGCTGGGATAGACCGTATCAAAATAGCGGGAAGCGATCTGCTTCTCATGCTCGATCTCGCGGCGGTCGCCAAAGGAAACCAGGTGGGCCAACTCATAGCCCCAGGGGGAATTCAGCAAAAAGGAACCGTCAAAATCGTCTTCAATATTGGGAGAAATGTTGATGAGCGCAAAAACCCGCTCGGGATAAGTAGCAGCCAGCTTAAGAGCCAGGGTGCCGCCGGTGGAGGTGCTCATGATGATCACCTTCTTGCCTATTTTGTTCCCAATGGCCAAAGCTTCTTTAGCCGATTCCCAGGCGGCATCTGGAGAGAAATCCTTCAATGCGGTCTCAGGCTGCAGTCCGTGACCGGCCCAACGGGCGAGATAAATATTAGCACCAAGAGTGTCGGCCACCTGCACATTTACAGGATAGCCGTCGCGGTAGCTGCCTCCAAACCCATGTAGATAAACGATGCTGAAATCTGTCATTTTTGGCACTGAATCCTGCCACAGTATCCGCGCCTGGTTATCTTTCCTTGTCGGTTGCTTTGCTTCCCGCTGCTGCACATACTCCTCCAGGGCGGGAAGCTTCTCGGGGAGCCGGGGCAGTACTTTTGAAAATTCAGGTTTGGGGATCTTAGGGCCGGTGAAATAAGTGACGGCCAGGACAAGCATCAGAATAAGAAGGATCCAGGAAATAATTTTCATTCTTTAAAGGTGGGATTTTTTAGTAAATCGGGCAGTTTATTGTGCTAAGAAAGGCTGTTGTTGAGCTCTTTCAATGAGAAAGGGTAAAAATCAGTAAATTTTTACCCCTTCTCCCCCAATTTAAAAAACAACCAACAACTTAACAGTACTTGCTTTAAATATATTTATGGCTTCTGAGATATTCCTCCACTTGTTCCACTTCCTCGGAATTGGTTTGTTCAATAGCTTCGGAAAGCCTTTTCTCTGTGATCCCCCACTTCTCGGCCCAATATTGCCGGTCCTTACCGTGACCTATTTTTGAGGGGTCTGTATTGCCTCTATCGTTCATAGCACCTTTTCTTTTCAATGTAAGATTTTGGATAAAATTTTACTGCTAAACAGGTTCTAAATCTTCTTTAAAATTTCGTGAAGAACATAAAAAAAAGGCTGCTCAAAAATGTGATTTTTGAGCAGCCTTTTTTTTCAATTTTTAGCCGAAATTAATCGTCCTCGCCCTCGTCTTCCTCTTCGCCGTTCTTATCATCGCCGCCAAGAAACTTACCGTCTTCCTGGAACCTCAATTCGGTACCGTCGCTTAGGCTAACCTCGTAAGAACCGTTGTCTTCGCGTTCGACTTCAATAATGCTGCGGCCGGGATAGTTATCTGCTACATAGTTTTGGATGATCGCAGGCAGGTCAGATATTTCAATATCCTCATCGCCTTCGTCATCATTCCCCAGCTCATCTTTGGCTTGTCCAAGGAACTCCCCGTCGGCATCAAAAATGATCTCGATCCCGTTGCTTAGCTTGAGCTCGAAATTGCCGTTGTTCTCTTTTTCGGCTTTTTCTATAGAAGCTGTGGGATAATTGGTTCCAATAAAGCTTAGAATATTTGACGGCAGGTTGGCCACAGGATATTCTTCATCTCCAAACTTGTCATCCCCGTCATCGTCTATACCAAGGAAGTTGCCATCAGCGTCAAAAATCAGCTCTTTGTCGTTGTTCATGAGCACCTCGTAGTTGCCGTTGTCCTCCACTTCGGCCTTTAAGATCAAGGCACCGGGATAGGTTGCAACAATATAATTCAGTGCAGGCTGCGGCAAGGCAGCGCTATTCACATGTGTATCTGCCGTAAAGGCCGTAGCGTTAAGATCGCCGCCGGGAACTTCCCCGCCGCCGTCATCGTCATTCGAGCAGGCAACGATAGCAAGGCCTGCCATTACAAAACTCAGGCTTTTTAAAACTTTCATATGTTTTGGGTTTTTGTAAAAGAACGAAATCCTGCCAAAGGAATTGTAATTTCAGGAGATTTTATCCTCCAACCCGCCTGTTGATGAGGTATTTTTCTATCTCCCGCACGTTTGTGCCGCCGGTCTCTTCAATAGCTTTGGTCAGCTGCTCGTCTGTGATCCCCCATTTGTCTGTCCAGTAATCCCGTTCCCACTTCTCATTAGGGTTTACATTGCTTTTTTCAATGAATTCTTTGCTTCTGTCGTCACTCATAACTTTTTATTTTCAATATAGGCTTTGCTGAAAACATCAGCTGTCAAAGTGATACTAAAATTTCATTTTTTTGAACAGCTGACTTTAACAGACTTCAAACGGCAGTTTTATCATTTTTAATTATAAAACAGGCTTTTCGGAATAAATATCTTCAATCACATTAATCCCCTATCAACGAAGTAGTTATTTTTACTACCACAACAATTCATTTAAAAGAAATAAAGATGGATTATATTCTTGCCGTGTACTGGACTGTTGGCGTAATTGCCGTTCTTGCGGGTGCGATCTACTGTTACCGCTCCTGGAGAAAATATTAGGCCTTTGCTTCTTCTATTTTTTTTCTGAACATTCATCATCCAGAAACGTAAGAATTCCGGCTGTTGACCTTTTATTGTTGCTCCCTTATAGTATGAGAAATAGCCTGAGAGCTTGAATATAAGCAGTTTTAGCCGTAAATTAACAGGTACTTTTCAATCTAAAAGACCAACACGATGAAAACATTACAGCTTTTATTCAAAACAGGCTTAGGTGCCCTGTTATTCTTGTTGTTCCTAACCTCCTGCGACAGGGATGTTGACCTCAAAGAAGATGAGGCCTTGCGCGACAATGTGTATGAACAGATCCTGAGCGACCAGGAATTATTCAATGAATTCATGGAAGAAATGCGCGAAAGCGATATGCCCATGACCTGGATGAGCCAGCACAAGCCCATGATGCGCAATATGTACAGCCGCAACCAGGTGCGCCGCATGATGCAAAACAATCCTGAAGTAATCGATTCCCTCATGCAAAATATGGTGGTCATGATGGAACAGGATTCTACCATGTTTAGAAGAAATCCTCAAATGCACAGGAGAATGATGCAGCACCTCATGATGATGATGCAGCGCGACACCGCCATGTACGGTCAAATGCAGCAAATGATGCAGCAAAGAAGAGGAAAGATGATGAATAATAGGTAGCTGCCGTTTACCTCAATTTCAACCACCAGCTCAAAACTTTACCTCAACAGCTTTCTAAGCTCTTGAGGTAAGGTATTTTTTATGCGTGTACCTCCTGTTTTCTGCCGCCTAAAGCGAAGAGCAACGAGATCGCTCCTATCACGATGTTGAGCCAGGCTACTGCCGAATTAAGGTTGAACAGGTCTTCGAGAATTGGCCCTATGCCCTGGATAAAGTACAGGATGCCCACCCCCAGCAGCAGGATGCCCAGGAACAGGCAAAAGCCGTAGGCGCCGGTGCGCCATCCGGTCCAGATGCCAATGATGCCCAACACCACATGTATCACCGCGTGCAGTACATTTGACGTGAAAATTCCGAGAAACGGCGGATCTATTAAATTCCAAAGGCCCTGAATTAGAAGCAGGATCCCGATTGCAACAGCATAATAGTCTATGCCGGTCAAGAGTCTTCTCATAATCTCTAGGTTTGTTAGTTTTATAAATGTATCACATTTTTAACTGAAAAACAGATAAAACACCAACACTTTGAGAAAAACCTTACCTCAACAGGCCTCAAAATTGACATTTTTGAGGCCCCTATTCTGGTTAAGGTCGTACCGAATTGACAATACCTCCAAGGAAGGCATCCACGTCAAATTCGGGTTCTTCGACAAGGCCCATTCTTACCACCACCAGGTTTTTTGAGGGAATGACAAACACGTACTGCCCCTGGAAACCGTTGGCCGAAAACATATCTTTAGGTACGTTCGGAAATTTGCCGCCGGCGTTTAGCCAGAAGTGCGCCCCGTATTCCCCGTTTGATCCCTTGGTGGGTTTGCGGGTATAATCCACCCACTCCTCCTCAAGCAGCTGCTCGCCGTTCCAGTTGCCGCGGTGCAGGTAAAGCAATCCGAATTTCGCCCAGTCACGCGGAGTGGCCCAGGAGTAGGACGAGCCAACATAATTTCCAACCAGGTCGGTTTCAATGATCATAGAGCTCATCCCAATCTTGTCGATCAATTCTGTATACCAGAAGTCCAGGTAAGCCTGGTGTGAGTTGAACTGTTTCCTGATGAAGCCCGAGAGCAGATTAGACGTGCCCGACGAATAGTTCCAGCTGTTTCCCGGCTCTGCCACCAGCGGCTTGTGCAGCTGTACCTGCGACATATCTTCGGCCAGGAACAGCATCTTAGTAACATCAGAAATGCGGGTGTAATCCTCGTCCCACTCGAGGCCGCTGTTCATCCTCAACAGGTCGTCAAGTGTGATCTGGGCCCGTTCATCATCTTCCCATTCCGGGAAAAGATGGTCCTGCTCCAGTGTTATTTTCCCCTGTTTATGGAGAATGCCCAGCACGCTGCTCGTGATGCTCTTGGTCATGGACCAGCCCTGCTGCCTGGTTTCAGCAGTAAAGCCGGGAGCATATTGCTCACCCACCAGATGATCTTTATACAGCACTACCACTGCTCTTGTCTTATTGGCTGGCGCAAAAGCCGCGTCAATAGCCCGCTGCAGCTGCTCCTTATTCACTTCGGAAAAAACAGCATCTTTAGGCGCTCCCGAACCGTACGGATAAGCTGCATCGTTTTGAGATTGCTTCCGCTGCGGAAGCTCTGTCACTCTTTGGGTTCGCTCCACATCTTCGGGCAGCAACGTACAGCCAATTCCTTCCTGAAAAGCAGCTTTTCGTTCCTTAATTCCGAAGACCTTAGACACAGCAGCTTTGGTATCTTTTATTTCACTCTCGGCCCAGGAGACCGGGGAAAAGTCATTGTCCTGTGCAGCGACGGACTCAGGGGTACGCTGGGCCACAAAGGTGCAGGAGCACATGTTCTTGGAGGCAAAACCGGTGATGAGGTCGAGGCGCGGATAATTGATGTAGGTAACAACAGCAAGCGCCAGGATGATGAGCAGCAAGGTGCTAATAAGAATTTTCTTCAATTTTGGGAGATTTTGAATAAATATAGCATTTATTTTAAGCAAGTTCAGCCGAAACAGAAATTACAACCAAAAAACCAGGGCTCCAAAAATGTCATTTTTGGAGCTGCTTCATCTAAAACTTCTATCATCTTCTTTTTGCTGAAAATTCAATAGCTTTGCGGCCCAAAAGAATTTCACACATGGAGCAAGAAAACCGGATAGAGGAAACGCCACAGCTATATTCAAAGACCCTTATCCTGGGCTTTTCCATCATGTTTTCCACCATTTTTGCCGCATTCCTGCTCATGGCGAACCTGCGTGCCCTTGGCAAGAACAATGCGCGCCTGCAGGTGCTCATCTTTGCCATTCTCTACATCATCGCCACCGGAGTAGTGATCCAGTACTTTGGGATCCCAATCAACATGACCGTGATCGCCAACGTGATTGGCGCCGCCATTCTCAATGAATTCTTTTGGAACAGATACATTGGCAGGGATACCGAGTATAAAAAAAGGGGCTGGATCAAACCTACCCTCATTTCACTGGGCATCGTGTTGCTCGTATTCTTCCTGCTCACCCTGGCTATGTAGATCCCAATTCAATATTATTGATTTAAAACTCAAGATTAACAGGTGACAAAAATGCTCTTTTTGGAACCTCTTTGTTCTCTTTTCTTTTTCTCTTTTTTCTGAAATTTAGCCACTAATTCACGAATGATCTTTGGGATTTTCTCATTGTGCTCCTGGTATAAACTCTGCGGCTTTTGCGGAAAATAATTCCGGATTTAAGGTTCAGGATTTAAAACTGAAAGCCTGTCAAAAAAGCCATTTTTGGAACCTCTTTGTTCTATGCTCTTTTCTCTTTGATCTCAAGTTGAGCTAGTAATTCACGAATGATCTTTGGTATTTTCTCATTGTGCTCTAGGTACAAACTCTGCGGCCTTTGCGGAAAATTATTCCGGATTAAAGGTTCAGGATTCAAAACTGAAAGCCTGTCAAAAAAGCCATTTTTGGAACCTCTCTTTCTATGCTCTTTTTTCTATTTTCTGATGCTGTCATTCCAATCCGAGACTTCGGGAGAGGAATCTCGCTAAGCCAAAGGCCAAAGGCTAAAAGCCAAGAGCTAACAGCCTACCACAAGAGATTCTTCACTCCGCTGCGCTGCGTTCAGAATGACAGTGCAATCCCGACGAAGGAGGAACGACTGTCTTCTCTTCTCTCTGTCCTTTTCTCTCTGTCCTTTTCTCTCTGTTCTTTTCTCTTTTTTCTGATGCTGTCATTCCGATCCCGAGGCTTCGGGAGAGGAATCTTTTACCCTCACATTGTCAATTTGAACTTCGGAAACTTCTCACTTCCACCGTTCCCCGTTCCCGGTTCACTGAACACTGTGCACTGAACACTGAGCACTTTTTACGTCTTTCCACATAATTTGCAGGAAAATTCCACTAAATTTACTGGCCTTGCCTTTTCTTCCCTACTGTGGCGGGTGATCAAAATTTGTTTTCATCAGGAGCCTTGCCCTGGTTAAGCGAGAGAGAATTTGTTATAAAATACGTTACCTCACATTCTGAGTTCGAAAAGACAGTTCTATTTTGCCATTTTTGACAGGTAAGGTTTCTGATAATTCCAATCGCAGTTTTCGGTTCGAAAAGTCGGTTCCTAAAAGCAATCTTTGAGACCTTAGTTGGGCAAAGGTTTTGGTCGATCACGAAGCGGACTTTACTCGGACGTGAAAGCATCGGTTCGGTTTAAGCTGGATGTTAGGGAAAATATGAACATTAACTCATAGCTGGAATGGGCACAGCGGATTATTAAAACGTGAGGTAACATTGTATAAAAAAAATGCTCAAACCTGTCTTGAATCGAAAGTCCCTGCTCGCTTGCAACGCCTGATTTTCCTGCGGACAATCAAGCTCGCCAGCTCGCACTGTTTTTATACGAGACGTTGTGAGTCATCGATTGAGGTCGCAATCGGCAAATTTCAGCCGGTCGGCAAGAGAAGGTGTTGCGGGATGAAAAAAAGCTACGGGTTAGAAACATCACTCAGCCGCAAGTGGCGCTTTTTTTGGTAGATTTGGATGTTTAGGCTCGTGAATAGCGGACTTTAAGCCGATTCAAATCACCATAAGCAGCATTAAAACCGGCAAAATTGAGGCATACTTGCAGCGGATAAAAATTAAGACGCCTCACAACATTATATAAAAACAATGCTCAATTAATCTCAAATCGAAACTTCTTGCTCGCTTGCTCAGCGGATTGTCCTGCGGACAATCACGCTCGCCAGCTCGCACAGTTTTTATACGGGACGTTGTGATGCAATTTTTTTCATAAAGTTTTCTGCTTAAAAGTTCTAAAATAGAGAACTTTAATTATCTTTGTTCTAGATTTTTTAGAATGAAAAGAATAGTTTCAAAAAAGACATTAAGAGAATTCTGGGAAAAGCATTCTGATTCAGAACAGTATTTAAAAACCTGGTACGAAACAGCTAAAACTTCCAATTGGAATTCTCCAAATGATATAAAGAAAACTTATATAAATGCCAGCATTTTAAAAGATAGTAGAGTCGTTTTCAACATAAAAGGAAACTCATATAGATTAATCGTAAAATTTAATTACGACAGACAATGGGCCTTTATAAGATTTGTTGGAACACATGCAGAATATGATAAAATAGATGCTGACACAATTTAAAAACGAGAGTTATGAATATTAAACCTTTGAAAAACGAACAAGATTACGAGAAGGCTTTAGAAAGGCTTGAGGTAATATTTGATGCTCCAGCTAACTCACAAGAAGGAGACGAGGCAGAAATTCTTTCAATGTTAATCGATAATTACGAAAATGAACATTATCCGATTGAAGCTCCAGATCCAATAGAAGCTATAAAGATCAGAATGGAAGAAATGAATCTTAAACAAAAAGATTTAGTTGGAGTAATTGGTGGAAAAAGTAGAGTTTCAGAAATTTTGAACAAAAAGAAAAAATTGACAGTAGATATGATTAGAGAATTGGAAAGAATTCTACATATTTCTGCTTCTGTATTAGTAACTAATTACCAGTTGACGAAGTAAAAAAACAGCGCCCAACAACGGCTCATCGCAAATAACGGGTCTTATCGAAAAAGTGTAATTTAGAAAACCAGGAAAGAAAACCAATAATCCGACAACTCCGCGTCCCAACTCCCGCAACTTGCGATAGCCGAGACCGTTGCTCACAATTATGACAAAAAGTGAACTCATTCTAATATTTGTTTCGATTCTAACAGCATTGGGAGTGTCTGATTTGTTAGTAAGCACGCACAAGCTCTTTAGAATTAGAAAACTGGTAAAATGGCATTGGATTCCTCTGAGTTGGGCGTTTATTGTTTTCATGTCCATTGTAAGTATGTGGTTTGGTATACAATACCGCTTAAATGATTACCTGTTAAATACAGCTGCGGGCTTTCTATTGTTTTTATCGCCAATACTATTTATGTTATTAATGTCTATGGCGGTTCTTCCTGAAGATCCTGAAAAAGATGGCTCCAATCTATTGGAATGGTATTTTAATAACAAAAATTACTTTTTCTTGATGCTTTGCCTAACCTATTCGACCTTATTCCTAATTAGGATCATTGATCTGATTTTTCAGAAAAATAATTCGATTAGTCCATTTATAATCTTTTTATTTGGTATTCCCATTATAATCTCGATCATTTTATTATTCTCTAAAGAAAAGGTGGTACATAAGCTATTTACAATCCTTTTTTCAATTATTATGATGCTGTCATTAATTTTCCAACGTTTACCTGTATAGTTAACCGTGTACAAAAAGGTATATCGCAAATGCCGGGTTTCTTCGAAAAAGATTAATTTAGAAAACCGGGAAAAAAAGTTAAGCCGACAAATCGGCGTCCCAATTCCCGCTGGTTGTCCCTAACCGTAACCGATCATAAAAACTTGAACATAAAACCGATTACAATCAATAAGGCATTCTTTTTAGGGGGACTCATTTTCTTTCTAACAGGTCAGGTTTTACTGGCTAAGGGGAATGACTTTGTATATAAGCAATAGCCAATTGATTTTGCGCATTGGTTTTTATTACTAGGCGTAACTTTTCTGATTCCCCAGACCTTATCTTTTCCTAAGAATATTGTTAGCCTGATCGGGATCCCTTTGACCCTGGCCGGGATCGTTACTACCATTGGAATGTGTGTACTGGACTTCATTATGTGGAGCTTTACCAATGAAGACCTGCGCATTGAATTCATTACTCATATCTCGCAGGTTCCCTCGATCTGGAAACCTTTTATGGAAATAGGACCAAGTTCAAAAGTTTTTAACCTGGGCTTACTCATTTTGAGTTTGAATTACTTTAAAAAAGCTAAACCGGGAATACTTATAATTTTCATTGCCAATCTTATTTTGTGGCATCTCATCCCATTGCCTTTTCGCCTGATTTTGGGATACGCATTAACTTTAATTGGTTTCAGTATGATATTTCTTATAAAAGGCAACGAAAACCTGCTACAACAATAACTTATGGCAAATCCAATTTTCCGCGCTCCGGCATTAATCTAAACCGTTGTCTAAGGCATTTTTGATCCCCACCCTTTCTATGCTCTTTTTTCCTATTCTGTTTCTTTTTTAAAGCTTTCCACATTATTTGTAGGAAAATTCTACTAAATTTACCGTCCTTGCCTTTTCTTCCCTACTCCTGCAAGGTAATCAAGTTCGCTTTTTAGCAGGGTGTGGCCCTGTTACACGAACTAGAATTAACTATGGAACACGTTGTATATCATTATTCTGAAAAAAAACTATGATTATTAAGTTTTTGTCCCTCTTAGCAAAATATTTGTGGATTAAAGAATTAGGCTTATTAAATGGATTAGCATTGATTTTAGCCATCTATGTTCACGAATATGGACATTATTTTAAAGCTAAAGAGTTGAATTATAATCCAAAAACTCCAAGATTTATTCCGTATTTAGGAGCGTACGTTAAGACAGAGGAAATAAAAAATGCTAATCATCAATTTCAAGTTTCCTTTTATGGTCCTTTAGTCGGCGGAATTGTAGGAATTATTTGTTTCTATTTGGAGATAATTGTTGATTCTAAATTTACCCATCAATTAGCTTTATACTCAATTCTTTTAAACTTTTTTAATCTTTTACCGATATCAATACTAGATGGTGGAAAAATAGTAAAGTCATTAGCACTAAACAGGCTTTTAGTCTTCTTCAATGTTTTGGTTATAATTTTCAGTCTAATGTATACAAAATACTTTTTCACAATTTTAGGAGTAATAGGATTACTTTTTAGTTTTATCACAAAAGATTATAAAATAGTGGAAATGAGTAGTACCGATAAAAGAAAAAATATCCAACTATATGTCGTTTTTACAATCGTATTATCAATACATACATATCTAATAATTAAATAAAGAATGGAAGAAAAAATTAATGAGGAACTAAGACAATACAAGTTATTCAAGATCCAAGAAACAGAATCCAAATTAAGAAGGTATCATGTTGTATATGACGAGATAAAAGAAAGTTTTGTTGTAAAGTTTTCGAAAAATGCTTCTTCAAATATTCTTAGGATACTTTTAATTACATTCAGCATACTATTTTTAATTCTTGGATTAACATGTTCTTTTCCAGATCAGGTCATTGAGTTTTTAAGATCAGAAGGAGAAGTATTTTCTACTTCAGAAAAAGAAGATCTCATTTCAAAACTTGATTTTTTCAAGTATATGTTTTTTGGATTTGGGATATTGTTTGGATTTATAAGTTATCTATTAAAACTAAACAACCGAAAAAGGAATACAATTCATTCCCTATCAACATTATTGGAGGAAGTGATGAATTATATGGAAAATTCATCCAATGAAGAAAAAAGGAAGTACGAGTATTTTGTTGACAGTTTAGCAGAAAAAGAAAAGATAAAACAATAACGCTATAAATGTTGGCTAATTAGTAATTCCATAATCATGGAATTTAGGAGTGACATATTATTAAAAGATTAAAGAATGGTCAAAAATTAAATGGAATCGGATAACCGAAAGCTGCACAACATTTCAAACGTATTTTTAGTTTAAGGAAAATTAGAGAGTTCGGGAATTAAGAGTCCAAAATGGAAACGTCCATATTTTTTAAATACCACAACTGATTAATATAAGAAAACGTTGACCAAATATTTTGCACACAAAAATACTTTCTGCATATGGAAATTAGATTAACGCTTTTAGAAGCTATTTTACTAGTTATTGCCAGTTTGTTTGGAGGAATAACTTTGTCAGCCACTTTAAACGGTAATTTAGAAAGTGGTTTTATATATTTTAGTCTAATTATGTTTGCTATTGCAATCTTAATAATGAAAAAAAGAACTTCTAAAAAAAATTGATTTAAATTGAATTAATTCAGGTTTCCACCAATGAAGATCAAATATAACGACACACATCAAAGCATTGAAATTGATGACGGGTTAAGGACCCAGTACTGGTTCTTAAACGCCATGAGCATCCTCAACATCATCAATTCCATTCTTTTTCCCGTTTTTGTGCTGGAGAAAAAGCAGTTTCAATGGATGGGCTTTTTTTGGGTAATCATCGGGCTGGTTTCTGCAGGTCTTCTATTCTACCAGCTCTTCAAAAAATCGGCTTCAGAAAAGATCAAACTAGACGAGATCAGGAACCTGAAGGAAAAGGATTTTTTAGGACGGAAGAAGCTAAGTCTGAGCCTGACTAATGGCAGATCCAGAGATCTGTTATCCCTTAAGAAACATTCAGATATTTCAGAAACCAAAAGATTCTTTCAGGAACTTGGGATCACCACTGCATAAAAACTGTCGCTACTATTGAAAATGGAATAGATGACTGATTTTTTACTATTTTAGAGGTGCGAACTCGTTTCGCATACCTGCTCCCCTGCTCAAAACCATTCTTTCGGAACCCGCTTTAAAAACTTAAAAGATGAAATACACGCAGGAGATCGAGATCAACAGGCCTATTGATGAAGTAGTCGCGCTTTTCAAAAATCCGGAGAACCTTTACAAATGGATGGACGGCTTACAGAGCTATCAGCAGCTCTCGGGCGTACCCGGCCAACCCGGCGCCAAGTCAAAACTGGAATTCAAAATGGGAAAACGAGAGATCGAGATGGTCGAGATCATCAAGGTAAATGATCTTCCCGAAGAATTCACCGCCACCTACGAGGCTAAAGGCGTGTTCAATGTCATTAGCAATAAATTCATAGAACTTCCCGATGGGCGTACCAGGTATATTACTGAAAATGAATTCCGCTTCAAAGGCTTCATGAAGCTCATGGGCTGGTTGATGCCCGGCGCTTTTAAAAAGCAGTCCTGGAAATACATGCTGGCCTTCAAAGAATTTGTAGAGGACCAAAAATGACATTTTTAAGCATCGCTTTTCCCTGTTCTAATTTTTTTAGCCACGGATGCACGAATGTTTTTCAAATTATCCATCACTTAAGGCTTTTCTCTTTTCACAGTTTTGGGAATCTTTGCGGCCGTTTGCATTAGAAAACCTTGGATTAGATATTTAATTTTCAATATTGACAACCGGCAAAATCACCATTTTTGGAATCTCGTTTTTCTTTATCCTGAAATCCACTTCCCTGCGTCAAGGATGACAATGCTTTCATAATTTGAATTAGGACCTACTTCAGTTCGAATTCATAATTTTATCTTGCAACGGAAAATACCAATAGATGAAAAAGTCGATTTTCGAAGTTTCCAAAATGGATTGTCCTTCAGAAGAAAATTTGATCCGCATGAAGCTGGATGGGATGC
>JBAVJB010000117.1:0-13455 GCA_049687495.1 Salinimicrobium sp.
TTTTGGTTGGTTAGTTAGTGAAGAATTGCCTTCGAAAGAGTTTCGGAGGCAATTTTTTTATCTATAGAATCCCATCTCGTCGATGTATTTCCAAACCTTCTCGGGCAGTAAAGGCCGCACATCTTTACCTTCTTTGATCGCCTTTCTAATAAAGGTGGAAGAGATCTCCACCCGGGGCGCATCAATTTTTGTCACTTTTGGATGCTCTGCATACAGCTGCTCCACATCACCTTCAGAATATCTCGGGTAGACCAGCAAATTATGCCGTTCAATGATCACCTCATGATTCTTCCACTTATGGAAGCTCTTCAAGTTGTCCTCTCCCATAATGAGCGAGAAATCGTAATCGGGGTATTTCTCTTCCAGGTGAGCCAGAGTGGTGGAAGTGTAATTGGGCTGCGGAAGGTTGAACTCAATATCGCTTGGTCTTAAGCCCGGATAATCTTCGCACAGCTGCCACACCATATCATACCTATGATGGTTATTGAGCAGGCTGCTTTTTTTCTTGAACGGGTTGTGCGGAGTGACTACCAGCCATACCTCATCGAGTTCAGAATACTGCAGCAGGTGATTTGCGAGTATAAGGTGCCCTATGTGTACGGGGTTAAAAGTGCCAAAAAACAGCCCTATTTTTTTATTCACCTTACTGCTTTTTTTCTGCCCCAACAAAGTCAGAAACCAGAGTGTAGGCTTCTTCCAGGGCGGTATTAAGGTCGTTATTGATGATGATGTGATCGAACTGAGGGGCAGTTGCCATCTCAATAGAAGCTTTTGCCACCCGCATGTTGATCTTATCGGGAGATTCGGTTTTGCGCTTCTTCAGGCGAATCTTCAGCTCCTCAATACTCGGCGGTTTCACGAAAACAGCCAAAGTATCTTCGGGATAGATCTGTTTGATATCAAGGCCGCCCACAACATCGATGTCAAAAATGACATTTTTGCCTTCCTTCCAAATTCGTTCTACCTCGCTTTTTAAAGTTCCGTAGAAATTGTCGCGATAAACCTCTTCCCATTCCAGGAACTCATCGTTCTTGATCTTTTTCTTGAATTCTTCCAGGCTTAGAAAGTAGTAGTCTTTGCCGTGGATCTCGTTGCCACGCGCTGCTCTTGAAGTTGCTGAAATAGAAAAATCCAGCTTTAGCTCCTCCTGCGCCAGCAGGTATCTTACAATAGTGGTCTTTCCAGAGCCTGAAGGTGCAGAAAATACGATCAGTTTTCCTTGTGCCATTAGAGTACGTTTAGAAGTTGTTCCTTGATCTTCTCCAGTTCATCCTTCATTTGTACCACCAGCTGCTGCATAGGCGCGTAATTCGATTTGCTGCCTATGGTGTTGATCTCGCGGCCCATCTCCTGGGAAATGAACGCCAGTTTTTTCCCGTTAGAATCTGAAGAATTCAGCGTCTTCAGGAAATATTTCATGTGGTTGTCAAGCCTCACTTTTTCTTCGGTAATATCAAATTTTTCGATGTAGTAGACCAATTCCTGTTCAAACCGGTTTTCATCTACATTCTCTTTAAGATCGGCAATACCTTTAGTGAGCCTTTCTCTTACACCTGCAATTCTTTCAGGATCCATTGCGATCACCTGCTCCAGCAGCTGCTGGATGTTCTTTGCACGCTGCTCCAGCTCTTCTTCTAAAGCTTTTCCTTCGGAAGAGCGGAAATCATTGATCTCTCTAAGCGCTTCCTCTACCGCCTCTTCAATGGCCTTGAACTCTTCTTCATCTACTTCATCGCGTTCGGTCTTGAGCGCATCGGGCATGCGAACAGCCATTTTTAAAAGTTCTGTCTCATCTCCCGAAACGATCTCCTTTAGTTGGGCCATGTATTTCTTAACAACAGCCGGGTTGACCGATGCCGTTGTTTCTTCGCCGGTCACTTCAACGTAAACCGAAAAATCCACTTTTCCGCGGGTGAGTTCGCGCGAGATCTTGTTCCGCAGCAACAGCTCCTTTTCCCTGTACTGGGAAGGAATGCGCGCATTGAGATCAAGGTTCTTGCTGTTAAGAGATTTTATTTCTACGGTGATCTTTTTGGAAGGCAATTGTAAAACGCTCTTCCCAAAACCGGTCATTGACTGAATCATAAATGATTTTTATAGGGTTGCACAAAGATAATTAATTATGCAGCAGTGCAAAGAGCGGATTTCTTTATTTAAAGAGGTTCCAAAAATGACATTTTTGAAAGGATATTTTCTGAAGTCTTGTTTCTAACGCCGAAGCGATTCATGATCTATTGAATAGTGGTATAATCTGCATGCCGGGCGACCATTATATTGAAGACGCCATAGCCCATAAGGCCCAGCGCGGTTATCGCCAGCAACCAGGAGCCGTAGGAGAAGCTAAGCAGGTATTGCAGGGCGCCTTCGGTACCCTTGTAGACCTTCGCATTATGATTGAGGATCACCTGGACCAGGAAAAAAGCGATAATCCCAAACACCAGCCCGCGTGCCGAGTAGCCAAACCTGCCGGATTTTCGGATAAACTCATATTCATGCTTGATGTCTGGGGTATGATCTATTTTCTTCATGAAGTGGGCGGTGTAGGCCAGCCAGAATTGCCAGATCGCCTGAATGGCCACAATAGCTGCCAATACCCAGATGGCGATCTTGCCCCACTCGTGGGTGAGCATTTCGCCAAGAGCGGCCTCCTGCTGTTCGTCTCCGCCGCCGGGAGAGCTGTGTTCTGTTCCAAAAATGTCAAGCACGAGAGGTTTTCCGAAGGAATAGGCGATAAAGCCATAAAGCAGGGCAGAGTAAAGAAACCGAAGCCGCGTAAAAAAATTTTTAACGCCTTTAGGTTTGTTTCTTTTCTTCTTGGGTCGCAAAAAAACCTGTGACAGCCGCCAAAGAGAATAAGCAATCAATCCCAGGGCCACGAGGCCACCCAGCAGCTTTCCCGCCGGTAGGGCCAAAAGAAAACGCACCACGCCACTTTTGCTCGCAATATCCCCGCCTAATCCCAGGGCAGCCATTAAGGTAAGCGCGCCAACGAGCAGGTAGACGACACCTTTGGTGAAAAATCCTGCCGAGCGCACCTTCGCGATATGTTCTTCCCTGGGTGTTTTGTCCATTGATCCGGAAAAATAAAACACTTTTTTCTTTTCCTGCTGCTGCGGTTTCCCAATTTGAACTTAAAAAAGTATAAAGAAATTTAAATTCTGGAAGAAATGAAATCCAGGGCGCGCTCCTCTGTATAGGTGGTTCTTTTCTTCTGAAGAAAACCAACATGGCCGCCGTATTCCGGCATTTCCAGGAAAAGCTTCTTGTTTTCCTCGGCTGTTTTTATGGGATAACAAGCTTCAGAAAGAAAGCCGTCATTCTTAGCGTTAATGATGAGCGTTGGCACATCAAGGTTGGGCAGGAACTGCAAGGAGCTGTTCTTTTTGTAATAATCCTGCGCATCCTTGAAGCCGTGGGCGCGGCTGGTGTAGCAGTTGTCAAAAGCCAGAAGATCGTTGATGCGGCTGATCTCTTCTTTTTTCATTTCCTGCGGGAATTTCTTCGCGCGGGCAGAAAGATGGCTCTTCAACTTCCGAAGGAAGCGTTGTGAATACAAATAATTGTTCCTTTCCTGAAGCATTTGCAGAGAGCCCTGCAGGTCGCAAGGCACAGAGACCATGACGGCGGCCTTAATCTCGGGCGGCACAGGTCTTCTCCCGCCTAGATATTTCAACATAAGATTTGCACCAAGACTGAAGCCGTTAAATGCCATTTTTGAATACCTTCTCTTAGCCAGCACATGCTGCACAGCTTCCTCGAGGTCATCTGTAGCGCCGGCATGATAAGATCTAAATTTCCTGTTGAGTTCGCCGCTGCAACCGCGCAGGTTGATGGCGGCCACGTCCCAGGCATTTTCAGTAAAATAGCGGGCGAGTCCGGTTACATAAGGCCGTTGAGCGCTGCCTTCCAGGCCGTGGATCACGAGCAAAACTTTGTCTGATTTCCCCTTTTTTGAGTAGCTCCAGTCCAGGTCGATAAAGTCACCATCGGTCAGCTCAAGGCGCTCACGTTGCTGTTCAACAGGAGCTTTTCTAAAGACAGCGGAATATACGGTAGAGACATGGTAGTTTCTAAAAATTGCCGGCGGATCGTATGTGGTTTGGACTAAAGGCATGACTATAAACTCCTTTTGAAAAGGTAAATGAACAAAAAACAATTATGCATGCATAATATCTTTTAGTAATTTTATGCCAAAATTAAAATATGTACAAGAAAGATTTCGAGATAAGATGGAGTGATATTGACGCTA
Source organism: Salinimicrobium sp. (assembly GCA_049687495.1). GTDB lineage: Bacteria > Bacteroidota > Bacteroidia > Flavobacteriales > Flavobacteriaceae > Salinimicrobium. Next base: position 4,250 of record JBAVJB010000117.1, read on the forward strand.
ACAGGCACCTTGCGAATACCGCGTATATCAATTTTATGAGCCATACCCGTATGGGATTTTTAATGGAAAACGGTTTTGGACAAAAAGAGATGGCACAGCATAACCTGGGTCCGGTCGTATTTTATGAGCATATCTATTACTTCAAGGAGGTTTTTGCCGGCAAACCGGTGAGCGTGACGCTGCAGCTAAAAGGACTTTCTGAAGACGGGATGTACTTTGAATTTGCACATGACTTCTACGACCATAAAGGAAGGAACTTCGCCAGCTGTGAAATGATGGGCGGCTGGATAGATTTGAAAGAAAGAAAATTGACAGGCCTTCCAAAAGAGCTTTTTGATAACCTGAACGGGCTGCAGCACACCAAAGATTTTAAAGTACTTACTAAGGAAGACACACGTAAATTCGGGAAAAAGCCGAAAGAGATGGCGCAATAGCTTATTTGCTTTCCGGCTGCGGCTTTTTGCGGGTGACCATATACACTCCGGCAAAAACCAGCAGCGCCCCCACAACTTTTATAACGTCCAGAGAATCTGCTCCCGTTGCAACGGCATAGATGATCGCGATCAAGGGTTGCAGGTAGATAAAGGCGCTAATGGTCGCTGCGCTTAGCTGTCGCAAGGCAAAAACGTTGAGCAGGTAAGTGAGAAAAGTAGTTCCTACCACCACAAAAGCCATTCTCCAGATCGCGTGCATGGGCAGGGAAGTCCATTCCACTTCGAGAAACTGGTTAAGGGTAATGGGTAAATTCACCACAACCGCCATTAGGAACAGCCATTTCATAAGGGTGAAAGGATGGTATTTTGACGTGAGCGGTTTTACCAGGATGAGGTAAAGACTGTAGGAGATCGCGTTGATCAACACGAGGATGTTTCCCAGCGGAATATTCGGTGCGTCGCTGACGTGTGCTTTTCCGAAGAGAATTAAACCTACAGCGCCTGCCAGGCCGGTAATGATCCCGGCGACTTTGAGCAAAGTGATGCGTTCCTTAATAAGTATCGCGGCCAACACCAGCACCAGGATAGGCGAGGTGGTCAAAATGACCGAGCTGTTGATAGGCGTGGTCAAACTAAGCCCCTTGAAAAAGAACAGCATGTTGATCATCATTCCCAGAATAGTACAGCCAAACAGCCGCGGCCAGTCACTGGTCGCTACTTTTTCCTTTGGCCCCCAAAAGCTTATCATCCAGAACAGGATCGCAGCTCCCAGCACCCGCAGCAAAATAAAACCAAAGGGCTCTATGTAAAGGGGCATCAAACCTTTAGCAACGGTGTGGTTGACACCATAAATGGCACTGGCTCCTGTTGCCGCCATTAAAGCAAGCACCCGTTTATTCATGAATGTTCTTTTTGGCTTCGGCTACGGTCTTTTTGGAGTTGCCTATGAAAATAGATTTGTCCTTAACAATAATTGGACGCTTCAGGAAAGTATAGTGCTCTAAAATGAGTTTTTTGATGTCTTCTTCAGAAAGATCTTTGTCCTTGAGTCCGCGCTCTTTGTACAGCCGCGCTCTTTTGCTGAAGAGTTCTTCATAGCTGTCGGTATATTTCCGCAGCTCTTCCAGCTGTTCTTCGGTAACAGGATCTTGTTTGATATCCTGCCGCTCGTAAGAAACCGGCGCATCAACCTCTTTTAAAATGCGCTTACAGGTGTCGCAGGTGGACAGGTAATAGATCTTTTTCATTTTTCCTTTTCTGCAAAATTATTCAATCTTGAGAAATGGCCTAACTTCCTCTAGCGGGATCTCCATATAAACGTCGCCAAAAGCGTAAGGCGCGATCTCGTAGGAGTTGTAGACCAGGATGAGCTTGTCTTCCTCAAAACCTATGTTCTCGGGCAGGCGAAATTCGTCATTTTCAAACCAGAACCCGCTGCTGTTGATGTTCTCTTCAGAAGGGATCTCGTATTTACTTCGGAATTTCTCTTCCACAAAACTGCTGAATTCCGGTTTAAAAAGTTCTTCTGCGGAATAGCGATCGCCGGTTTTGGGGTTAAAATTCAAAAAGGTGAGCGTCTTGTAACCATGAGCGCCGCCGCTGAAGATCTCTGCGGTAATGCCGATGGAAACGAGGCTGTCAGATTTGAAGTAGACGTTCTCGTTGAGATAAGCTTCCCACGGCGGTTCTTCAGAAAAACTTTCGGCCGCCTCGTTATAATCGCTAATAAAATTTTCTGAAAGCTGCTCGAGGGAAGTGACAGCAGGATCCTCTTCCGTAGAAATTAGCTGTATCACATGCTCTTCAAGCTTTGCGTTAATGTCTTTGGAAACTTCGGCGCCTTTGGCCTTTACAACTTCAAGAGAGATGATGGTGCAGTCATACTCGGCAGTGTCACAGTTTTGGCCGGTTCTTTTGATAATACTCTCTTTTTCAAATCTTAGCGGAAGGTCTTTTTTTTCTTTTTCTTCGGCACAGGAGGTAACTAAAAGTAAGAGCAGGAAGATCCGGAAAAGCTTGTGGGTCATGGCGTGGCAAGAGTGTTAAATCGATATGAAAGGTACGGGCTATTTTGAGAATGCCCAAAGCGAATACTAAATTTGTATCTTAAAATTTTGATAAGATGAAGTTCAATACCAAGACCATTCACGGGGGACAGGAAAATACAGATCCGGCTTACGGCTCGGTGATGCCTCCTATATATCAAACCAGTACTTACAGGCAAAGCACGCCCGGCGGCCATAAAGGATTTGAGTATTCCCGCAGTGGCAATCCAACCCGTGCAGCTCTTGAAAATGCGCTAGCCAGCATTGAGAACGGCAGCTACGGCCTTGCTTTTGGATCTGGGCTGGCAGCCATTGACGCGGTGATGAAGCTGTTTAAACCCGGTGATGAGATCATTTCTACTAATGATCTTTACGGCGGTTCTTACCGGCTGTTCACCAGGATCTTTGAGAACCTTGGTATCAAGTTCCATTTTGTGGGCATGCGGGACACCTCTAATATCGAAGCTGCGGTAAATGAAAACACAAAATTGATCTGGGTAGAAACTCCAACAAACCCAATGATGAACATCATCGATATTGAAGCGGTGTCAAAAGTGGCAAAAAAGCATGATCTTTTGCTGGCTGTTGACAACACTTTCGCCACAGCCTATTTACAACAGCCGCTGGAATTGGGTGCAGACATTGTGATGCATTCGGCTACTAAATACCTTGGCGGGCATAGCGACGTGGTAATGGGAAGCCTGGTGGTGAAAGACCGGGAGCTGGCAGAGAAACTATATTTCATCCAAAACGCCAGCGGCGCCATTTGCGGACCAATGGACAGTTTTCTTGTGCTGCGCGGATTAAAAACCTTACACGTGAGAATGCAGCGCCACTGCGAGAACGGCGCGGCGGTTGCAAAATTCTTGAAAAACAATCCGCATGTAGGTAAAGTATACTGGCCCGGCTTTGAAGACCATCCCAACTACGAGGTGGCGAAAAAGCAGATGAAAGGCTTTGGTGGAATGATCTCTTTCACCACTGCCGAAGGCACTTTGGAATCTGCCGTAAAAGTGGTTGAAAACCTGAAGGTCTTTACGCTTGCCGAATCTCTCGGTGGCGTGGAATCTCTTGCGGGGCACCCGGCGAGTATGACTCACGCTTCCATTCCGAAGGAGGAGAGAGCCAAGACAGGAATTGTGGATTCTCTTATAAGGCTTAGTGTTGGGATCGAAGATGAGGAAGATCTTGTGAACGACCTCAAACAGGCGCTTTCCAGATAAGGTGTTAAAAATGACATTTTAGAAGGGTGTTGGGCTAAAGCCCTTCAGGAAAGAGAGGCCAACTCCTCCACCTGAAGGTGGAGGGAATTCATTCTCCCGAGAAGAAGTCCAGAATTATTCAAAAGCGGCATTTCCTGAGCTCCTGAAGCAAATTGGAAATTTTGAATGAATCTAAAAACCTTTGAATTGCCTCCTGATTTTCACGAAGGTCTAATATTTCCTCATCGGGAGGCTTTAGGCCCAGTTACTATATTTTTAGCAATTAAAGACCTTTGTAAAATATTCTCATTTTATAATTCCCCTAAAGATGGAGAAAATTCCAGGTTTTTAGTTTAAGAAGAAATGCTCAGAGAACTTTTGAATTGCCTCCGGATTTATCCGGAGGAATAGATATTCCCTGATCTATGGGCTTTAGCCCAATAAATAAAGATTCCTTGAAAATGACATTTTTGGAACCGCAGGTATTTTAGAAGTTCAGGTAATAAACATAACCCACGTTAAGCCAGAAGATCATGTCATTGTACTTGTTCTGCACATTGTCGTGATCCAGCCCATCCAGCCAGTCGGTATCGTAGTAGCGCCATTGCAGCTGCAGCATGAGATCACTGGTCGCATCCAGTTTGTACCTGAAACCTCCGTTAGCCACGATGGACCAGGTAGAACCGGATTCCTGCTCGATATAGCCACGGAATTCGTGGAAAACATTTTCGGGATCATCTAAAGAACCCAGTTTGGAATAGGTGTAAGGATTATAGCCCACAAAGTTGAATCCCAAACTCACAAAAGGCGCGATAGGATAGGCAAAAGCGGTGTAATCTTTTATGCTGAAAGGGTAATACTCCAAATGCGCTCCCAGTTCAAAAGCCTTGACATGGCCTATCATCGCTCTTAGCTGTTCCCCGCTTCGGTTTTGCTTCCTCGCAATTTCCCCAAAGTGGTTTAGTTGGCCCTCGTGATAGTCAAGCTCAGCTCGTAGTTTAAAATGGTCGTTAAAATAGGTGTCCCTGGTATAGCAGCTACAGTCGGCGCGATAGGCAAAGTTGAGGTAGTAGACTATACCAACTCCAAGCCCGGTGTTGGAGGTGTTGGTTTCATAGTTGTAGCGCAAACCGTAATCGGTGTAATAGGCAACCGGTCCGGCAATCACTCCAATTTCCTGTCCCACCATGTCCACCTGGGCGAAACCGGTTCCTCTTCCGAAGAGAAAAAACAGGAATCCCAGCATTAAAGATTTGGAAATGTTGGTCATATGAAGTGGTTGGCAAAAAGCAAATATATAAATTATACCTAAAGAAACTTGGAATTATTGGCCTTTCAGAAATTGTGGAATTAATAAAGGAATAACAAAATTATAAAGGCTGTTTTTTGCAGAAAATGTATATTTGCAACGAATCGTAAAAAACGTTTTCGTTAATATAATTTAGCCAAAACTATGGAAAAAAATGTACAAGATTTCTTAGATAGCGTTTCTAAAAGAAATTCAAATGAACCGGAATTTATGCAAGCCGTTCATGAGGTTGCAGAAACTGTTATTCCGTTCATCGAAAAAAATAAAAAGTACCAAAACAAAAAGTTGCTTGAGCGCATGGTAGAGCCTGAAAGGGTGATCATGTTTCGTGTGCCATGGCTTGACGACAAGGGAGAAGTGCAGATCAACCGCGGGTTCCGTATCCAGATGAACTCTGCGATCGGGCCTTACAAAGGTGGTCTTCGTTTCCACCCATCTGTAAACCTGAGTATTCTAAAATTCCTCGCTTTTGAGCAGGTATTCAAGAACAGCCTTACCACTCTTCCAATGGGCGGAGGTAAAGGTGGATCTGACTTTGATCCAAAAGGAAAATCAGACAATGAAGTGATGAAATTCTGTCAAAGCTTCATGACCGAACTTTACCGTCACATTGGTGCCAATACCGATGTTCCTGCGGGAGATATTGGGGTTGGTGGCCGTGAGATTGGTTTCCTTTTTGGTCAATACAAGAGACTTCAAAATGAATTTACGGGTATCCTTACCGGGAAAGGCCTTGCTTACGGTGGATCATTGATCCGTCCTGAAGCTACCGGCTACGGGAACGTATACTTCGCACAAAACATGTTGAAGAGAAAAGGAGAGTCTTTTGAAGGAAAAACTGTTGTGATCTCAGGTTCGGGTAACGTGGCGCAGTACGCTGCCGAAAAAGCTACCCAGCTTGGTGGTAAAGTTGTGACCATGTCAGACTCTTCAGGATATATTCTTGACGAGGCCGGTATAGATGCCGATAAACTTGCTTTCGTAATGGATCTAAAGAACGAGAAACGCGGAAGAATTAAAGAGTACGTAGAGCAGTATCCAAGCGCTACTTACTTTGATGGTGAAACTCCGTGGACCGTGAAATGTGATATCGCTTTGCCTTGTGCAACTCAAAACGAGCTGGACGAGAAAGATGCGAAAACTCTTGTTGAGAACGGCTGTATTTGTGTGGGTGAAGGCGCTAACATGCCTTGTACGCCAGAGGCAATCGCTGTTTTCCAGGATAACAAGATCCTTTTCTCACCGGGGAAAGCTTCAAATGCAGGTGGAGTTGCGACTTCGGGGCTTGAGATGTCTCAAAACTCGATGAGATACAACTGGACTTCAGAAGAAGTGGACCAGAAGCTGCACCAGATCATGAATGACATTCACGAGCAGTGTGTGAAATTCGGAACCGACGATAACGGTTATGTTGACTACGTAAAAGGAGCCAACATTGCAGGATTTGTAAAGGTTGCCGATGCTATGCTAGCTCAGGGGGTAGTATAATCTACTGCTGAAATATTTCTGAAAAGGCCGCTTTCGAGCGGCTTTTTCTTTTCTGAAATCTTTCCTTCTGAAAATCGTATTTTTGGCAGCCTTGGAAATAGGGTTTCAAAAATGTCATTTTTGACACCTCTATTTCTTCGGAAGCAACTGCGGAAAAATGCTCATCAAGACCAAAGCCATAGTATTTAGTGCGCTCAAGTATGGAGAGGCCGACCTCATCGTGAAATGTTTCACAGAAAAGGCCGGGCTTACAACTTATTTGCTGCGCGGGGTGCTCAAGTCTAAAAAGGGTAAATTTAAGGCGTCGATGTTTCAGCCGCTCACGCAGCTTGAGCTGGAGGCGAACCATAAAGGTAAAGGTACGCTGGAGTACCTGCGGGAAGCGAAGATCCTGCTACCATATCAAAGCCTGCACACCAATATCATGAAAGCTACGGTGGTGATGTTCCTGGCCGAAGTACTGCGGAATTCCATTCAGGAAGAGGAAGCAAATCCTGCCCTTTATGAATTCCTGGAAGAAAGCCTGGGGTGGTTTGACAGCAATGAGAAGACAGCCAACTTTCACCTGCTCTTTCTGCTGAAGCTTACGCGTTTCCTCGGTTTTTATCCCGATGATTCCAATCTTGATCATCCTGTATTTAACCTGCTCGACGGAACTTTCCAGGATATTGAGACCAATAACGACTGCATTTCCGACGAAAATGTGCCGCTGCTGCGGCAGTTCTTGAAAACCTCTTTTGAAGAATGTCCCCAGGTGAGGATGAACCAGGTGTCGAGGTCGCATTTCCTCCTTATGCTTTTGAAATACTACGAGATCCACCTGCAGGGCTTCCATAAGCCGAAGTCCCTCAACGTGCTGAATGAAATTTACAGTTAATGCGAAATTTTGCCCTCCTCTTTTTTCTTTGTTTTTCTGCTTTTTTGAATGGTCAAACTGTCAAGGTACTTGATGCTGAAACCTCAGAACCTGTCTCGCACGTCGCAATTTTCAACAAAGACATGTCTAAAAATTCTTTGAGTGATGCCGAAGGAGAGGCTGATGTTTCGGCTTTTTCAGAAAATGAGATCATCTTCTTCAGGCATGTTGCCCACCGGGATTTCCATTCCACCAAAAGGCAGATTCTGCAGCGCGGGAACGAGGTGTTTTTGCAGCCTAACGAGAATTTGCTCAACGAGGTGGTGCTTTCTGTTTCAAAATTTCCGCAGCAAAAGCGGGAGCTGGCTCAAAAAGTTGTGAGTTTTGATCAACAGGACATTTTTGCTGCGAGCCCGCAAACCTCTGCAGATCTTTTGCAAAAGACCGGGCAGGTGTATGTGCAAAAGAGTCAGTTAGGGGGCGGCAGTCCCATGATTAGAGGTTTTGCGACTAACCGGCTGCTCATCACGGTAGACGGGGTGCGGATGAACAGCGCCATTTTTAGGAGCGGCAATCTGCAAAACGTGATCTCCATCGATCCTTTGGCGGTGGAAGATGTGGAGGTACTTTTTGGTCCGGGTTCGGTGATCTATGGTAGTGATGCCATTGGCGGCGTGATGAATTTCTATACGCTTTCTCCTCAATTTTCTTCGGAGGAAGTCAGCCTTTGGTCCGGCAGCGCCTACACTCGATACGCTACTGCCAATGAGGAGAAGACTGCTCATGTTGACCTGAACTATGGGCGTCAAAAATGGGCTTTTTTGAGCAGCTTCAGTTTTTCAGATTTTGGAGATCTAGAGATGGGCAGCCACGGCCCCGAAGAATACCTGCGGCCGGAATATGTGGTACGTCGCGACGGGCAGGATGTCGTCGTGGAAAATCCCGATCCAAAGGTGCAGGTGCCAACGGGTTATGAACAGTATAATTTTCTTCAGAAGATAAGATTTCAACCCAGCGCCGACTGGGATCTAAATCTTGGATTGACCTATACGACCACTTCAGATTTTCCCCGCTATGACAGGCTTTATCGCAAAAAGGGCGGGCAGTTAAGGGCAGCGAAGTGGTATTACGGTCCGCAGGAATGGCTGCAGGCAAATTTCCGCATTGAGAAGGCAGGGAACGGCAGGCTGTATGATGACGCCCGGTTTATAGCAGCATATCAAAAGTTTAGGGAGAGCCGAAACGATCGTGACTTTGGTGCAGAAATCCTTTTTGAGACTAGAGAAGAGGTAGATGCATGGTCGGCAAACCTGGACTTCGAAAAAGGCTTTTTTGGAAGTAAATTATTTTACGGTCTTGAATACGTATTGAACAATGTGAATTCCACAGGGGCCGAAACGAATATTATTACCGGTGAAGTTGCACCCGGCGGCTCCCGGTATCCCAATGCTTCCTCCTGGCAATCTATGGCCGCTTATGCAAGCTGGAAGTGGCAGCTGCGCCCGGATCTACATTTGCAGGCAGGCGCGAGGTACAGCCATATCCTTCTAGATGCGACTTTTGATCCTGAGGTCTATGACTTTCCTTTTGAGGATGCCAACCTTAACACCGGCGCCTTCACGGGGAGTGCAGGATTAAGGTGGCAGCAAAATGACATTTTTGGATGGAGATTCAATCTTTCTTCAGCTTTTAGGGCACCTAATATTGATGATGTGGGGAAGATCTTTGATTCTGAACCCGGTGCCGTAGTTGTTCCCAATCCCGATCTTAAACCTGAAACGGCATACAACGCCGAGCTGGGCAGCAGGATGGACCTCGGAAGGTTGCAGCTCGACCTTTCCGCCTACTACACTTACCTCAGTGATGCTCTGG